>NZ_SCNC01000008.1:0-178144 GCF_005503635.1 Chryseobacterium sp. 2VB
GAAGGCAGTACCCAAAAGCAAAAAAATAATTATTCAAAGACCGATCTTAAAAGATATGTATGGGTCATTGCCCGCTTGGGAGGATGGAAAGGATACGAAAGCAACAGGCATCCGGGTATTACAACCCTGTGGATTGGACTCAAATGTTTTAAAGATATAGCCAAAGCTTACAAAATCTTTAAAGATCTGTCCACACGATAGTTCTCTGAAGGGGTGGATTTTTGCAAAGCAAAAAGACGGGGTAGTTCAATAAAAAACCACCTCAATAAATTGAAGTGGTCTTGTATTGTGAGAAATTCTCAGTTGCTTATTAAGCTTCTTCAGTTTTAGCTTCTTCTTTTTTAGGAGCTGCTTCCACTGGAGCATCAGATACGATATCAAACTCGTAGTTGTATTCAACATTTCTGTGAAGTCTGATAAGAGCTGCGAATTTACCAGTTCTCTTGATCGTGTTACCAGGAATCTTGATGTATTTTTTCTCTACAGAAACACCAGCTTTTTCTAAAGCAGCAGATAAATCAGCATTGTTGATAGATCCGAATAATTTGTCACCAGCACCTACTTTTGCAGGGATCGTGATAGAAGTTTTCTTCAATTGCTCAACTACAGCGTTAGCAGCAGCGATTAATTTAGCTTCTTCTTCTTTTCTAGCTTCTAATGTAGCTTCTAAAGCAGCTTTGTTTTTAGGGGTAGCTAAAAGAGCAATTCCTTGAGGAATTAAGAAGTTTCTAGCATAACCTGGCTTTACATTTACTGTATCAAACTCAAGTCCTAAGTTTTCTACGTCTTTTTTTAGGATAATTTCCATTGTTGTTGTCCTTTTTTAGATTTTAGGTTGTATCTAAAATCAAGTTAGAATTAATGATGTATTCAGCAACAAAAGAAGAGGAAAAACCTCTTCTCTTATTTATTTTTGTCTTATTTCAATAAGTCAGCTACGTATGGTAGTAAAGCAAGGTGTCTTGCTCTTTTGATAGCAGCAGAAACTTTTCTTTGGTATTTTAAAGAAGTTCCGGTGTATCTTCTTGGTAAAATTTTACCTTGCTCGTTTACAAATTGTAATAAGAAATCAGCATCTTTGTAATCAACGTGCTTAATTCCGTATTTTTTGAATCTACAATATTTCTTTTCAGATTTTGTATTGATATCAAGCGGAGTAAGGAATTTTACTTCTGATTCTCCTCCTGCTGAGGCTTGTTTAGCCATTTCATCTATTGCCATGTCTTGTCTTTTTTAAAAAATAGGGTTAATAATTAAGCTTTAGCTGCTTTTACTTTAGCTCTTCTTGTTACAGCGTACTCTACAGCGTGCTTGTCAAGTTTTGTAGTAAGGTAACGGATTACTCTTTCGTCACGCTTAAATGCTAATTCTAAATCAGCAACTACAGTACCTTCTCCTTTAAATTCGATTAAAGTATAGAACCCATTCTTTTTCAATTGAATCGGGTAAGCTAATTTTTTTAATCCCCAGTTTTCTTTAGCAACGATTTCGCAGTTCTTTTCTTTGATTAGATCTACATACTTGTTCACTGCTTCCTCTACCTGTGCCTCAGATAGAACGGGAGTTAAAATGAAAACAGTTTCGTAATTGTTCATAATGTTAAAAAATTTGTTAATTATTTCGAGGTGCAAAAGTAGAAAATATATTTCTTATATGCAAGAGGATTGGAGAAATAGTTAGCGATTCCTTAGAATGTCTATTCATCTTTTTATGGATTTCTGGATTCAGTTTCATCATTGGATCTGATTTCCGTCAGAAAATTCACCTTCAAAACATCATACAAAGAATGTCTGCTTACTAATATGGAAGCAATAGAGGATACCATTCCGGCAAGCATAAGGTGGAATATCAATGAATGTCTGTCTGTCATTTCCAGCACAATAATCGCTGAAGTAAACGGGGCTCTTGTAATTCCGGTAAGGAAAGCAACCATTCCGCCCAGAATCACCACATTGGTTTCGTTGGGTGTTAAATGAATAATTCCTGAAATAACAGAACCTATACTTGCTCCCGCAGTAAGAGCCGGAGCAAAAATTCCGCCGGCACCTCCGGAAGTAAAGGAAAGGGCAGGCCCCAGCATTCTCAGAATGGGAACATACCAGTCTTCATGTTTATCTTTAGTAAAAAGGACACGCTCCATAATTTCTTTTCCTGATCCCAGAACTTCTCTGTTGATGAAATAGGCGATTGAAGCAATAATTAAAGCACAGATAATCAGGAAAACTACATTCGCCCTATCTGTCTTTAGTTTTTTCTTCTTCCAGCTATTGATTTTAAGCATGGTAACAGCTAGCTGGCTGGCCATAATACCGGCGGTACCTGCCACCAGCATGATCGGAAACATCACCATTAACGAAACGTCATTGGTTTTTGGATATCCTAAATATAAATAAGATCCCGCTAATGTTTGAGCGGTAAGACCTGCAATGATTACTGCTGTAAATAAGGCTGTTTTAAAGTAATTGATATGGGTTTTTGACAGCTCTTCCACAGCGAAAACAATTCCTCCCAACGGAGTATTGAATGCTGCTGCAAGTCCTGCTGCCGCTCCCGTCATAATCATGTTTTTTTTGGAAATCTTTGGCCACCATTCGGGAAGATATTCATTCACTTTTCTGAAAACAGAGCCGGCAATCTGGATGGTAGGTCCTTCACGTCCTACAGCGCCTCCTCCGATGACAAGAATAACGGAGGAAAGGATTTTGAAAAATATAATCTTAATACTTAAAAGATTCCGGATTTTCCTATGTTCTTTCGGATTGGCCAGTTCTACAGCCGCCATCACCTGAGGAATCCCGCTTCCTTTGGCATTGGGAGCAAATTCTTTCACCAGCCACCAGGAAAGTACAAATCCAACAGGTGCAATAATAAAGATCATCCATGCATGCCAGTCGAAAATAAAATTCATGAGATGTTCACCCCATGCAAATATCTGGGCGTACATGACAGCAAAAAAGCCTGTTATGACAGATCCTATCCAAAAGGGAATGGCCTGAAGCAGATTATGCTTCAGCTGTTCGTTCCGGATATTGTCGAAGGAATTTTTAAGAGATTTTTTGATGAGGGCGAAAATTTTCAGCATTTGTTAATTTAGAAGTGTAAAAGTACGTGATTTTTACAGATTTTATATTTCTTCCAGAAATTTTGAAACCATCTCAGCATTTTCAACGGTAAGTTCCTTGGGTAAACCGAAACTTATCATATTGTTTTTAACTACAAGTTTAAAATCTTCATCGGGAAATGATTTTATCACTTCTTTTCTCCTGTTGTCTAAAAATAACATGGTTTTGTATGGATCATTTCCGATCACATAAAAATCTTTAAAACCCTTATTATCTTTAAAATTAATGTTAAAATGACTGAAAATTCCAGCTACTTTATCCGCGAGGCTTTTTTTATTGACAGAAATGAATCCAAAATCGTTGTCCGTTTTTTTTAATCCCCAAATCTGCAGGGTATCAAGTTGGTTGTCCGCACGTGCTCCTCTGAAAGTGGTTCCACCTTTATTGACAATAAAAAGATAAAAAGAATAGGCTTTATTCTTATCTGTTACAAAATAGCAAATCTTAGGTATAAATAACGGAGACAGGTCATCTTGCTCCGATTTGAACTGGTTATAAGGAGAGTTTTCAATATCAATCACAGAAATATCATACATTGCAAAAAGCTTGTCATACACTTCAGAAATTAATTTCTCTTCTTCATTTGAAAAATCAAAAAGCTTGGTTATCATATCTTAATTTAAGTTGGATTGGAGTAAATTGTTTGTTTTAAAATTAATACTAATAACTTAAACTTCCAGGAAAGTCATTATAATATGAAATGAATTGGGTTGAATTGCTGATATTTCATTAAAATTGAATTTTGTTTGAATTGTTTTCAAAATTAAAAATTGAATAGTGTCAGTTTTCAGTAAAATAAAGAAGGTTTAAATCAAATAAAAGAAATTCCAACTTTCGTCAGGACTTTATGTATTGAATGAATGTCAGTTTTAATTAATTTTTCCTGGCCATAAGATCTTCTATTTTCTTAATCATATCAGAACTGTTGTTGTTTTGAGGGTTTAGCTCAAGAGATTTTTTATAATTTTTTAGTGCCAAAGGATAGTTTTTGGCATTGAAATATCCTTCTCCCAGGCTATCGAAAGCATTTCCGGATTGTGGATGTTCCTTTGCATTGAGTTCAAAAACTTTAATTGCTTCTTCAATTCTTGAATTTCCCATTAAAATATAGCCGATATTATTCAATGTTCCATCAAAATCCCACTTTGGATTTTTCGTCTTAATGGCATAGTAGTTTTTTTCTGCGTTTGGATTGTTATTTTGGGCAAATCCGGCAATAATAGATTCTTCAGCAAGAGAATAAGCGTCCGTAAGATTCTTATCAATGATGGCTGCAACATGATTGACAATATAATACTGTGCCGGGAAAAAATTATATCCGTTTGACATCACAATAATAGCCATGTTGTTTTGTGGGAAAATCCTATAAGCACTGACGTTTCCACCGGAAAAACCATAAGACGGAATATCATTCGCTTTACTGATCTCCCATCCATAAGCAAAAACATCTTTTTTGTTGCCGTAATCAAAGGGTTTCCACATCATTTCTTTTGTCTTTGGATTCAATAAATCATTGTTGATGAGATGACTGCTCCATTGTAAAAAGGCAGGAAGGGTAATGGCTAATCCATTTCCGGAATGAGATCTTACACCGTTGTCAAATGGCGTTTTTTCGTATTGTTTTTTCTCGTTGTTGTAGTTGTATTTCTGAACCCTGTTGGGAATCTGCTCAAGGGAATTTGATGAGAAATAGACCTGATTTTTTGTATCAGAAAATTGATTATTAATGATAAAATTATCGAAAGACTGTCCTGTAATCTTTTCAATGATCATGGTGAGCAGCATGTAATTCGTTTGATTGTATCTGAATTCATTTCCTATTTTAAACTCCATTTTTTCTTTGGAAAGACGTTCAATCACTTTTGCATTAGAATCATCAACAGGAATATCTTCGAAAGCAATGAAATTTGGAATTCCGGAAGAATGGGTCAACAGGTTTTTCACTTTTACGTCCTGCCATTCTTTAGGGAAATTTTCAACATATTTGGAGACATTATCCTCTAAAGACAGCTTTCGCTGCTCAATCAGTTGGAAAATGCCGACATTGGCCGTTAATTTTGAAGTAGAATATATCCTGAACATTGAAGTTGGACTTACTTTTTTTAGATCTTCCAGATTTTCTGTTCCATAATATTGCTCAAAAATTACTTTGCCATCTTTTATAATTCCGAGAGCTAATCCCGGTATTTTATTGTTTTTCATGGCTTCTTTTACATAGCTGTCAATTATTTTAGACTGTTTGGTTTGCTGAGAAAAAGCGGTCGTAGAAAATTGTAATGCAAATACTGCTAAAAGGATATGTTTCATTTTGAGATAATTCAGGTTGTTGTTTTTATATAAGACAATTGAGCGATTTGCTCCATTACATCGTTTGTAAACTGTTTGTATAAAACGTTACAGCTTTTTCCAATAAAAAAACCTCCGAATAAATTCGAAGGTTTAATATTTAAAATCAACAAAATTACTCATTGCTGATTACTCATTACTTATATCTCTGTGTTCAGATCCCAGTTTTCAAGGTAGTCGTGAACGTGCTTCAGCATCATTCCTCCTAAAGATCCGTCTACCACTCTGTGGTCATAAGAGTGAGACATGAACATTAAGTTTCTGATAGCGATTACGTCACCATCAGCTGTTTCAAGAACTGCAGGCTTCTTAACGATTGCTCCGATGGCTAGAATAGCTACCTGAGGTTGTGGAATAATCGGAGTTCCCATAAGGTTTCCGAAACTTCCTACGTTAGAAATTGTATACGTAGCTCCCTGAGTGTCTTCTGGTCTCAATTTCTTGTTTCTTGCTCTGTACGCTAAATCGTTGATGGCTTTTGCAAGACCGGAAAGTGATAACTGATCTGCATTTTTTATCACAGGAACAATAAGGTTTCCGTCCGGAAGGGCAGTAGCCATACCAATGTTGATGTTTTTCTTCTTGATGATGTTTTCACCATTTACAGAAACGTTGATCATTGGGAAATCCTGGATTGCTTTCACTACAGCTTTTACGAAAATAGGCATAAACGTAAGTTTTTCACCTTCACGTTTTTCGAATACAGCTTTGTTTTTATTTCTCCATTTTACAACGTTGGTAACGTCTGTTTCAATGAAAGAAGTAACGTGTGGAGCAATTTGTTTTGCTTTCACCATGTTTTCAGCGATGATTTTTCTCATTCTGTCCATTGGAATGATCTCATCACCTGCACTTACCGGAATAGTAGCTGCCGGAGCTGATACTGCCGGTTGTGGAGCAGAAACTGTCTGTACCGGAGCGGCCTGCTGAGCTGGCTGGCTTCCTCTGTTGGCAACATAAGCTAATATATCTTCTTTGGTAATTCTTCCTTCCAAACCGCTTCCTTTGATAGATTTCAGTTCAGTTTCAGAAATTTTTTCCTGTTGTGCGATAGATTTTACAAGTGGAGACAGATAAAGATCTCCCGAGAATTCTACGTTTGAAACAGCTACTGTTTGCAATGGCTCTTCAATCGCTTTTAAAGTTTCAGCATCCGGAGCAGCCGCTGGAGTTTCAGTTTTTACTTCTTCTGAAGTTGTACCTTCTCCTTCAATTTCTAAAATAGCAATGGCTTCACCTACTTTTGCAACTTCATCTTTTTGCTTTAAAATTTTCACAATTTTCCCCGAAACTGGTGTCGGTACGTCTGAATCTACTTTATCTGTTGCAATTTCTACTACGGAGTCATCCTCCTTTACGTTATCACCTTCATTGAATAACCAAGTGATAATTGTCGCTTCCATAACCCCTTCTCCCATGGAAGGAAGCAATAATTTGTATTCTGCCATTTTTGATTTTTAGATTTTGACAAATATATAAAAAAAATCGGTTTTTTTAAGAAATATATAATCTTAGCTGAATTCGATATAAATATTTTCTCCCACATTCAGTCCAAACAGGCTTTTAGCGCCGTTTTTCTTGCTTCCTTTGTAGATGGTAAGCTCCAATAACTGACTATCATTGAAGATCGCTGCAGACTGTCCGTGGAATTCGGTCTCCCTTTTCCAGTCTGAAACAACTTCTGTATGGCTGGAAAATATTCTTGAAAGGCTTAAATTTCTGAATTTTATGGTAAAACTGTTGTAACCTTTACTGATATTCTCAAAAAAATCTTTATTGATATTTGATATTATATTTCCGAAATTATCAATATAGGTCACTTCACCAATAATCATTCCTTCCGATTCATTATAAACCGCCCGCGGGAACATCAGCTGTTTTGCTGTGCTGATTTTTCTTCCTATCACTTCAGGAAGTCCGCCATTGGCAAGATGCACTGCTGCAGGAACAAAAATGTCCGTAGAAGTAAAGTTGATAACGTCGTCAAAACGATTGTTCAGCGTAAGTTCGTAGATGGCTTCCGGTTTTATATCAAAAAATATAAGGCTCAAAAGGCCGTTGTCTGCCGCCAGGAAGTAAGATCCGTCTGCTTTATAGAGGATATTCTTTCTTGATTTGCTGTAAAAACTGTCTACAGAAAGAATGTGAATGCTTCCTTTGGGAAAATATTTATAAGCATTTCTTACAATATATGAAGTCTGTATAAGATTGAATGCCTGGATTTCGTGGGTGATATCAATAATATTAACCTCAGGGTTTAGAGACAGAATTTTGCCTTTCACAGCAGCAACTCTGTAATCTAAATTTCCGAAATCCGAAGTAAGGGTAATAATTGACATGAGCAATTTATAGAATAGTGTAGTATTGCAAAGTTATTTAAAATAAAAAGAAAGCCCGAAAGATTGTTGAAAAGAATTTGATATAAATTTGAAAAAAAGCTTTAATTTTAAAATCTAAAAATAAAAATACTGCATGTTTGAATTAACATATGATTTGGAAGATATCGATGCGAAAATCTTCTATGGAGTTAATAACCAATATTTCAACTTAATAAAATCAAGCTTTCCAACCATTAAAATTACAGGAAGAGATCATTTTATCTTTGCCATGGGAAATCAGGAAGCTTTAGACATACTGAAGCAAAAACTGGATGATATTGTCAGTTTTATCTCCAAAAACAATTCAATAGGACTGAAAGATGTTGAAAATATATTGAATATTAAAGACGAAAACGAGAAACAACTGGTATTCGACCAGGATATTATCGTAAAAGGAGTCAACGGCAAAGTAATTAAGGCAAAGACGACCAATCTTAAAAAGCTGGTAAAAGAAACAGAGAAAAAGGACATGGTTTTCGCCATTGGACCTGCAGGGACAGGAAAAACATATACCAGTGTTGCGTTGGCAGCAAGAGCTTTGAGAGATAAAGAAGTAAAAAGAATTATCCTGACCAGACCGGCTGTAGAAGCAGGAGAGAGTCTGGGATTTCTTCCTGGTGACCTTAAAGAAAAGCTGGATCCGTATTTACAACCTTTGTATGATGCGCTTCGTGATATGATTCCCCATGAGAAACTGGAAGGTTTCATGGAGAAGAAAGTGATTGAAGTAGCACCATTGGCCTTCATGAGAGGGCGTACACTGGATGATGCTTTTGTGATTTTGGATGAAGCACAGAACACCACTCATGCTCAGATGAAAATGTTTCTTACCAGAATGGGAATGAATGCCAAGTTCATTATCACGGGAGATCCAAGTCAGATTGACCTTCCGAAAAACCAGCAGTCCGGACTGAAAGAGGCCATGAGAATTTTAAATGGAGTAAAAGAAATAGGATTTGTACACCTTACAGAAGAAGATGTGGTAAGACACCCGGTGGTAAGAAAGATTATCCTTGCCTATAACGACGAAGAGAAAAGACTAAGAAACGACTAGTAAAATGAGTAAAAGTTTCTGTTAACCTTTTATTAACCTTAAATTAGTTGGTTAAAATTTGTTAATTTGAAAAAAATAGTTAGCTTTGCACACCTTAAATGTAAAAACTAACTAAACATGAAAAAACTTTTACTTGTTGCAGCAGTCGCTGCTATGGGAATTTGTGCCAACGCACAGGAATTTCGATTTGGTCCAAAAGCCGGTTTCGCAATGTCTACTATTAAACTAGACGATAAGCAAGATGATCTTGACGGAAGAAAAATGTCTCCTAAATATACTTTCTATATTGGTGGAATGGCTGAGTACAAATTCAATGATAACTTTGCAGTTCAGGGAGAAGTTTTGTATTCACCACTTGGAGCCAAGGAGAAAATTGATGGAGTAAATGCTGGAGGAATGTATTTTGGTGAATCAACTAAAGTAACTTTTGGAACTCTTTTGGTTCCTGTTTCTGCAAAATACTTTATTACAGAAGGGTTCTCTGTAGCTGCAGGTCTTAACGTAGGAATTATCCTTACTGCTAAACAAAAGACTGTAATAGGTTCAGATTTCCTTGACGTAGAAATGGAAGGAGATACCGGTGATGTAGATATTAAAAAAGATATCAAGTCTTTAAATCTTGCCCCTTTCTTAGGGGTTGAATATATGCTGGAAAACGGACTTTTCTTTGATGCAAGATACAGCTTAGGAGTATCCAACCTATCCAATGACAACAGCGGAGGTACTGTAAAGAATAGTTTTGCTCAGGTTGGTGTAGGTTTCAAATTCGGAGGAAACTAATTCTGAAAAATTTACTTTCAAATGATATTAAAAGCAGGACAAATTTTGTCCTGCTTTTGTGTTATAAGGCAATTTTATTCTAATGATGAAAATAATTAGTATTTTTGCAGGGTAAAATTTAAACTTAAAAAAATGAAAAAACTATTATTACTAGGTGCTTTTGCACTTTTAGGAGGTGTTGCTCAGGCACAGGAAGGTTTCAAATTGGGTGGACATATTGGAGTGCCTGTATCTGATGCAAGTGATGTATCTTCATTTACATTAGGAGTGGATGCAGCTTATATGTGGAATATTGCCAAAGGTTTCGACCTTGGGGTAACAACAGGATATTCTCATTTCTTTGGAAAAGATAACTTTGATGATTTCGGATTTGTTCCTGTAGCTGTTTCAGGGAAATATAAGTTTAAAGGAGCTCCTGTTTTTGTAGGATTAGACCTTGGATATGGTATTTCTACAAAGGATGGGGTAGATGGAGGTTTCTATGCACAACCTAAATTTGGATACCAGATGTCCAAAGGAGAGTTGTATATCGGATATCAGTCTATCAGTAACACACGTGATTATGGTTGGTACAAACATAATTGGAACGTAGGAGCTGTAAACTTAGGATTTAATTTCTTTTTGAAATAAGAAAAAGCAATTGCATATGAGAACTCCGGCCGAAGGCCGGAGTTTTTTGATTATATTATATATAGACTGTGCAGATTTTTTATCAGAACTTTTGTTATAAAGGGGCTGTGACAACCAAGAAAAAGAAAAAATAATCTCAAATAATAAACGTTTGTTTAAATTTTAAGAGTTAATAGCTTTAAAATAAGAAGTTTAAGTTAATGTGCTTTAGCATTTCACCAGAATTTATGGGCTTTTGCTAAAAAATACAAAATTTAAAAAACTAAATATATTAAGCTCTTGTTGAAAAAAAGTGATTTTTTTATTCATAAAATTGTGAAAAACTTAATAACATCTCTTAACTAGGATTTATTTTTATAAAACCCTATATTTTAGTAATGATATTAATCACATTAACAAATTTTAATATTACTGGGGACCACTGTAAATTTGCCCTCAGAAAGTATTAAAATTTTTTACAATGAAAAAAATATTATTAGCGGGTGCTGTTGCACTTTTTGGTTTATCAAACGCTCAGATTGCTAAAGGAACTACATATTTATCAGGATCTGTTGGTTATTCTCAAGAAGAAACTAACAACGGTAACATTAAAAAAGAAAACTTCAACGTATTACCTACAGTTGGATATTTCGTAAACACTAACCTAGCAATCGGTCTAGGAGTTGGTTACCAAACTGAAAAGAACACTGTAACTACTACAGCAACTTTACCAAACACTACAATCGTAAACGACAAAGTAACTAAAACTCCAGCTTTTGTTGTTGCTCCATTCGTAAGAAAATACTGGACTTTATCTGACAAGTTATATTTCTTCGGACAATTAGCAGTGCCTATGCAGTTTGGAAAAACTGAAACTGAAGACAACACTGTAACTACTACTGGAAATACAGTTGTTACAAACTCTACTTCTACTGAAGCTAAATACACTAAAATCGGTGTTACTGTGAAGCCAGGTTTAGATTATTTCTTAAACAAAAACTGGTCTATCGAAGCTACTATCGGTGAGTTCGGTTATAGCAACTACAAGCCAAAAGATGGTGATGCTACAAACAACTACAACTTCGGATTGAATTTATCTTCTGTAACTTTCGGAGTTAAATATGTATTTGCAAAATAATAAACAAAGCATATAACAATAGAACCCTGAGATTTTCTCGGGGTTTTTTTGTATTTTTGGAAACATTTTTTTATATAATAACCATGAAGAAATTATTATTAGCAGGTGCTGTGGCACTTTTCGGGCTTTCTAATGCTCAAATGACTAAAGGAGACTGGGTGATCAGTGGGAACACCGGGATGGGTTTTAACAACACTACAACTACGGTAAAAGTAGGAGGGAACTCTGTTGACGGACCTAAAGTAAACTCATTTTCAATTACACCTTCTGTAGGGTATTTTGTTATTGATAAATTAGCAGTTGGTATCGACTTAGGGTATTTTAATACTACTACTAAATATCAAGGTGTTAAATCTACAAATTCTACGTTCTCTGTAATGCCTACAGCTACTTATTATTTTACCAATTCCAGCAAGCTTGTACCATTTTTAGGTGCAGGTATTGGATATGCATCCAATAAGACGAAATATTCTTTTTATAATAGCAATATCAATAATGAAGGCGTTGATCCTTTATTAATGCAGGATACAGAGAATACTACGGATGGTTTGGCGTGGGGAGTAAAAGGAGGGGTAACTTATATGGCGACTCAGTCTTTAGGAATCAATTTGGGTATTTCCTATGATCAGTTCTCAAACAAAGAAACTATTATGAATACTGATGTTAAAACGAATATCAAAACTTTCGGGGTTAACGTTGGTTTCTCTTATTTTATCAAAGGAAAGGCTCAGAAATCTGATAAATAATCAGCTTATTTAAAGATAAAAAAACAAAAAAATCCGACTCAAATTTTGAGTCGGATTTTTATATTTTAAATATGTTCTTTTGTTATTTTCCAAACATTCCACCCATTCCAGGCATATTCGGCATTTTGCTCATCATCTGCATCATTTGTTTTCCCTGAGGTCCCTGCATCATCTTCATCATTTTACCCATCTGATCAAACTGCTTCATCAATTGGTTCACATCTTCGATTTTTCTTCCTGCTCCTTTAGCAATTCTGGCTTTTCTCTGAGTATTGATGATAGAAGGTCTTCTTCTTTCTTCAGGCGTCATAGAATAGATGATGGCTTCAATGTGTTTGAATGCATCATCACTTATTTCTACGTCTTTAATCGCTTTTCCAACCCCAGGAATCATTCCCATCAGATCCTTCATATTACCCATCTTCTTGATCTGGTTGATCTGCTTAAGGAAATCATCAAAACCAAACTCGTTTTTAGCAATTTTTTTGTGAAGTTTTTTAGCTTCTTCCTCATCAAACTGCTCCTGAGCTCTTTCTACTAAGGAAACAACGTCTCCCATTCCCAGAATTCTGTCCGCCATTCTTTCCGGATAGAAAAGATCCAAAGCTTCCATTTTTTCTCCTGTAGAGATGAACTTAATTGGTTTCTCAACAACAGAACGGATCGTTAAAGCCGCTCCACCACGAGTATCACCATCTAATTTTGTTAAAACAACTCCGTCAAAGTTCAAGGCATCGTTGAATGCTTTTGCTGTATTTACAGCATCCTGACCAGTCATTGAGTCAACTACGAAAAGAGTCTCCTGCGGTTTGATGAAATAATGTACGGATTTGATCTCGTTCATCATCTGCTCATCAATAGCTAGACGACCTGCTGTATCCACGATCACAACATCATGACCGTTTGATTTTGCGAAATTGATCGCGTTTTCAGCAATGGTAGATGGATTGGTAGCGCCTTCTTCAGTATAAACAGGAACTTTGATCTGTCCTCCCAATACTTTCAGCTGGTCAATCGCAGCAGGACGGTAAACGTCACATGCTACCAATAATGGTTTTTTATTTCTTTTTGTCTGTAAATAATTAGCAAGCTTTCCTGAGAAAGTGGTTTTACCAGATCCCTGAAGACCGGCAATAAGGATTACAGTAGGTTTTCCTGAAAGATTAATTCCTTCCTGAGAACCTCCCATCAGGTCTACCAGCTCATCATGAACAATTTTCGTCATCAGCTGTCCCGGAGTAAGGGAAGTAAGAACGTTTTCTCCTAATGCTTTATCCTGAACTCTCTTTGTAAGATCTTTCGCAACTTTATAGTTAACGTCGGCATCTACCAATGCTCTACGGATCTCTTTTACGGTTTCCGCCACATTGATTTCAGTAATTTTTCCTCTACCGGAAATATTGTGTAATGCCTTGTCTAATTTATCCTGTAAACTATTAAACATATTTATTGTAAATTATAGGTTTGCAAAAATAAGGAATTTTTAGGATATCCAAAGTGTTTGAACACGTAATATTATATATACACGTAATATTATTACAAAGAAGAAAAATGATAAATATCAAATCATAGTATAATACGATAGAAAAAGTCTATTTTTGCGATCAATTAAATATAGAATGAAAATTAATCCCAATATTCTTGTTGTCGTTTTATTCTTTCTGACCTTCCTGGTGCATTTTTTCCTTTGGAAATTTGTTTTTCACCTGGATGAGATAGTGGTCATTAAATTTTACCTTTTTCTAAGTGTCATGTTTATGATGATGATCACTCTTATTATCTTAATCAATAGAGTAGCACCGGAATTTTTGGGATTGTCTGTTATTGGTTTGATCCTTTTAAAATTCGGTTTAATGTACTTAATCAGAAAAAAACTGAACTTTGAAGTGATTCCCGGCTACAAATTCCATTTTATCATGCCTTATTTTGTCCTGACAGCACTGCTTACGTACTATGCAATCAAGCTGATTAATCATGATAAAAAACAGTAAAATTATTTATTGAAACTAGAAAAAATATCATATTTTTGCACAACGAAAAAAACCTATCAATGTTTAAGAAATTCGCAGTTTTATTCTACAGTATTTTTGTATTAAACTTAGTGTCTGCACAGCACGGAGAGGCTGCTGCTGGGGCAGCTCCTGCTCAAGAGCTTTCAGAGAAAGACAAAGTAAGCAAAGAAAACAAAGAGTTCATCGATCATCACTTATTGGATGCACATGATTTCACATTGATGGTTGATAAAGAAGGTCACCACATCGGTTTTCCTCTTCCTGTTATTATTTATGATAACGGTTTCCACTCTTTCATGAGTAACAAAGAAGGGTTCATGCACGGGGAGCCTACTGAAGTAGATGGTTCTTTTTATGTATTGCACCACGAGAAAATCTATAAGACTGATGCTGCTGGAACTTTAACACTTGGTGAAGACGGTCATCCTACGAATGTAAAGCCTTTAGATCTTTCTATTACAAAAAGTGTATTGATTATTTTATTAGTGTCAATCTTTATGTTTGTATTGTTTGTTGGAATGGCTAAATCTTATAAGAAGTCAGTAGTTCCTACAGGAGCAGCAAGATTCTTAGAGCCATTAATTATCTTTGTAAGAGACGAAGTTGCTATTCCTAATATCGGGCACAAGTATAAGAGATTCATGGGTTATTTATTAACAGTGTTCTTCTTTATTCTTTTCCTTAACGTTCTTGGATTAATGCCTTTTGGAATCAATGTTACAGGTAATATTACAATGACATTCTTCTTAGCTATCCTTACATATCTGATTACGACATTCTCAGCGAATAAAGATTACTGGAAACATATCTTCTGGATGCCAGGGGTGCCGGTTCCAATGAAACTGATCATGCTTCCAATCGAATTATTAGGAACAATCACTAAACCATTCGCTTTGATGATCCGACTTTTCGCCAACATGACTGCAGGACACATCGTAGTAATGAGTTTGATCGGGCTGATCTATGTATTTAAGAATTTTATCGCAGGTGTTGCATTCCCTTTCCTTACATTGGTGATTTATTTACTTGAAGTATTGGTAGCATTCCTACAGGCTTATATCTTTACAATGTTATCAGCACTGTTTATCGGAATGGCAGTAGAAGAGCACGAGCACGAACATCATGCAGCTCACTAATTGAAATTATAAATTAAAGTAAAACAAATTTTTTAAAATTATATATTATGGAAATCCCTAAAATTGTAGGTGCTGGTATCGTAGTACTAGGTGTAGGTATCGGTCTTGGTAAAATCGGAGCTGCTGCTCTTGAAGCTATCGCTAGACAACCTGAGCAATCTGGAAAAATCCAAACAGCTATGCTTATCGCAGCTGCACTTGTAGAAGGTGTTGCGTTTGCTGCTCTATTCGCAGTAAACTAATTAAATTCAAACCATTATCTGTGACGGTTGGTTACAGATAGTGGTTCTTTAAAAAAAGTAATAATTATTTATACATTTATATAATGGAATTAATTCATCAGTTTTCATCAGGACTATTTATTATCCAGTCTGTTATTTTTCTAGCACTATTATTTTTGTTAGGTAAATTCGCTTGGAAGCCTATTTTAAATTCTATCAATGACAGAGAAACATCTATTGTTGACGCTCTTAATCAAGCTAAATTAGCTAGAAAAGAAATGGAAACTTTAAAAGAGGATAACGAAAGAATCATTCGTGAAGCTAAAATTGAAAGAGATGCGATCCTTAAAGAAGCCAGAGAAATTAAAGACAGAATCGTAGGGGAAGCTAAAGATGCTGCTAAAGCTGAAGGAGACAAAATGATCGAAGCTGCTAAACAGACTATCAACGCTGAGAAAAATGCTGCAATGGCAGACATCAAAACTCAGATTGGTACTTTATCTGTAAACATTGCCGAGTCTATCTTGAAGCAAAAGCTAGATAACAGCGAAGCTCAAAACGAATTAGTTCAAAATTATTTAAACAAATCAAACCTTAACTAAGAATGCTTACATCTAAAGTAGCTAAAAGATACGCACAAGGTTTACTTGACTTCACCAACGAAGCTGGGCAAACGGCTACTGTATTTTCTGAAATGAAAGATGTAGTAAAGGTAATGGCTGGATCTAAAGATTTAAACAGATTTTTCCTTACTCCTTACATCGATTCTAAAAAGAAAATAGAAGTAGCAAACGAAATATTCAAAGGTTTATCTGTTTCTTCTCAAAACCTGATCAGATTGGTTATTAAACACGGACGTGAAAGCCAATTGAAAAATATTGCTCAGGAATTTATCAACAAAGTAGAAGACCTTAGTGGTGTACAAAGAGTAACGCTTACTACAGCAACTCCGCTTTCAAAAGAAAACCTTGACCAGATTTTAAGATCTACAAATCTTGTAAATGCTGATTCAAACTTTGATCTGAAAGTAAATGTGAAGCCTGAAATTCTTGGAGGATATATTCTGAGAGTAGGTGACCAGCAGGTAGATGCGTCTGTGAAGACAAAATTGAACCAAGTTAAAAAAGATTTCCAATTAAATTAAGAAAAACAACCATACAATGGCAGAAATAAATCCGGCAGAAGTATCTGCGATCTTAAAACAGCAATTGGCCAACTTCGATACTCAATCCAACGTTGAGGAAGTAGGTACAGTTTTAACCATCGGTGATGGTATTGCTCGTGTATACGGGTTAGAAAACGTACAATACGGAGAGTTGGTGAAATTTTCTAGTGATGTAGAAGGTATTGTACTTAACCTTGAAGAAGACAACGTGGGGGTTGCTCTACTTGGTGAAAGTAAATTAGTAAAAGAAGGTGATACAGTAAGAAGAACAAACAGAATCTCTTCTATCAAAGTAGGAGAAGGTATGTTAGGAAGAGTAGTAGATACTCTTGGTAACCCAATCGATGGTAAAGGTCCTATTACTGGGGATTTATACGAAATGCCATTGGAAAGAAAGGCTCCTGGAGTTATCTTCAGACAGCCGGTAACTGAGCCTTTACAGTCTGGTATCGTGGCAATTGATGCGATGATCCCTGTAGGAAGAGGACAAAGAGAGCTTATCATTGGTGACAGACAAACAGGTAAAACTACTGTTGCTATCGATACGATCATCAACCAAAAAGAATTCTTTGATGCTGGTCAGCCAGTATATTGTATATATGTTGCTATCGGTCAGAAAGCTTCTACTGTAGCACAAATCGTTAAAACACTTTCTGATAAAGGAGCTTTAGCATATACAGTTATCGTTGCAGCTAACGCATCAGATCCGGTTCCAATGCAGGTATATTCTGCAATGGCAGGAGCTTCTATCGGTGAGTTCTTCAGAGACACTGGTAGACCGGCGCTTATCGTTTATGATGATTTATCTAAACAAGCTGTTGCTTACCGTGAGCTTTCTCTACTATTGAGAAGACCACCGGGCCGTGAAGCTTACCCTGGAGACGTTTTCTACCTTCACTCAAGACTATTGGAAAGAGCTGCAAAAGTAATCGCTGATGATAACATTGCTAAGCAAATGAATGATTTGCCGGAGTCTCTTAAGCCAATTGTAAAAGGTGGTGGTTCATTAACAGCCCTTCCGATTATCGAAACTCAGGCTGGTGACGTTTCTGCGTATATCCCTACAAACGTAATCTCTATTACAGACGGACAGATCTTCTTGGAGTCTGATCTATTCAACTCAGGGGTTCGTCCTGCAATCAACGTAGGTATCTCTGTATCAAGGGTAGGAGGTAACGCTCAGATCAAATCAATGAAAAAAGTATCTGGTACATTGAAACTTGACCAGGCTCAGTATAAAGAATTGGAAGCGTTTGCTAAGTTCGGTTCTGACCTTGACGCTTCTACTTTAGCAGTAATTTCTAAAGGAGAAAGAAACGTAGAAATCCTTAAGCAGCCGGTAAATGCACCACTTCCTGTAGAAAGTCAGGTAGCTATCGTATATGCCGGAACAGAAAACTTAATGAGAAACGTTCCATTGAACAAGATTAAAGAATTCCAACACGAATACATCGAGTTCCTTAGATCTAAGCACCCGGATACAATGGCTGCTATCAAAGCTGGAAAAATCGATAACGATATTACAGGTGTTCTTAAGCAGGCAGCTAACGATTTAGCTTCTAAATACAACTAAAAAATTCAATGTTTAAGGTTTGAAATATAGTGTTTTAAACCTTAAACTTTAGACCTTAAACTTTGAACCCAAATTAATGGCAAACTTAAAAGAAATACGAGGCAGAATTACGTCAATTTCATCTACGATGCAGATTACACGTGCTATGAAGATGGTTTCCGCAGCGAAACTTAAAAAAGCACAGGATGCAATCGTGATGTTAAGACCTTATTCTGAAAAATTACAGGAGCTTATCCAGAATGTAAATTCTAGCTCTGATCCTGATCAGATTTCTGTATATGCTCAGAAAAGAGAGGTTAAAAGAGTACTATTCATCGCTGTTACTTCAAACAGAGGTCTTGCGGGAGCTTTTAACTCTTCTATCGTAAAAGAGCTTAACCTTCAGTTTCAGAACAACGCTCAGTACGAGATTGAAGTTCTTCCTGTAGGTAAAAAAGTATATGATGCTGTGAGAAAAAGCCGTAAGGTATATACTAATGGAAGTACTGTATATGATAATCTGAACTTTGATGCAGTTGCTCATATCACTGAAGGGGTAATGACAAGCTTCAGAGAAGGTAAATTTGACGAAGTTTATGTTATCTATAACAAATTCGTTAATGCTGCTACTCAGGAAGTTACTACAGAACAGCTTCTTCCTATCTCAATGCCGGAAAATACTGAGCCGCAGGTTGAAACGGATTATATCTTTGAACCTAACAGAGCTGAAATCCTGGATAACCTGATTCCAAAGTCTATCAAAACTCAGGTTTTCAAAGCGATCTTAGATTCAGTAGCATCTGAGCACGGAGCGAGAATGACTGCAATGCATAAAGCAACAGACAATGCTCAGGCTTTAAAGAATGATCTTGTGATCTTCTACAACAAAGCAAGACAGGCTGCAATTACCAACGAAATTCTGGAAATTGTTTCCGGAGCAGAAGCTTTGAAAAATTCATAAAGAATTATTTTTACTATACCCATAAAAGCACCGAAATTATCGGTGCTTTTTTGTTTGTGGAAGGCTGAAACGGATATTTACCGCTTAAAAATATCGTTTCTGTTGAAAAATGAGTCGTTGTTCCAATTATTTTTTTTATTTGAAAATAGCGGTATTTTATTGTGTCAGTTTCTGTTCCAAAAATTCCTCCATCGAAATAATCTATCCCGGATTCAGGTTATTTTTATTTTACATATCTTTGTACCTAATAAAATTTATACAATCTCTAAATGGACTCGGACATAGTCAGGCTTTTGCTGGCCTTATTTCTTGTTTTACTCAATGGCTTCTTCGTAGCCGCAGAATTTTCAATTGTTAAAGTTCGTTACTCTCAAATTCAGCTAAAAGCTGCAGAAGGAAACTCTATGGCTAAGCAGGCAGAACATATCATCAAGCATCTTGATGAATATCTTTCCGCTACACAATTAGGAATTACATTAGCATCCCTTGCCCTTGGTTGGGTGGGAGAAAGCGCCTTGCACCACGTGGTTGAAAGCCTCTTTCATTCGTTTAATATAGACTTGACACAAACAACGATTACCACCATTTCAGTGGTAACCAGTTTTGTATTAATTACCATCATGCACATCGTTTTCGGTGAGCTTATTCCAAAATCAATCGCGATCAGAAAATCTGAAGCCACTACAATGGCAACAGCAGTTCCGTTGAGAGTTTTTTACACGATTTTTAAACCGTTTATCTGGTTGATGAATTCCATGTCAAATGGTTTCTTAAGACTGGTGAAAATTCACCCGGCTTCGGAACAGGAAATTCACTCTACAGAAGAACTTCAGCTTTTGGTAAAGCAAAGTGCAGACAGCGGAGAGATAGAAGAAGAGAACTATGAGATCATCAAAAATGCATTTGATTTTACAGATCATTCTGCAAAACAGATCATGGTTCCAAGACAGAATATTACCTCTATTGATTTTGAAGAAGATATCAATGATATTATCAACAAAATAATGGATAGCGGTTACTCTCGTATTCCAGTTTATATTGATTCTATTGATAATGTGATCGGAATTTTCTACACCAAAGAAATTATAAGAGAATTTGTGAAGAGAAAAGGAGATCTGGATCATGAAGATCTTAAAGACTTAATGCGTGACGCCTTCTTCGTGGTGGAAAGTAAAAAAGTTTCAGACCTACTGAAGACTTTCCAGCTTAAAAAACAGCACATCGCCATTGTTATTGACGAATTTGGTGGAACTGAAGGAATTATTACACTGGAAGATATTCTGGAAGAACTGGTAGGAGAAATTCAGGACGAAGAAGACGATGAAGAAAAAATCGTTGATAAAATAGCGGATAATACCTATTGGGTACAGGCTACACAGCCTTTGGAGGAAATCAATGAATTCCTTCCCAGAAAACTTCCTCTTTCCGAAGAAAGCGAGTACAACTCACTGGCTGGATTTATTCTTTATGAGCTCGAAGAAATCCCTGAAGAAAACCAGGAGTTTGATCTTGCAGACTATCACTTTAAAATTCTGAAAATGAATAACAAGAGTGTTGAACTGGTGGAACTTGTTTATCAGGAACCTAATGCGATTGATAATCTGGCAGACAAAATAGGAGAAGTTTAAAAGAATAAAAATGAATTTTTATAACAGCATAAAAGATTACGAAAATCCAAAACGTCAGTACGAAGAAGAAGTACTTGTTCTGGATGATACGGATGAAGTTTATAAACTGGTACTGCATAACGATGATATCCATACATTTGATTATGTGATAGACTGTCTGATCGAAATATGCAAGCATACGCTGGAACAGGCAGAGCAATGCACGATCCTTGTTCATTATAAAGGCAAATGTACCGTAAAAACAGGCTCAATGGATGTTTTGAAGCCTATGCATGAAAAATTAATTTCGCGCGAATTAACAAGCGAAATCGTATAAAATAAAAAACTGGCAAATGAATTGCCGGTTTTTTTTATTAAATCCCAAAAAGAAAGTTGAGTAATACCAATTAATCATAAAGACCTGCCGGTTTCCGGAATGTATTTTAATCTTTAAATACTTTAATCTTTTAATTTCTCAATACTCCTACATTGTCATATTTTATCTAAAATAGTATATTTGTACCAACTATAAAGAAACAAAAAAACAATGCTTGTAATAGGAATTGCCGGTGGTACAGGATCCGGCAAAACTACAGTTGTTGATAAGATACTTCAGCAGCTTGATATTGAAGGAATGAATATCCTCTCTCAGGATAATTATTATCACGACAACCAGGGTCTTACATTGACGGAAAGAGAAGCTCTGAACTACGACCACCCAAAATCAATAGACTTTGACTTACTGATAAAACATGTAAAAGCTTTAAAAAACAATGAGCCGATTGAACAACCGATTTACAGCTTTGTTACACATTCCAGAACAGGAGATCATGTCACTGTAGAACCTAAAAACGTATTGGTAGTAGAAGGAATTCTTGTTTTGACCAACAAAGAATTACTGAAAGAATTTGATCTGAAGGTATTTGTTCATGCAGATTCTGACGAAAGACTGATCAGGAGGATCAGGAGAGATACCCAGGAAAGGGGAAGAGATCTGAGCGAAGTATTGCACCGTTATCAGACCACATTGAAACCAATGCACCAGGAATTCATCGAGCCGTCTAAAAATGAGGCCGATCTTATTATCCCCAATATGAAACAGAATTCCGTCGCGATTGATTTTTTAACTACTGTTATTAAAAACTCGTTGAAAAAACATTAAAAAATGGAAGAAAACAACCTTATCAAAGACATTCAGCCGAAATCTGAAACATTCAAACTTATCCAGAAATATGTTTTGAACAAGTATACCATTACGATCTGTCTGTTTTTGGTATGGATGATTTTTTTCGATAAAACTTCATTTCTTGTTATTAATGAACTGAATGGTGAGATTCATAAATATGAAGAGCAGCTGGATTACTATAAGAAAGAGTACGAAAAAAATGATGCTTTTTATAAAAAACTGATGAACAACAAGTCAGAAAAAGAAAAATACGCAAGAGAAAATTATTTTATGAAAAAACCGAATGAAGAAATTTTCATTCTGGTGGTAGACAGCACAAAAGTGGCTAAAAAGTAATAAAAGTTGAATAGAATTTCGTTGATGATGAAATGTGTTTTTAGTTTTTAAAAATTCACTTGCAAAGCAAAATTCACCATTAACAATTCACAAATAAAAAACTAATGTCAAATACAGATATACTTTCAAACTGGGAAAACCTGGTCAAAAAACAACTTAAAACAGAGGATATCTATCCCGTTTTAGAAAAACAGAATCTGGAAGGAATAGAAGTGAAGCCTTTTTACACTGAAGTTCAGAAGCCTTTGGTAAACCTGCCAAGAGTTGAAGAAAGTACCCATCTGGTTGCAAGATACCACGAAAGTCTGGAAGAAGAAGTATTTGCATTTATGCTGGATCAGAATGTAGAAAATCTGGATCAGAAAACCATTTTTGTGAATAATAAAGATCTTGCAGGGCACATTAGTCCTAAAGAAGAAGACCAGTATTTTTCACTGATTGATGTTTTTAATGAAAAAGATGGAAGTATTGATGATCAGCTGGTAAAAGAATTACTTTCAAAAGATTTTAGAAGAAATATCTGCGTAGATATCTCACTGCATCAGAATGCCGGAGCCGCTATCTATCAGCAGCTTGCAATTGCCCTTGCAAAAGCTAAGGAGTTAGCAGAAGTTTATGGAGCTGAAATTTTAAATAAACTGATTTTCAGAATAGCTGTTGGAGGAAGTTATTTCTTTGAAATGGCTAAGCTGAGAGCTTTTAAGATTATTTTCAACCAGCTTTCAAAAGAATACGGGCTGGATGTAGTTCCTTACATCTTTGCTGAAACTTCGTTACGAAATAAAGCTGTTTCAGATAATGAAAATAACCTGATCCGTTCTACGTTGGAGCTTGCTTCTGCCATGATTGGCGGAGCAGACGCTGTTTTCTCAAACAATTATCTTGTAGACAGAAGTACGGATAACTCGGAAGAGATCTCTTTCAAACAACAGATAGTTCTGGCCTATGAAAGTATCATCAACGTATTTGAAGATGCTTCCAACGGAAGTTATTATGTTGAAGATATCACCCGGCAGTTTGCAGAAAAAGCATGGGCTTTATTTGTTGAAATTGAAGAAGCAGGAGGATATCTTGAATTGTTGAAACAGGGTGTTATTCAGAAAAAAATCTATGATCATGCGATTGAAGAGCAGCAATGGATTGAAGAAGGGAAAATAAAGCTGATCGGAGTGAATCTGTACCCTAAATTAGACGTTAAAAAGTCTATCACGGATCTTTACAGCGAAAAAGAAATAAAAGCCGTCCGCTGGGCTGAGATGTTTGAGTAATGAAAGAAAAACTGATAGATTTATTTGAATATACCTATCATTTCAACGCTGAGATGATTAAAGCTATTTCTGAAAACAGAGAGCTTATTGACGATAAAACGATCAGTTTGATCAATCATACCCTTAATGCGCAACAGATCTGGAATGCCCGGATATTAGGAGAGGAAACCTTTGAAGTATGGCAGATCAATCCCTTCGAATCCCTGGAAGAGATTAATCATAAGAATTTTCTTAAAAGTATTAACATTATCAGTAATCTTGATTTGGATAAAAGAATAGAATATCAGAATTCAAGAGGGACAAAGTTTGAAAACACTATTTTTGAAATGCTTTTTCATGCCGTCAATCACTCCACGTATCACAGAGGACAAATCAATTCTTTGCTTAAGCAAAACGGTATAACTCCGGTAGCTGCTGATTATATTTTTTATAAGAGATAATTTGATCATTTCTAACAAGATTTTGTGTAGATTTATGAAACACAAAATGCAAATGTTATGAAAGAAAATGAGATAAGTTTTTATATCAGAAAATCTATATTTTCTGTTTATAATGAACTTGGACCAGGTTTATTGGAAAAAGTTTATGAGAAGGTTCTGGTTTGCGAATTGGAAAATAATGGTTTAAAAGTGAAGACTCAGGTTCCGATGAAGGTTAAATTTAGGGATATTATTATTGATTCTGGTTTTGTTGCCGATATAATTGTTGAAGATAAAATTATTATAGAAGTAAAAGCCGTAACGGAAATAGCAAATATTCATCATCAACAGTTGTTAACCTATTTAAAGTTAACAGGATTGAAATTAGGAATTTTGGTAAACTTTAATACTGATTTTATCAGTAAAAGTATTTTTCGGAAAGTAAGAGGGAATTTAGACTAATATTCCAAAATGGACCACAGATGATTGCACATATTTTTTTAAACTTTTAATGATTATGCGTATTCTGCTACGTAAAATGAAACATTAAGCATCTATGGTGATTTTTTATGCGGTTAAGAATGAATAAATTCAAATATTTAAAATTACGTAAATAAATAAAACATAAACATCTGTGAAAATCCGTGTCATCTGTGGTTAAATTAATAAATAAGGAAATCCAAAACTACATCAATGCAAATCTGAATACAGATTTACACACATTACTGTTGAAAAAATCCCCTTTTCCGGAGGTTTCCATGCAGGAAATCGTACAGCAGATCAAAGGAAAACAGGTGGCAGAAAGGAAATTTCCGTTTCTCCTGAAAGAAGGAATTCTTTTTCCTCCACAGCTTAATCTGGAACAGTCATCATCAGAAAAAACAGCTCTTTATAAATCTGAAATTCTGAAAGGAAAGAAATTTATTGATCTTACAAGCGGTTTTGCTATTGATGCTTATTATCTCTCCCAAAATTTTGATGATATCACCTTAGTAGAGCAAAATACCGAGCTTTTAAATATTGTTGAAAATAACTGGAACATCCTGGACCGTCAGGCAAAATTTGTCAACAGAAAACTCGAAGATTTTCTGAATGAGAATCAGGAACACTTTGATGTCATTTATCTTGATCCGGCCCGAAGAGACGAGCAAAAAAATAAAGTTTTTCTTTTGGAAGACCTGTCACCTGATATTCTTGAAATTCAGGAAAAATTACGATCTATTTCCGGTCAGGTAGTTGTTAAACTGTCACCTCTTATTGATCTTAAATATCTTGTCTCTGTGCTGCCCGGTATTACAAGAATTGATGTTATTGCCCTCAAAAATGATGTGAAAGAAGTTGTCGTATTTCTTTCCAACGAAAATATGGATAAGATCATCTGTAATTGTGTGAACCTTGAAAGCGGAGAAGAGACTTTTACATTCAGATATGGGGAAGAAGAAACTGCGGAATCGGAATATTCCGAACCGGAAAAATACATTTATATTCCCAATCATTCTATTTTGAAGGCGGGAGTCTTTAATTTGATTTCCCTGAAATTCGGATTGAAAAAACTTCATCCCAACAGCCATCTTTACACTTCCTCCGAAAAGATTGAAAACTTTCCGGGAAGGATTTTGGAAATGGAATCTGTTGATTCTAAAAGTATTAAAAAGAAAGGGCAGTTTAATATCATTGCAAAAAATTACCCTTTAAAACCTGAACAAATCAAAAAGAAATACGGTTTAAAAGACGGAGGAGATCAGTATCTTATTTTTACCCAATCCAAAAAAGGGAAAATAATATTAAAATCAGTATAAAAATGTTGCCGAAAAAAGCAGGATTTCTTACTTTTGGGCAATCAAAAATTGAAGCATGTAATCGCTTGCTGTTTGGAGGGTCAGAATAGATTGAAAATAGTGCGGTTCCATATTATCTTTTAAAAAAAATAATTTTACATATGAAAAAATTAGTTATCTGTTTAGCGATTGCAACGGTAGCGGTAAGCTGTAAAAAAGTTCCGCAAGGAGGAAACAAAGCTACTTTGAAACTTGAAGAAGGAGTAGAAAGATATTCTGACGCTCCTCAGGGAGAAGCTCACGGACATGAAGCTGCTGCAGCAGAGCATAAAGAAGAAGCTCCTGCAAAACCTGAAGAAGCTGCTGCTCCAAAAACAGACAGTACTGCTGCTGCAAAACCTGCTGAAGCTGATAAAGCTCCAAAAGCTGAACACTAATTAGAAGTACAAAATATATAAGTGCCCTGTTTCTGCAGGGCATTTTTTTATTAAAAAGAGGGCTATTGGGTTCATTAGCATGAGATTGGGAAAATCCTTTCTTTTTGTTTGTCCCTGCCAGGCATTTTTTTTAATTTTAACAAAATAAATTTTTACAATGCAAGAGACATTAAATTACATCAACGAAAACAAACAGCGTTTCGTGGATGAATTATTTGAGTTATTGAGAATTCCTTCTATTTCTGCAGATCCGGCGTATAAAGATGACGTTTTGAAATGTGCAGATGTAGTGGCGGCACACCTTAAGAATGCTGGAGCTGACAATGTTGAAGTTTGCCAGACAAAAGGATATCCAATTGTTTTCGGGGAGAAAATTTTAGATAAAAGCTTACCAACAGTATTGGTATACGGACACTACGATGTTCAGCCGGCAGATCCGTTGGAATTATGGACAAAGCCGCCATTCGAGCCTTATATTGAAAAAACTGAGCTACATCCTGAAGGGGCAATTTTTGCCAGAGGTTCTGCTGACGACAAAGGGCAGTTTTTCATGCATCTGAAGGCTTTTGAAGCCATGATGAAAACCAATGCTCTTCCTTGCAATGTTAAATTTATCTTAGAAGGAGAAGAAGAAGTGGGTTCTGTAAGCTTGGGAGAGTGGGTAAACGAGAACAAGGAGAAATTAGCTTGTGATTGTATCTTAATTTCCGATACCCATATCTACAGCAACGAACAACCTACTGTAACAACTGGTTTAAGAGGTTTAAGCTATGTAGAAGTAGAAGTGGAAGGTCCAAACAGAGACTTGCACTCAGGTCTTTATGGTGGAGCGGTTCCAAATCCTATCCATGTTCTTTCAAGAATGATCGCTAATCTGATTGATGAAAACGGTCATATCACTATTGATGGGTTCTACGACAATGTTGAAACAGTTTCAGATGAAGAGAGAGCCGAAATGAATAAATTGAAAGACAATCCGGAAGAATTCAAGAAATCAATCGGGTTAAGCAATATCGAAGGTGAAAAAGGATATACTACTTTAGAAAGAACTTCTATCCGTCCTACTTTAGACTGTAACGGAATCTGGGGTGGTTATACAGGAGAAGGGGCAAAAACAGTAATTCCTTCAAAAGCTTTTGCTAAAATTTCAATGCGTCTGGTTCCTTACCAGACTCCTCAGGAAATCACGGAAAAGTTCACGAAATATTTTGAAAAAATCGCTCCGGATACGGTAAAAGTAAAAGTAACTCCTCACCATGGAGGAATGCCGTACGTTTTACCAACCAATACAAAAGAATTTGCTGCTGCGAAACAGGCAATGGAATCTGCGTTTGGAAAAGAGGTGCTTCCATACAGAGGAGGAGGAAGTATTCCGATTACAGCCATGTTTGAGCAGGTTTTAGGAGCTAAGTCTGTATTGATGGGATTCGGATTGGATTCTGATGCGATCCACTCTCCAAACGAGCATTATGGGCTGTTCAATTTCTATAAAGGAATTGAAAGTATTCCATTGTTCTTTGAGAATTATTCAAAGTAATTGATCAATAATACGATATCATAAGGTATTTCTGGAAAGAGATACCTTATTTTTTTGCTTTATATTATCCTGTTATCAACTGCCGGCAAAGCCTTTTTAAGAATTTGAAAAATTAAATTCACTGAAAATAAAAGGGTTAATTTTTATTTGCAATAAGTTATTTCACTATTCATTGAAAGTTTATATTTTTAATACAAAACTTGATTTACTATGAAAAAATACTACTCAGTTGCAATTTTGCTATCTTCAATATGCATTTTAGCCCAGCAGACCATTTCCTTTGAGTCTAATGAAGGGTTTAACACCGGAGATATCAATGGGCAGACAGGCTGGATCAGTACCCCCACAGGAGGTATACCGCAAAATGTTACCCATCAGACCATCAGCATGGATAAAGCCAGTGATGGTAGCCGTTCCCTTAGAATCGTAAAAGAAAATACATATGGAACTCAGAATGATCCGATCATAGGAGGGTTTTATAATCTTCCGGCACCGTTGGCTTCCAACAATTTTTCTGTGTCATTCGATATCAACATGTCACAGTTCAACGGCTCTGATTTTGGTTTTCAGGGCGTAAACAGTATTGATGACCAGTCTGTGGTGAGATTGGATTTTGAAAAAACAGGATCGGTAAAGATTTTAAACACGGTTTCAGGTATACAGAATCTGATTTCCCTGCCTTCAATCTGGATACCTAACACCTGGTTTCGGTTAAAAATAGTAGGAAGTGCCACAGATGTGCGGTATTACCTTAATAATGTGCTGATCTACACAGGAACAGCCGCCAATTCTTTAAATATAGACCAGCTTCGTTTCGTTCATAATAATTCATTGGGATCAGCTTATATCGATCATATCAAAATTAATAGTGAACTGGGGGTAATGGCGGTACATGATTCTAAAG
The DNA here is from genome assembly GCF_005503635.1 of Chryseobacterium sp. 2VB. NCBI lineage: Bacteria > Pseudomonadati > Bacteroidota > Flavobacteriia > Flavobacteriales > Weeksellaceae > Chryseobacterium > Chryseobacterium sp. 2VB. Next base: position 28,693 of record NZ_SCNC01000008.1, read on the forward strand.
TAAACACTAAGGAAATTGCGGTTTATCCTAACCCCGCCCATGATTTTATCAATATTAATACAGCCACCAAAGTAAAAAGTATTGACCTCTATGACGAGACAGGAAAACTCATAAAGACGGAAATAAACAACAGTAAAATAGAGGTAAAAGGCTTAAGTGCAGGAATATATAGTGTCAATGTTAAAACCGAAGGAGGAAATTTTACAGAAAAAGTGATCATCCGATAAATTATTTCTTACCTCTGGAAACATGGGATCTTTTTAGCGTTTTAATGTATTCATGGATGATTTTTCGGAATTGATCTTCTTTCTTGGATTTAATATCTTTACTCTTTTTGATTAAAAATATTATGTTAATTTGTTAATATGTGTAAAAAATTAACGTGTTTTGCTTTTTAGGTTTAAATCGTATATATTTGCTTTAAACTAAAAAAATATCATGAAGAAACTTTACATTTTCGCAATTTCGTTGATTTCAATATCATCTTTTGCCCAGCAGACCATTTCTTTCGAAGCCAGCGAAGGATATACAGCAGGAAACATTAATGGACAGCAGGGTTGGGTTACGACCAACGACGGAGGAGTACCGCCGGTATATATAACAACCCAATTGGTGTCATCTGAAATAGCAAGCCAGGGATCAAATAGTTTTAAAATCACTCCGGATCCAGCGTATGGGCCGCAACAGAGCCCGGTAATGGGTGGCTTTTATACCTTTACGACACCACTGATATATAACAGCTTTACACAGTCATTTGATGTAAGACTTACCCAAAAAAGTACATCCAGTTCAGATTTTGTTTTTAGAACAGTAAGTACAACAGGAGCTGGAGGAATTGTTACCTATATCAATTTTTCTTATGACGGAAGTATTTTACTCGCTACAGCAGGATCTGGTAATCTGGTTAATACCAACCAGACCTGGAATGCCAATACCTGGTACAGGGTAAAAATAGTTTCTACGGCTACAGGAATCCAATATTTCCTGAACGATGCTCTGATCTATACAGGACAGCCATTCAGCAACAATAATATTAACAGAATGGATTTTGTACATGACAACTATGGAGGTTCGGCCTATATCGATAATATCAAAATCAATAATGAAGCAGCGTTATCTACGAAAGATGCCGTTAAAAATGATGTGAAACTGTCCATCTATCCAAACCCGGCAACTGATGTTATAAAAATCACAACTTCTAACAAAATCAAACATGTTGAAGTATATGATATGTCAGGAAAAAGAGTGGATGTAACACTCAATGGAGATCAGGTAAACGTTAGAAATCTACCTGCCGGAGCATATTTATTGAATGTGGAAACAGAAGGAAGAAACTTTACAGAGAAGTTCATCAAAAAATAATTACTGATAAATCTTAGTATCAGCAAAACGCTCCAATTGGAGCGTTTTTGTTATTTTAGAGAATTAAAAATTTTAATCATATGTCAGATCATAAAACAGCTTATATAACAGGCGGAACCAAAGGAATAGGTTTCGGGATTGCGAAAATTTTACTTGAAAACGGCATTTCTGTAGCATTTTCAGGAAGAAAAAGAGAAGATGTGATGAAGGCGGAAGAAGAACTTAAGCAATATTCAGAAAATGTTTTGGGAATTGTTTCTGATGTAAGAAGTCTCGAAAGCGAACAGGAAGCTGTAAAATATACCGTTGAAAAGTTCGGAAGGCTGGATTATGTTATTGCTAATGCAGGATTAGGGATTTTTAAGCCCGTAGATGAACTTACCGCAGCAGAATGGAATGATATGATAGAAACCAATCTTACAGGGGTTTTCTATACTTTAAAAGCCTCTGTAGAAGAGTTGAAAAAGACAGAAGGCTACTATATTACCATTTCCAGCCTTGCAGGTGCCAATTTCTTTGAAAACGGGACTGGATACAATGCTTCCAAATTCGGAGTGGTAGGTTTCACTCAGGCTGCCATGATCGATTTAAGAAAATATAATATTAAGTCTACTGTAATTATGCCTGGATCAGTAGCCACTCATTTTAATGGAAATATTCCGTCTGAAAAGGATAATTGGAAGATTCAGCCCGAAGATATGGGGAATCTTGTACTGGATATTTTAAAGATGAACCCAAGGGTTTTGCCGAGTAAAATAGAGTTTAGGGCAACAAAACCAGCGAAGTAACTACATCTAATGTATTGAATAATAATTTACTAAGTATTATGCATGCATAATATATTTTTTATTTATATTAGCAAAAATTAATTCAAACAAAATCTCTGCATAAACCGTCACAATTTTATGCATCAAAAGGGAAAAAATAAAATAGACACATGAAACCTTAAGGTTACATATGACCAATAAAAAAATTAAGAACAACATATGAAAATATTAGTTTGTATTAGTAGTGTTCCGGATACTACTTCCAAAATTAACTTTACAGCAGACAAATCTGCTTTCGACAAAAACGGAATTCAGTGGGTAATCAATCCTCTAGACGAATTTGCGTTGACAAAAGCGGTTAAACTTCAGGAATCTCAGGGAGCAACAGTAACGGTAATCAACGTAGGTGATGCTGCTACAGAGCCTGTAATCAGAAAAGCTTTGGCAATTGGAGCTAATGATGCGGTAAGAGTAAATCTTGACCCGAAAGACAGCTATTCTACAGCAAAAGAAATTGCAGCTGTAGCTCAAAACGGAGGATATGATCTTATCCTTTGCGGAAAAGAATCCATCGATTATAACGGAGGTTCTGTTCCGGGAATGGTAGCTCAGCTATTAAACCAGCCTTTCGTAAACGCTTCTGTAGGACTAGACGTGAACGGAAGTGAAGCTACAGCAGTAAGAGAAATTGAAGGAGGAAAAGAAACTATTTCAGTAAAATTACCGGCAGTTATTGCAGGTCAGAAAGGATTGGTAGATGAGAAAGATCTTATCATCCCAAATATGAGAGGAATTATGTCTGCAAGAACAAAACCTTTGCAGGTAGTAGAGCCTTCTTCTTCAGAAGTAAAAGTTCAGGGAGTATCTTATGACAGCGTTCCGCCAAGAGCTGCAGTGAAAATGGTTTCTCCTGATAATCTGGATGAATTGGTAAGATTACTTCACGAAGAAGCTAAAGTAATCTAATCTTTAAATTTTTCAATCTTTAAATTTTAAATGTAAAACAATGGCAGTATTCGTATACGCAGAAAATATAAACGGAGTTTACAAAAAAGCAGCTTTCGAAGCAGTTTCTTATGCTAAAGCTATCGCTGATAAGGCGGGAGATACCGTTACGGCAATCTCTGTAAACCCAACTGATTCTTCAGATTTATTATACAAATATGGAGCATCAAACGTTATCAATATCAAAGACGAAGGTCTTAAAAATTTCTCAGCAAAAGCATTTGCACAGGCTGTAAGTGAAGTAGCAGACGGAAATATTATCGTTTTCCCTCACACTACTGACGCTTCTTCCGTAGCTCCTATGCTTGCTGTAATGAAGAACTATTCTTTAATTACCAATGCATTGGAAGCTCCAGAAAGCCTTTCTCCTTTCCAGGTAAAAAGAAGAGCATTCTCAGGAAAAGGTTTCATGCATGCAAAAGCAGAAGGAAACGGAGTAATCGTTACTGTTTCTCAAAACGCTTTCGGTGTTAAAGAAAATGCAGTGTCAGGTTCAGAAGAAGTGAAGAACTTATCTGTTGCTAATGAAGATACTAAAGTGATTTCTCATGAGCAGAGTTCAGGTAAATTAGACCTTAAAGAAGCTGAAGTTGTTGTTTCTGCAGGTAGAGGTATGAAAGGACCTGAAAACTGGGGAATGATTGAAGATCTGGCAAACGTTTTAGGAGCAGCTACAGCATGTTCCAAGCCGGTTTCTGATATCGGATGGAGACCTCACACAGAACACGTAGGACAAACAGGTAAAGCAATTTCTCCGAATCTTTATGTTGCAGTAGGAATTTCAGGAGCGATTCAGCACCTTGCGGGAGTTAACTCTTCAAAAACTATCGTAGTAATCAACAGTGATCCTGAAGCACCGTTCTTCAAGTCTGCTGACTACGGAGTAGTAGGAGATGCTTTCCAGATTATTCCTGCACTAACAGAGAAAATTAAAGCAATTAAAGGATAAGAAAGTGAATTGTGAATAGTCAATTCGCTTTGCTTGTCAATTTTTTAATAAAATAATTCACTTGCGAAGCAAAATTCACTATTGACGTTTGACAATCATCAACAATACAGATAAAAGCTCGGCTTTCCGGGCTTTTATTTTTGCGTAAAAAAGTGAAAACACAACAAAAAATTAATCTATATTTGTAGCTATGGATTATAAGCAGCTAATTATTCGCGGAATATCGTACAGCCAGACCCAGTCGGGGGCGTACGCATTGTTACTGGAGCATGAAGAAACACACATAAAATTACCTGTTGTTATAGGAAATTTCGAAGCTCAGTCTATCTCTCTCGGATTGGAGAAAGATATTCATCCACCGCGTCCTCTTACTCATGATTTATTTACAAAATTTATAGTTTCTGCCAATTATGAGTTGGTTTCTGTCATTATCTATCAGATTGTAGACGGAGTTTTCTTCTCCAATATCAACTTTAAAAATAAAGTAACCAACGAAGAACTGATCCTTGATGCCAGAACTTCCGATGCCGTTGCAATGGCCGTAAGATTTGATGCGCCTATATTTACAACACAGCAGGTTTTAAATGAAGCCGGAATTTTACTGGAATTGGAAGATGTTTCAAAAGAAGAACAGTCTTTCTCAGAAACTGTACAGACAGAAGATAACTTAAAATCTCTTTCAATGGAAGAACTTCAGAAATTATTGGATGAAGCCGTTAAAGAAGAAGACTATGATACCGCCCTTGAAATCCAGGAAGAAATCAAGAGGAGGAAAAAGAAAATTGACTAAAGAGATACTTTTTTTATAAACTATGAATTTAAAATTACGACTGACCATCCTCAGTTTTCTCCAGTTTTTTGTTTGGGGAGCCTGGCTGATTACGATGGCTAACTTCTGGTTTGGTACAAAGCATTGGGACGGAACTCAGTTTGGAGCTGTTTTCGGAACAATGGGAATTGCTTCTATTTTTATGCCAACCATTACTGGAATTATCGCTGACCGCTGGGTAAATGCGGAGCGTATATTTTCAGTATTACACATTCTTTATGGGGTTATTCTTTTTATACTGCCTCATTCTGCAGATCCGAATTCCTTCTTTTCGGTAATGCTCGTGGCAATGTGTTTCTACATGCCTACCATCGCATTGGCCAATTCAATTTCATATACAATCCTGAAAAATAACAATCTGGATGTGGTGAAAGATTTTCCGCCGATTCGTGTATGGGGAACTATTGGTTTTATTGTTGCCATGTGGATCACCAACCTTAGTGGAAATAAAGCAACAGAAGGTCAGTTTTATATCGGAGGTGTTGTAGCAATTTTCTTAGGAATTTATGCCCTTACACTTCCAAAATGCCCACCACAAAAACTGATTGATAAAAATTCTCCATTATCTGAACAATTAGGTTTAAATGCTTTCAAGCTTTTCGGAAACTATAAAATGGCATTATTCTTTATGTTTTCAATGCTTTTGGGAGCTGCGCTTCAGCTTACCAATGCCTATGGTGATGTATTCTTAAGTGAATTTGCTAATTTCCCTAAATATGCAGACTCATTCGTGGTACAGAGATCTACCATCATTATGTCAATTTCCCAGGTTTCAGAAACCCTGTTTATTTTGGCAATTCCTTTCTTCCTGAAGAAATTTGGAATTAAAAAAGTAATGCTGATGTCTATGCTGGCCTGGGTGCTAAGATTCGGTTTCTTTGCTTATGGGGTGCCGGACGGATTTGGACTCTCATTAATCATTCTTTCATGTATTGTGTACGGAATGGCTTTCGATTTCTTTAATATCTCAGGATCGCTTTTCGTGGAAACAACTACTGATAAAAAGATACGTTCTTCAGCTCAGGGATTATTTATGATGATGACCAACGGTTTTGGAGCGGTTTTCGGAAGTTATGCTGCAGGATGGGCTATTGATAAGTTCTTTACTCACAAGTTTTCTACGGCTTCAGATCTATCTGCTTATCTGCAAACGACACCTGATAATCCTACTTTCCTGAACATTTTAAAGAACAGCTTCAATGCAGCTGTGAATACAGATGGAACTCTTTCTTCTATAGTAATGGTAAAAGACTGGCAGCAGATATGGCTTTCTTTCGCAATCTATGCATTAATACTGGCGATTTTCTTTGCGGTATTGTTCAAGCATAAACATAACCCGGAAGATGTATCCTCAGTGAAACATTAATTGAAACTTATTTTTTATTAAAATATTAAATTGCATTTTTGAAAAAAGATGCAATTTTTTTATATTCAAATATCCTTTTATCAAATAAAGCTTTGCAGAAGAAAATTATGGACTTCAGATTGATATGGAATAGTAAATGTTAATTTTTAATTTGATAATAAATTGTATTTTTCTTTATATAATAATTAAAAATATTGAATCATTTTTATGACTAACAAGTGTTCGGGTGCAGAATTTCTATTTTTAAATCACCCTATTTAAAAGTGTGTTTTTTTTTGTATTTTGGCACTTTAGTAAATATGAAAAATATTCAGTTATTAGGATTACTGTTAGTAATTGTAGGTAGTTTTCTACCCTTGGTACATGTACCTTTAATAGGAAACTGGAACTATTGGAAGCTTGATCATTATCTGGCTATCGCATGCTGGATTTTCTCCGCTTGTGCCGTTTTTGGGATCGTAAACAATAGTGCAAAGATTGTAAGGTTCTTTGGTATTCTCCTTATTCTTCTATTCGGATTTACCTTAGTTGCTGTGAAAATGCAGTCGCTGCAATACTTTAGCTTTTTACCATTCAAATCCTGGCAGGAAACTTTTGCAGGGATCGTTAAGCTGAAATGGGGCTGGGCAGTTGAGTTTTTAGGTGCTTTTCTGATGGTTTTTGCAGGAGGAAATAAAAAAGTAAATAACAGAACACAAATATAATATGAACTTTTTAAAAATATTTTCAGCAGGAATTTTGTTGACGACCGCTGTACAGGTGCATGCTCAGGCAACAGAACAGAAAAAACCGGATAATCCGCCTAAATGTACTAACATAAAAGAAGGAAAATTTCTAAGACCCAATTATCCGGAAGCAATATGGCATATGACCATTAAAGATAATGTTCAAACCGAATATTTCAATAATGGAAAAGATTATATCAAATCGACATTGGTTTTTGTGGATGACTGCAATTATAAAGCAATCGTGATAGAGAAATCTGATAAAAATGATCCTGCACAGATAGGAGATGTCTTCAATAATAAAATAGTCGCCACTCAGGATAATCTTCTGAAAGTGAATACCAAAATTGAAGGGACTCAATTTGACGTGGTATACATAAAAGTGAAATAAATTCTAACTATAAAAACGGGATTTTTATTCCGTTTCAGCTAAATAAAAATTATATACATGAAAGAAGTATTCATTGTTTCCGCGGTAAGAACACCTATGGGGAGTTTTATGGGAAGCTTATCAACAGTTCCGGCTACAAAACTGGGAGCAACTGCTGTAAAAGGAGCATTAGATAAAATTGGTTTAGATCCTAATATTGTTCAGGAAATCTATATGGGGAATGTTCTTCAGGCAGGAGAAGGCCAGGCACCGGCTCGTCAGGTTGCTTTGGGAGCAGGTCTTTCAATCAATACACCTTCCACTACAGTTAATAAAGTTTGTGCTTCAGGAATGAAGGCTGTAACAATGGCAGCTCAGGCGATCAAAGCTGGTGATGCAGAGGTAATTGTTGCAGGTGGTATGGAAAACATGTCTTTAGTTCCTCATTATTACAATGCAAGAGTGGCTACAAAGTTAGGCGATATCAAAATGCTTGACGGAATGGTACTTGACGGTCTTACAGACGTATACAACAAAGTACATATGGGAGTATGTGCAGAAAAATGTGCTGTAGACTATAATATTACAAGAGAAGATCAGGATAACTTCGCTGTGGAATCTTACAAAAGATCTGCAAAAGCTTGGAGCGAAGGTAAATTTAACGAAGAAATTGTACCGGTTTCTATCCCTCAGAGAAAAGGAGAACCTGTAATCTTTGCTGAAGATGAAGAATATAAAGCGGTTAACTTTGACAGAATTTCAACACTTCCTACCGTATTCAAAAAAGAAGAAGGAACAGTAACTGCTGCTAACGCATCTACTTTGAACGATGGAGCTTCTGCATTGATCCTTGTTTCTAAAGAAAAAATGGAAGAACTTGGGTTGAAACCTCTTGCAAAAATAGTTTCTTATGCTGACGCAGCACAGGAGCCTGAAAACTTTACAACAGCTCCGGCAAAGGCGTTACCAATCGCTCTTAAAAAAGCAGGATTAGAGATTTCTGATATCGATTTCTTCGAATTCAACGAAGCTTTCTCAGTAGTAGGATTAGCCAACAACAAAATCTTAGGATTAGATGCAGATAAAGTAAACGTAAACGGAGGTGCCGTAGCATTAGGACACCCACTGGGAAGTTCAGGTTCAAGAATCATCGTTACATTAATCAACGTATTGAAGCAAAATAATGCGAAATACGGAGCTGCTGCTATCTGTAATGGTGGTGGCGGTGCTTCTGCAATTGTGATTGAAAATTTATAATTGATAAGTATATAACCGCATTTTGTGGTTTAAAATATAAAAATCGGGGTCTTTAAACTCCGATTTTTTAGTTACAGGGCTGAACTTTATAATTCCAGTCAGATAATTTATCGACATAGATATAGGAGGTTGTATACCTTCAACAGATACGGTCTAACCTTTGATGGTATCAAATGTGATTAAAACTTTGCTGAGCTATTTCAATACTTTACAATTATTATTTTCAAAATAATATTAAAAACCGTAGAATATTCCGTAGTTTTTCTATTTTTGTGCTACTAATATATATTTGAAATGTCTGAAACTGAGAATCGACAGCCTAAAAACATAAAGAATAATCCGAAAATTATGAAAGCCTGGGCTGTATATGACTGGGCAAATTCTGTTTATTCCCTGGTGATTACCTCTACCATTTTTCCCATTTATTACTCTATCCTTACTACTGCTTACGAGAAAAAAGAATACGTGGCAGAAACAAAAACATGGATTGATGTTCCGGTAAGACATATGATCAAAATTTTTGGAGAAGAATATCAGCCTGACGCTGTTTACGGGTATTCTCTTACCATATCGTTCTTTATTGTTGTATTGCTGTCCCCGTTTTTGTCTTCTCTGGCCGATACGATTGGAAATAAAAAGTCTTTCCTGCAGTTCTTCTGCTATCTTGGCGCAACATCTTGTATGGGATTGGCCATGTTTACTGGAATGCATAACGTATTTCTTGGGCTGCTTTTCAGTATTACGGCCAGTGTAGGTTTCTGGGGGAGTTTGGTATTTTATAACTCGTTTCTTCCGGATATCGCAACACCAGACAGACAGGATGCGCTTTCTGCAAGAGGATATGTTTACGGATACATCGGTTCCGTAGTTTTGGTGGTGATCTGTTTGGTACTGATTCAGGTTTTTGCTAAAGGAGCCGCGCAGCAGCTGCTGTTTACAAGAATCAGTTTCCTTCTGACGGGAGCATGGTGGTTCGGTTTTTCTCAATATACATTCAAGCACCTTCCTCAGTTTGGGGATGTGAAAGATAAACTGCCTAAAGATTTAGTGCTGCTGAATTATAAAAATATCTTCAAAAAACATGAAGAACAGGGAGGCTTCTTTGAAGTATTTAAAGATAACCTGAGCTTCTATAAAGATATTGCAAAAGAAAGTTTCCACGAACTGTTTAAAGTAGGAGGAGAGCTTTTCAAAGATAAAAATCTGAAATTCTTCCTGTCGAGCTTCTTCTTTTACAGCGTAGGGATGCAGACTATTTTTCTGATGGCAACATTATTTGGAAAAAGTGAAATTAACCTTGCTCAGGATAAGCTGATCGGAACTCTTTTGGTGATTCAGATTGAAGCAATCATTGGAGCGGTTATTTTCTCACGGTTATCAAAGAGAATTGGTAACAAAAATGTTATTTCAATTGCGATCATCCTATGGATTGTAGCTTGTCTTTGGGCTTATTTCCTGAACAAAGAAAACCCAACAGTAGAATACCAGTTTTATGGAGTTGCTGCAGTAGTAGGCTTGGTAATGGGTGGTCTTCAGGCTATGTCGAGATCCACCTATTCAAAACTTCTGCCTGAGAACTCAATGGAGAATACAACCTATTTCAGCTTCTATGATGTGTTGGAGAAAATTGCCATCATTATCGGAACATTCATCTTTGCAACATTGATCGAACATTTCAATAATATGCGTATTGCAGCATTGTCCATGACTATATTCTTCGCCGCAGGATTGGTTTTAATCAGATTCCTGAAGGTTAAAATGAGAAAAGACAGAGAAACATTATAAGATTGAAAGACGTTATTTTTAACGTCTTTTTTTGTCAAGGTAATTCATTGAATTTTATCTATGAAATTATAGTTATTTATCATATTTTTTTCGTATTTTTAATAGAAGAACTAAAGAAAGTAAAATAGAAGACAATTCGGCCTGAGTTTTGCTTATATTCAGCGGAATAATTTTTAACTTTGCAAAAAGATTTATAGTCAATATGACCAATCCTTTATTTTATGCAAAAATAATCCTGTTTGGAGAATACGGAATGATTGAAGATTCCCAGGGGCTTGTTGTACCTTACAGCTTCTATAAAGGGACTTTGAAATTCTCAGATTTGAGTTCTGATTTCGAACTTAATTCCAACAGACATTTGCAGAAATATTCTGAATTTCTTACAGCACTTGATCTTTCCGACGACTTTAAGCTGGATATCGAGAGCTTCAAAAATGATATTTCAAACGGACTTTTCTTTGATTCCAATATTCCTCAGGGGTATGGAGTGGGAAGTTCCGGCGCTTTGGTAGCTGCTATTTTTGAAAAATATTCAATCAGCAAGCTGAATCCTGAAAACATTTCGAAAGATAATCTTAAAAAATTAAAAGCTGTTTTTGGTGAAATGGAAAGCTATTTCCATGGAAAAAGTTCAGGAATGGATCCACTGATCTGTTATATGAATCTGCCAATTCTTATCGAAAATAAAGAAAATTTAGACAGGGTGAATATTCCCGAAGGTGAAGAAGGAAAAGGAGCTATTTTCCTGATCGATTCCGGAATGACTGGTGAAACAGGTCCTATGATTCAGATTTTCTTCGAAAAAATGAAAACAGAAGGTTTCCGTAAAACCCTGAAAGAAGAGTTCATCCGTTATAACAACGCATGTATCGAATCTTTCCTTAAAAAAGACATGAATCCATTCTTCAGAAATCTTAAAAAGCTTTCTCACTGGGCTTATGAACACTTCCGTCCTATGATCCCTGAAAGTATTTTTAACATCTGGAAAAAAGGTCTGGATTCTAACGCTTATTATCTGAAACTGTGCGGTAGCGGTGGAGGCGGCTATATCTTAGGATTTACCAAAGATTATGCAAAAGCAGAAAAAATGCTTGACGGCTTCCAAAAAGAAGTGATTTACAGATTTTAAACAGATTGGAATGAATTCTGAAAAAGAACCTTTCCAATCTAAAAACTATTTATCAAAATCTCTATTTTACAGATTTTCACAATTCGTGGGCTTTCTTCTCGGAGCACGGTTTTTTGTAGCGGCTCTGCTGACGTTTGCTCTCTATGTTTCTACTTTTTTCCTGTTCAATCAGGATGAATCCTTCAGAAAATTTGTCTTCGATTTCAAAGTTCACGGTATTATTTTTTGTACCGTCCTTACAATTCTGGCAGGTGGTATTATCAACCAGTTTTACGATCTCGAGAAAGATCATGTAGTAAAGCCTTTCAGAACAAGGGTTCAGAGTTTCATCAAACAGAAATATTTTCTCTATGCCTACCTGGCACTAAGTGCAATTTCTCTAGGGGTAGCCTGGATAATTTCTCATAATGTATTTGTTTTTTTCCTGGTCTATCAGTTCTTTATGTGGTTTTACAGCCATAAACTGAGCAGAATACTGATCCTGAACAACCTTACTTTTGTCAGTCTGACGCTGTATCCGTTTTTTGGAATGATGGTGTATTACGAAACCTTTTCCAAAAAGGTTTTCCTGATGGCTGTTTTTCTATTCCTTATCCTGTTATGTATTGATATTGTGAAAGATACTCTTACCAGAAGTGTGGATAAAGCTTTCGGGTATACTACCATTCCCAATTATTTTAAAAGCAGAAATACAAAAATTATTCTGACTTCTTTATTGATCATTACCATGGCAGTTTCAATGAATATTATTACGAAAACCAGCACTACCGGATTCATGGCTTATTATTTTGCCGGCGGGCTTTTTGTCATGATTGTATGCATATATCTTCTTTTAAATGCTTCCAGAAGAATTAACTTCCTTACATTGAACGTGTTACGATTCTGGGTTTTTGTCGGAATCATCGCCATGCTTTTAAATGGAATAGAGCATAAATTGTAAAAAAAATCTTTAAATAAACTGAGGTTATTATTACCTTTGCATAACTAAATTTAATAAATAGGAATGCCCATTTTTAATGATACTAAAATTGCATTTGCAGACAAGTCTGATGCACAATTGAGAAAGGCTTACTGGATGTTTAAAATGATTGAACAGCCCGCTCTTACAAGCCTTGGAACATCTGTTCTGAATTTCACAGTACACAATAATTTCCCTTTCGTTACCGGAATTGTAAAAAATACCTTATTTGAGCAGTTCTGTGGTGGTGAAACCCGTGAAGAAAGCATGAAAGTTGTAAAGCAGCTGTTCAAAAGAGGAGTTGGGAGTATTTTTGATTATTCCATTGAAGGAAAAGAAGATGAAGAAACTTTTGATGCGGTTTGCAAAGAAATCAAGGACATTGTACGATTCTCAGTAGGAAATCCGGCGATTCCTTTTATTGTATTTAAACCTACCGCATTCGGAAGAATTGATCTTTATGAAGCTGTTGGAAAAGGAGCTGAGCTTACTACCAGCCAGAAAGAAGAATGGGAAAGAGTGATAAAAAGATTTGATGAAGTATGCAGTCTTTGCCATGAACATGATAAAAAAGTAATGGTAGATGCTGAAGAAACCTGGATGCAGGACGCAGCAGACCATCTTTGTGAAGAAATGATGGAGAAATATAACCAGCAGAAACCTATCGTTTGGAATACCATCCAGATGTACAGAACCGGAAGACTGGAGTATATGGAGGCACACCTTCAGAGAGCAAGAGAGAAAAATTACTTCATCGGTTATAAAATCGTTCGTGGTGCTTACATGGAAAAAGAAAGAGCCAGAGCAGCAGAAAAAGGGTATGCAGATCCTATTCAGCCAACCAAAGAGGCTTCAGATAAAAATTATAATGCAGGAATTGACTTTGTAATGGATCATCTGGATAAAGTGTCAGCATTCTTTGGAACCCATAATGAAATCTCTTCTGAGCTGATTATGGATAAAATGAAGGCAAAATCTCTGGAAAACGGCAATCCGCACGTCTATTTCGGACAGCTTTACGGGATGAGTGATAATATCACCTTCTATTTGTCTGATAAAGGCTACAATGTGGCTAAATATCTTCCATACGGACCTGTAAAGGATGTTGTGCCTTATTTGACCAGAAGAGCCCAGGAAAACACCTCTGTAGCCGGACAAACCGGAAGAGAGCTTGGACTGATCAAAAAAGAATTGGAAAGAAGAAAGAAATAATAGTATTGTCCACAATATATATCGGGCCTGCAGTTTTGCAGGTCTTTTTTATTGGAATTAAAAGACGGAATGGAACAGTAAATTAATGATAATGAATATAATAGTAAGATGTGTTGGTTATAGTGTAAAATAATTCGATTTTTATTGTTGATTTGATTTTAAATGATTATATTTGATAAAACTATAAAAAAACATAAAACAATATCTTCATTTACTAGTACACTTCTGTCCTCTGACAGTAACTCTCCAATACACTAATCACTCTTATTAAAACTAAATTATAAAAATATAATAGGGGATCAGACGATCATAAAAGATAAAAATTCTATCAGCTGGTATCCGTGAAAATTTTTTAAAATAAAATAAAGCAATAGCTTTAGTTTTCTTCTTCAAATATTTTTTTAACCTGATCATTTCCTTGATCAGGTTTTTTTTAAGGCTCAAAACTTTCAAATTTTCCGTTTTCGTAGAACAGAACAATTCGTTTTATTTTACTTTGTTGATTACCAAATAGTTGCCCTAAAATAGGATCACCCGAATTTTCTAATCGCTGAGAATCCGATATTTTTTCCGGACCTTTATCATGGGCCGGTATAAACGATTCTCCAGAACTTGATATTGAAGGTTCCCCTTCCGTTTCATCACTTCCGAATTCATCCTCATCATTCATCATCGTAAAAAGATCGGGTAGTGGAGTTGTCTTTATTTGTTCCTCTTCGGTATGCACTTCGTTAATTTCTGATTCCGGCAGTTGAGATTTCAGCATCTCACCTTCACCAGTCACCAGCCAGTCCCAAAGAAGTTCCGGGAAACGGGATTTTATTTTTATGATAAATTCAAGAGAAGGTTTGTTTCTTCCTGATGTGATATGTGAAATGGATGAACGCTGCACATCAATCTCATCAGCAAACTCGGAAGGAGTAAGACGAGAATACTCTATAATTTTGGAAATTCTTTCATTTAAACTCATAAAAATAAGCTTTTAATTATTTTACAAATGTAACATATGTAATTTACAAATGCAAAATACAAATGTAAATAATTTGAAATTTCTTTTATATACATTTGTAACATTATTTTAATTGTTTTAAAATCAAATCATTATATGTAAATTACAATTGTATTTAATTATCAGGTGAATCTACCATTACCGCTGTAGACAGATAGTTTCGATCTGGTAAAAGACTACTGTTCTTTAAAAAAACTGGTTTAAAAATGTAAATTAAACCCATCGATGGAGCTATTTTATCCATTAAATATCTTTAAAAACAGAATATACATTATTAAACTACTTAAATCGTTTCCGGAAATAAGGTTATCGATAAATACCTTATAAAACACATATAAAAGCAATTTTAATAGAGTTACAGTAGTAAATTACTGATGTAAATACACTATTTTAGGCCCATATTTGGCCAAATTGAGGGGAAAATACTTTTCCTGTTAAGCAACTCATTTTATCAAAGATTAAAGCTCCTGATAAAAGTATTATTTGAATAATTTTCAGAGATCCATTTGATTTTTCTGTGGTTTTACATATGTATACACTAATTAACAACTTGGTTTTCCACAATTTTTATGTTTAGCAAAATAACTCTCAAAGAGCAAAAATACTCTATTTTTACACTTAAAGTACGATTATAAATACAGTTGAATTAAACTTTATAAAGTACTGACTTTTAATATTTTAAATACGTTATATTAAATTATTCGCAATCCACAATTTTATCCACAGACAAATTGTCCTGCAGTGCTGTTTAATAATGTTACAATTGTCAACTTATTTTGATAACTCTCAATTTGAATAATTTAAATCTTGTAAACAATTTTCATAACAGATGTCAAATGTAAATTTGTGAATTTTACTAATATTTACAAATGTTAATTTAACTTTTTGGCTAAAAATGGCTAAATTTGATTCTTGTAAACTATTCCTACAATGAATTTTGAACAGATCTATTCTCAAAACCCCGATTTCTCAAATCGCTATATTTCCCCTGAAAAATTGTTTTCTTATCTACAGGCCAATCTCAGCGATTATATTTGGGAGATCGGAACATCCTATTTAGATAAACCGATTTATCAGTTAAGTATCGGAAACGGAAACATTCAGGTATTGGCCTGGTCACAAATGCACGGAAATGAATCCAATGCTACCCATGCTATGCTTGACCTTCTGATAAGTCTTGATAAAGCTCCCGGAATGAAAGATGATTTGTTCAGTAAAATAACACTTGATTTTATATTCATGCTGAATCCGGATGGATCCGAAAGATGGACCAGACTGAATGCTGTCGATATTGACCTGAACAGAGATTTTCATAACGAAGCAAGTAAGGAGATTAAATTCCTGAAAAAAGCAGCCGCTTCCAAAAAATATGATTATGCTTTAAATCTTCATGAGCAGAGGACCATATTTACCACTGATGGTATTCATCCTGCCACGCTTTCCTTTTTGGCACCTTCTGAAAATGTAGAACGTACTGTTACCGAAAACAGAAAAAAATGTATGGCAGTCATTGGAAGCGTGTACAATCATTTAAAAGAAATGATTCCCAACCAAATCGGAAGATATTCTGATGAATTTTATCCGACTTCTACCGGAGATAACTTTATCAAAGCAGGAATGCCAACCATCTTATTTGAAGGCGGGCACTTTGTAGAAGATTATACCCGGACAGGAACAAGAAAATACTATACAATTGCTCTTTATTATGCATTAAAAGCAATCAGTGAACTGAACTCTGATACTACAGGCTGGGAAACTTACCTTGAAATCCCTGAAAACCAGGAAACCCATTATGACTTGATTTACAGAAATGTAAAGCTGAATACAGAGCATGAATGTATTCTGGATATTGCAGTACAGTACAGGGAAATCAAAGAAGAGGGGAAAAGTGACATCTCATTTATTCCTTTCGTCATGGAAGCCGGAGATGTGAAACAAAAGAAGGGCTGGCTGGAAATAGACTGTACCGGAAAGAAATTTATTTCTGCAACTAAATATCCGAAACTGGACTCAGTTGTGGATTTTAAAATAGAAGATTAAAAGACTTTAAATATCTCCATATAAAAAAGTTTCGGCAGCCCCCTTCAGGGCTGCCGAAACTTTTATTTTTATAACTACTTTCCAAAATTTAAATGGCTATGCACTAAATTATAATGTGATTCAATAGCAGTGGGCTTTAGCCCATTTAATTTAATGAATATTCATCCGGCTTTAGCCAAAACTTAATTTTAGAATGTCGAGTCCTCTAAAGATTAGTTAACCACTTTAATTCCATTCGCTACAAATCTGATTTCTTCTTTGGGCTGAGTGATAGCATCAATTTCAGACTGAGGCTTTTTAGCATCTTCCGCGTAATGTTTCTGTTCATTTACAGAAGTTACTTTTCTTTCTGCGTTCCCCTCCAATACAACATTTTTCCCTTTTAATGCGGTAGGTACAAAGAAAGCGTAATCTTTCATTTTTACAAAAAACTTAGAATTATCTTCGGTCTGGATCGTAAGCCAGCAGCCTTTTTTGTCGCATACGTCTGTTACTTTTCCTTTAACGGAAACATTCTCAACTTTTTTGTTATCTTTTTTAAGCTGCTTATTCAATTTATCTGCGGTGATCGCTTTGGATTCAGCGGATGAAGTTACCTGATCTCCGTAAGTATCACCTACCAACGCTTTCCCTTCCGGTGGTCCGGATTGAGCAAAAGCTAACGAAGAAGCTGTTAAAACTGCACCCAATAATATTGCTTTAAATTTCATGTTTAATATTTTTCTCAAAAATACTAATTAAAATTGAATCATAAAGGAATAAAAAATGACAAAAGACAGGTGTTTTGATGAATTTTCAACAAATTTGAAAATCAAAGACAGATTTGATTATATTTGACCTCTATACTTGACTATGCAAAAAAAACTGAAACTATGGGATGCCATCATGCTTGTGATGGGATCAATGATCGGAAGCGGGATCTTTATTGTAAGTGCTGACATGATGCGAAACCTGGGATCCGGGTTTTGGATGATTATCGTATGGGTAATTACAGGAGTAATGACAGTAGCTGCAGCCATAAGCTATGGAGAACTGTCTGCACTGTTTCCGAAAGCCGGAGGGCAATATACTTACCTGAAAGAAATCTTTGGTAAAAGAATGGGATTCCTTTACGGATGGGGATTGTTTACCGTAATACAGACCGGAACAATTGCAGCCGTAGCAATGGCTTTTGGTAAATTTACAGCGTATTTGATTCCTTCATTAAACGATGCTGCCCCTATTTTCCAGAGTGGTGAATTTAAAATTACCTGGATACAGATTCTGGCAATTGCTGTGATTCTGTTGCTTACGTACATCAATACCAGAGGTGTAGAAAGTGGGAAAATTCTTCAGAATATCTTTACCGGTTCCAAAATTATTGCATTACTTGGGCTGATAGCAGCCGGTTTTATTTTGGTAGACATTTCTCATTTAGCAGAAAACTTTAGCTGGGGAACAGATTCTTTTAATAACCTTAAAAAAGATTTGAGTGGTAATTTCCTTAAAGAAGGCTGGGAACCGATTGGAGGAATGACTCTTTTAGGAGGAATTGCTGCTGCCATGGTAGGATCTGTTTTCAGTTCCGTTGCGTGGGAAAGTGTAACATTTGTTTCCGGGGAGATTGAAAATCCTAAAAAGAATGTAGTCAAATCAATGATTTATGGGACTTCTGCTGTAATGATCCTTTACATCGCTGTAAACTATGTCTACTTAAATGCTCTGGACAGAGATGGAATTGCATTTGCTGCTAATGACAGAGTAGCGGTAGCGGCATCCCAGAATATATTTGGAAGTGCAGGAACTATCATCATTGCCTTATTGGTCATGATTTCTACATTTGGATGTAACAACGGATTGATTCTGGCGGGAGCAAGAGTTTTCCAGACGATGGCCAAAGACGGCATGTTCTTTAAGTCAGCAGTAAAAAATAATAAAAATGAAGTTCCTGAAAATGCATTGTGGATGCAGGGAGTCTGGGCTTCCATTTTGTGTCTGAGCGGGCAGTATGGAAATTTGCTGGATATGATCTCTTTCGTGATCGTTCTTTTCTATATGATTACGGTTTTTGGAGTTATTTATTTAAGAATCAAACAGCCGGAACTGGAGAGACCTTATAAAACATGGCTTTATCCTGTAACGCCGGTTATTTATCTTGTCATAGGAACATGTTTCTGTATCCTGTTGCTTATTTACAAGCAGCAATATACATGGCCTGGTTTTGTTTTGGTATTGCTGGGACTTCCTGTGTACTATTTTATCAATCGAAAAAAGGTGGATAATTAATATAAAAAATAATATAACAGATTCATGGGCCTTTCAATTCAGTTTGAAGGCCCTTGTTTTTGAATAATATTTTAAAGTATATCATTATTATTTGTCGAAAATGTGTAATTTGGTATTTCGTTTTTAGAACAGGACCATGAAGTAAAAACAATAAGTTATGGATACACCAAATTACAGAATGCCTTTCGTACCGTCTACTTTAATGACCGAAGGCGGAAGTATCGATACCTGCGATATGGGCGAAAGTATTGCCCACAATATTATGCTGCTGATCACCACCAAAAAAGGGGAGAACAGATATGATGAAAACTATGGAAACGATGTCTGGAACCTTGAATTCGATAATGGAGTTACAAGTGCCATCTGGGAAAGCGTTTTTATCAAAAGCTTAAGAAGACAGATTCAGGAATATGAACCAAGAATCGTGAACCCGCAGATTGATGCTCACATACAATTTGTAGAACACAGCTACGATACTAAAGAACACACCGAAATTAAAAAGAAAGTAAGAATTGCCATCAATGCAAAAATGGAAGAAACAGGAGAACGGTTCAGTTTCTCAACAGAGCTGTTTCTAAGCCCGATGTCTATTGATTAATATTTTTAACAGCGAAAGAAAATTATGAATTTAGATCAGAATATTTATTCCAAAGAATCTGTAAAAGCAAGAATGCTGCAGAATGCAACTAAAGTATGGGGACTAAGGAGCCCGCAGTCTTTAGATCCTTTTGTAAAACTGCTGATAGACGCATTCAGTACAGAGGTCTTCAAAGCGAATAATGAAATACAGACGGTGAATGCCCGTATATTGGAAAAACTGGCAAAACTGCTTACACCGTCCATTTATACACATCCTATTCCGGCTCATTCCGTAGCTTTTACACAGCCTTATGAGTCTTCTGAAATTTTATTGGAACACACGGAATTCTTTTTCCGTAAACAGATGACTTCCACGGTGAAATCGGAATCGGACAAACAGCTGAACATTCCATTTACTCCCGTAGGAAATGTGAGAATCAATAAAGTTCACACTTCGATCATGTTTGTAGGTAATACCTGCTACAGCATCGACGACAGATTCAACAAAATTCCTATTGCAAGATTTCAGGGAAGACCTGAAGATTACAGAAAAATCACAATAGGAGTAGATGTAAGTAAATATGTAAGTGAAAACTTTCCCAAATATCTGAGCATATTCTGCTCCAATCCTGCTTTCGAGCACCTTGATTTCGTATACAAATTATTACCGTATATCACGGTTTCAAGCAATGGTAACCCTCTGTTTGTAAGAGAAGGATTAAGCTATCTTACAGAAAGTCAGAACGATGGTTATGAGCAGATGTTCAAAGAACAATCCATCAGAAATAAGGTGATTGAAGATATTAAAAGTATCTATCGTCATAAATTTATTGAAGTAACAGGAATCTCTCAAAGCCTGTTTTCAGAACCTGGACAGCTTCCACAGAATCTTGATTTCCTGGCTGGAAAAGAAGAAATTACTAAATTTCTGGATAATAAAAGTTATCTCTGGCTTACGTTTGAGTTTCCACCACAGTTTTCAGCAGAAATCCTGGATAATTTCTCATTTGTACTGAATGCTTTTCCAATCTGTAACAGAGGCTGGAAAAAAACAGAATACAGCCTTGATATCATGGGGAATAATATCCCTTTGGTAACAGACGAAGGCGAGCATTTCCTTTATGTAGATGAGGTACAGGATGGTGACGGCAGAAGATATACCGAAATTCCTTTCACGCCGGCCGATGATCTTAAAAAAGGATTATATACTGTAAGAAAAGGTGGAATGGAACGTTTTACCAGTCGAAATGCAGTAGATATGATTGCCAATGTTCTGGAACTGACAAGAGATGAAATTGCTGCATTTTCCCTTTTGAACAGAGATAATGTAAAAGGAGTTCTCAGCGAAATGTCTGACAAAATGAAATCCATGGTGCAGAAAGTAAATAATGCCAAAAGGAATATCAGACAGGAGCTGAATTACGTGATCATGGAACCGGTAGAAAAAACCGATCATACCTACGCTTCTTTTTGGATTACACACTGTACGCTGGCCAATCATATGCGTCCGGGAACTGAACTTTCCAACCAGCTGAAATCCCAGACTGTGGTACTGCTTACCGAAACATTAGGGGGAGCTGAGGAACAAAAAGGAACGGATAGTATTCAGGCGTATAAATATGCATTAACAACCAGAGATAAGATCATTTCTTTGGAAGACGTTAAAAATTATTGCCGCATGATTCTGAAAGATGAGGTAAGAGAAGTAAGGGTAAGAAGAGGAACGATGATCAGCAACAAGCCAAAAGAAGGATTTGTAAGAACGGTTGAGGTAGAAATCATTCCGCAGAACTATTCTTTCTACGGAAGAGCGTATTGGGAAAATATGGCCAATATTATCAGGAATCAGATTATTGCCAAAGCCATTGATGGAATCGAATATATCGTAAGGATTACCAATGAAGATATTGATTTCCAGGATATGTAATCCTTAAAAAAATAAATCAGTTTAAAATATAAAATGCCGTATCAATTGCGGCATTTTGAATGATATCAATAGGAACGGGCTTTAGCCCGTTTTTTTATAAATAAACATTTCCATTGGCTTCAGCCAAAACATAATGGCTCGAAAATAAGAAACCATTTCAGAAAATTCAATAACATTGGGTTCAATGCATTAACAAAACCTAAGAATTTTTTATGAAACTTTTATCCCTTTTATATTCAAAAAAAGTCTATAAAATTTCGTATTTTTGCACGTTGTGATTTTCAGGCAAAATCACCCCAAATTATGAGTAAATCAACAGAATATATAGAAGTTTACGGAGCCCGTGAACACAATCTTAAAAATATTAACGTAAAAATTCCGCGCAACGAATTGGTCGTGATTACCGGCCTTTCCGGAAGTGGAAAATCGTCGTTGGCTTTTGATACTATTTTTGCAGAAGGCCAGCGTCGTTATATCGAAACTTTTTCTGCCTATGCACGCCAGTTTTTGGGCGGATTGGAGCGTCCCGATGTAGATAAAATCGAAGGTCTTTCCCCGGTTATTGCCATTGAGCAGAAAACAACCAATAAAAACCCGCGTTCCACCGTAGGAACGGTTACCGAACTGTACGATTTTCTGCGTCTTCTGTATGCCAGAGTTTCGGATGCGTACTCTTTGTCCACAGGGCAGAAGTTGGTAAGCTATACTGAAGATCAGATCCTTGAAACCATCAAAGAAAATTATAAAAAAGAGAAAATCATGCTTTTGGCGCCAGTTGTGCGTTCCAGAAAAGGACATTATCATGAGCTCTTTGTTCAGATGGCCAAAAAAGGTTACGGGCAGGCAAGAATTGATGGCGAACTGCAGGATATTGAATATGATTTAAAACTTGACCGTTATAAAACCCACGACATCGATATCGTTATCGACCGTTGGATCATCGGGGAGAATGCTTCGGAAAGCAGAATGGAAAAATCATTACGTACTGCAATGGAAATGGGAGAAGGCATTATCGGAATTCAGAAACTGGGAAGTACAGATATCGAATATTTTTCCAAAAACCTTATGGATGCTGAAACCGGACATTCTTTGGCGCTGCCTGAACCCAATACCTTCTCATTCAACTCTCCAAAAGGAAGCTGTCCGAATTGTAAAGGTCTGGGAACCATTAAAAAGATCAATACCGATTATTTCATCGATAATCCTAAACTGTCAATTAATCAGGGAGGATTATTACCATTGGAAGATATCAAGTCCAACAAATGGATTCTGTCACAGATCAAAAACATTCTTGAGATCTTTGGATTAGGATTAACAACGCCATTGCAGGATATTCCTGAAGAAGCATTGGATTATATCTATAACGGATGTCATAAAGAGTTTAATAAAGACCTGAAATACGCCGGAATTACTAAAAAAATAAAAATTGGTTTCGATGGTCTGATTGCTTTCATGGAGGAGATTATTGATGATAGAGACTCATATGAAGCTGTTTTATTGGAAAGACATTTTACTACAGAAGAAATATGCCCTGAATGTCATGGTACCCGCCTTCAGCCTTCAAGCTTAAGTTTTAAAATTGATGGAAAGAACATTGCAGAGGTCAATGCTTTAAGCTTAGCGGATTTAAAAGACTGGCTGGCTGATGTTAAAGATAAATTCTCAGAAAAGAATAAAATCATTGCTCACGAGATCTTAAAAGAAATTGAAACCAGACTTCAGTTTTTGCTGGATGTAGGATTGGATTATTTAAGTCTGAGCAGAAGTTCAAAAACACTTTCCGGAGGAGAATCACAGAGAATCCGTCTGGCAACACAGATCGGATCTCAGTTGGTGAATGTATTGTATATTCTTGATGAACCAAGTATCGGGCTTCACCAGAGAGATAATGAAAGATTGATCCATTCTCTGAAAAACCTGAGAGACATTGGAAACTCTGTATTGGTGGTAGAACATGATAAAGACATGATCCTGGAAGCCGATGAGGTGCTGGATATTGGTCCGAGAGCAGGAAAATTCGGAGGAGAGATTCTTTGGCAGGGAAAACCAAAAGATCTTTTGAAAGCTGATACCATCACGGCGCAGTATATTAATGGAAAAAGAAAAATAGAAATTCCGGCAGAAAGAAGAGCTGGAAGCGGTAAAAATATTGTTTTAAAAGGAGCTACTGGGAATAATCTTAAAAATGTAACCCTGGATATTCCTCTTGGAAAACTGGTTGTAGTAACCGGAATTTCAGGAAGCGGAAAATCTTCTCTGATTAACGGAACATTATATCCGATCCTTAACAAGCATTTCTACAGAGCGGTTCAGGAACCGTTACCATACAAAAAGATTGAAGGGTTAGAAAATATTGATAAAATTGTAGATGTAGATCAGACTCCAATCGGAAGAACGCCACGTTCGAATCCTGCAACCTACACCGGAATGTTTACCGATATCAGAAACCTTTTTGCAGAGCTGCCGGAAAGTAAAATCCGTGGATATAAACCGGGAAGATTCTCTTTCAACGTGAAAGGCGGAAGATGCGAAACCTGTCAGGGTGGAGGATTAAAAGTGATCGAAATGAATTTCCTTCCGGATGTATACGTACACTGCGAAACCTGCAACGGAAAACGTTTCAACAGAGAAACCTTAGAAGTTCGTTACAAAGGAAAATCAATCTCTGACGTATTGGATATGACGATTGATGAAGCCGTAGATTTCTTCCAGCCGATTCCTAAAATTTTTGCAAAAGTAAAAACATTACAGGATGTAGGTTTAGGGTATATTACCCTTGGACAGCAGTCGACAACCCTTTCAGGAGGTGAAGCACAACGTATCAAGTTAGCAACTGAATTAGCAAAAAGACAAACCGGAAATACCCTTTATATCCTTGATGAACCCACTACAGGACTTCATTTCGAAGACGTAAAAATCCTGATGGATGCCATCAATCAGTTGGTAGAACTCGGAAACTCATTCATCATTATTGAACATAATATGGACGTGATTAAATTAGCAGACCATATTATTGACGTAGGACCAGAAGGAGGAAAACATGGCGGGCAGATTGTAGCACAGGGAACTCCTGAGGAAATTGTGAAGTCCAAGAAGAGCTTGACAGGGAAGTTCCTGAAAAGAGAACTGGAGTAAGTATTCATAAAATTATGAAGCTTTTTTGTTATTCCAAAGAATCTAAATAATTTACTTCAGAATATTGATCAACGTTTAAAATAAAAATTGAGATAATAATTGGCTAAACTCATCAGGTTTAGCCTTTTTTATGCCTAAAATAACCCTCCAATATTAAATTTTCAATTATTTTTAAAATTTATTAAACTGATAATCAATTAATTAAGTTTTAATGTTAATCCAATGTTAACTGAATGTAAAATTAATATGAATTATTTTTAATAACTTTGGTTAAGAGATACAAAAATAGGTTAGTATAACATTTAAAACCAGTTAGTTATGAAAAATAGAATTCAAATATTGATGGCTTCACTTTTCGTTTGCGGATTTGCTGCTGTTTTGAACACTGCTAAAGCTCAGACTACAGATCATAATACCATTCAGGAAATTCAGTTGAACAGGAGTGAAACATTTAATGATATCAGAAATAAACTAGAAGCTAATTTTGATCTTACCAATCCTGATTACAAACAGGGAACGGTAAATTCTGTGGTGAAGTTTGATATTGCTAAAAACGGAAAAATCGTTAATGTTCATTCCAGTGGTGACTGTAAAACCGTAAGCAAGGAAATTGAAGCAGTGTTAAGCGATCTTGACTATAGAGTAGACCGCAAAAAACTAACTGATAACATGGTTGCTTACACCTATGTAATGCCTGTGACAGTAGAGATCCACAGCAGATAATATTTATTGCATATTATTCATGAATGTGTGAATAATGAAACCTTATCAGATTAAATTGTAATAAAGAATAAACAGATATGTTTTAGTTTTGGGCTACCATAAAATTAAAACGATATGAAAAATTTAAAGAAGCTGACAAAGTCAGAGTTGAAGTCAGTGAACGGAGGAGAACCTGTAAAATACTGTACGTTTTGCGAGTGGGCAAATAAAGTAATCTGCAGCGATATTCCAATCGTTCAATGTCCGTAAAAAATAAAGCCGCTTACAAAAGCGGCTTTTCTATTGTTGTGTACTCTGAACAAACTCTGTTAATCTTGCTTTAAGATCTTTAGAATTTCCTATTGTATCAAAAGTAACATTATCTATTCTCCATCCTTTCTCTGTATTGATAAGATGCACGGTGTCCATCCAGGTTTCTTTGGGGGAAGCTTCATTATATTCGAAGGCTACCAATGCTTCAGCAGTCTTATCCTGTATCTTAACAGACTTGATTTTATAAGCTGTAAATCCTTCATACAGACTGGAAAACATAGCACCTTCGAATATTAAAGGTTTCTCATCAGGATGATCACTTTTTTTTACCTTTTCAATATCTGCTTTTGATGCATTGATGGCCTCGTCTAAAACTTTTTTTAGCTCCTGAGAAAATAAAGTATTGGGAATCGGCTGGTTATAAACAGCTTCGTTGGATTTTCCATATTGAGTATACAGTTCAGTTACTTTTTCAATAATGGCAGTTTCTGAAAACCGGGTAGGTTGAGGTTCATTCTTTTTGCAGGATACAAAAAACAGAAATATTCCTAAACAGAGAAAAAAATTTTTCATTGGTGTTATTTTGTGGTATTATTTGAATTTCAGGCTCAAAATGTATACCAAAATCTGTCTGTAAATATTTCTCACGAATCACAAAAATCAATACATTTGAGTAGATAAAAAAAATTGTGGATCCTATTCTTAACGTTGCTGTCCGTTCCCTCTGCGTTTACCTTTTCATGGTAATTGCCATCCGTTTATTTGGTAAAAACCAGCTTTCTCAGCTCAATGCAGGGGATGTTGTATTGCTGTTGTTAATTTCAAATGCTGTTCAGAATGCAATGGTAGGTCCTGATACCTCTCTTCAGGGAGGAATCGTGGCGGCATTGGTTTTGTTTGTTGCTAATTTCATTGTGAAGAGATTCATGTTTTCCAGCCGCTCCTTTCAGACTTTTATGGAAGATGAGCCGGTTATTCTGATCAGGGATGGAATTGCCGATCAGGCAGCCCTGAATCGGGTAAAGATTACAGAAAGCGAATTGGAAGAAGCGATAAGAGAACACGGAATTGAAAACATAAACAATGTAAAGCTTTCCGTTCTGGAAGTGGATGGAAATATCAGTGTGGTTTCTCAGGATGAAAAAAGCAAGCAGACACACTACTCAAGAATTAAAAGAAAAATCAAAAGAAAATACCATTAAATACGATGAATTACGAATTAAGAGAAATGCTTCCCACTGATGAAGCCAGGGTTCTTGAAATTTTCCGCCAGGGAATAGACGGCGGAATTTCCACTTTTGAAACAGAAGTCCCAACTGCTGAGGCATGGAGCATGGGCTATTTTAACGACTGCCGCTGGGTACTGGAAAATGAAAAAAATGAAGTAGTAGGATGGTGTGCCTTAAAACCGGTGAGCAAAAGAGAATGCTATAAAGGAGTTGCAGAGGTAAGCATTTATTTTGATAACGAATATCAGGGAAAGGGATTGGGTTCCGTATTGCTTAAAAAATTGATTTTGGATAGTGAGGATCACGGATTCTGGACATTACAGACCAATATCTTCTCTGAAAATGAAACTTCTATCAAATTTCATCAGAAAAACGGTTTCAGAATCGTAGGCGTCCGTAAAAAAATCGGAAAACTCAATGGAGAGTGGAAAGACATTATCCTGATGGAAAAAAGAAGCGAAATCATCTAGAGAACTATAATAGATAATAGATAATAGATAATAGATGATTGGTGATTTTGTTTGGTAATATAATTCTCCACAACAAAATTCACTATTGACTTGCGAAGCAAAATTGACCATTGACAATAAAAGCCCATCTATTCCAGCCTTAAACCTTAAACTTTGAGCTTTGAACTTTAATTTTTTTAACTTTTGGCACTACCATTGTTATATTAAATAAAGTTGAAAAATAGAAATAATGAAAAATTTGATTAAAATTACAGGAGTTCTTATCGTAGCGTTCATGTTATCATCATGCGTGGTGCATGACAATGGACGTCGGGTGAAAACAGTTCCGCCTGGACAGGCTAAAAAAGTGTTTGGAGGAAGTGCAAAAGACTATGCTCCTGGGCAGGTGAAAAAAAGAAGCGGCTATTAACTGGCACAAAAAATAAAAAATTAGCAGTCAGTTTTAACATACATTAGCTTAATTTCAATTTCTTTTGGCATTAACATTGATATATTTCGCTATCGAAATTGAAAAAGTGAAAATAATGAAAAGTTTGTTTAAAATGGCTGGGGTAGCAGTGGTAGTTTTAATGCTGTCATCTTGTGTGGTACACGATCATCATGGAAGAAGAATGCCACCGGGTCATGCAAAAAGGTATTATGGCGGAAGTGCAAGGTACTACGCACCAGGACAGGTAAAGAAAGTGTATATTTATGACGATCGCGGGCATCATCACAAAGGTAAGGGCCGTGGTCATGGACATCACAGATAAAAAAGAAAAGCACTGAAAAAATTCAGTGCTTTTTTATGATCTGTTATAATCTCGATTTTTTGGGATTAAGGAAAGTGTTGAAAACCATTACTTCCTGTCCGAACTTTTTCTCAATCCTTTCGGAAATATTTAAAAGTTCACTTTTAATAAAATCTTCCCTCAGTTCATTAGTATCAAAAATTAACAGGAGATTATAATTTTTACCTTCGTCGATAAAGTCACTGTGCACCTCAGAAAGAATATATTTGTTAACATCCATAAGGTTTTCAGTCATTAAAACCAGGGTTTCATCAATATAATTTTCCCATTCTTCCAGGTTATCTTTTGTGCAGTGGAAAGTTATACTTAATACGCTCATATTTTTATGAATTTTTAAGATTTTTTGGATAAATTCTACCACAAAAATCGGCTTTTTTTTCGTAAATTAGCCCGTTAATAAAAATTGGAAATAAATAATTTTCAAACTTACAGCTAAGAGTTTGAATATCATTACAATAAAATTTGTTTATGCAAAAAGAAGGAGAAAGACTGATTCCTATCAACATTGTTGATGAAATGAAGTCGTCTTATATCGATTATTCGATGTCGGTTATCGTTTCAAGAGCGTTACCGGATGTAAGAGACGGCTTGAAACCCGTTCATAGAAGAGTACTGTATGGTATGTATGGACTAGGGGTGTTTTCTAATAGAAAATATTTAAAATCTGCGAGAATTGTTGGGGACGTTTTGGGTAAATACCACCCGCACGGAGATTCCTCTGTATACGATGCTATGGTAAGAATGGCTCAGGACTGGAGCTTGCGTTATCCTCAGGTAGACGGACAGGGTAACTTTGGTTCCATGGATGGTGACCCGCCTGCAGCAATGCGTTATACCGAGGCTAGATTGAAAAAAATCTCTGATGAGGTTCTTTCAGACCTGGACAAAGAAACAGTTGATTTTCAGAATAACTTCGACGACAGTTTACAGGAACCGACGGTAATGCCGACTAAAGTTCCGAATCTTTTGGTAAATGGTACTTCAGGTATCGCGGTAGGCATGGCAACGAATATGGCGCCTCATAACCTTTCAGAATCTGTAGATGCAATCTGTGCGTATATCGATAATAAAGAAATTACGATTGACGAACTGATGCAGCACATCATTGCACCGGATTTCCCTACAGGTGGTATCATCTACGGATACGACGGAGTAAGAGATGCTTTCCATACAGGAAGAGGTAGAGTCGTTTTAAGAGCTAAAGTTAACTTTGATGAAATCGGAAACAGAAACGCTATTATCGTTACTGAAATCCCTTATCAGGTGAACAAAGCTGAAATGATTGCCAGAACAGCAGAACTTGTTAAAGACGAAAAAATCCCTGGAATTCATGAGATCAGAGACGAATCGGATAGAAAAGGACTTCGCGTTGTATACGAACTGAAAAACGATGCAATCCCGAATGTAGTTCTTAACCTATTATATAAATATACGGCACTTCAGACCTCTTTCAGTGTAAACAATATTGCATTGGTACACGGAAGACCGGAGCAGCTGAACCTTAAAGATATCATTCATCACTTTGTAGAGCACAGACACGAGGTCATCGTAAGAAGAACTCAGTATGAGCTTAAGAAAGCAAAAGAGAGAGCACATATTCTTGAAGGATTTATGAAGGTGATCGGAACTCAGGATGCTTTAGACAGAGCAATCTCTATTATCCGTCACAGTGCCAACCCTCAGGCTGCAAAAGAAGGCTTGATCGAAGCTTTTGAACTTTCTGATATTCAGGCTCAGGCAATTCTTGATCTTAGATTAGCCCGTCTTACAGGAATGGAGCTTGATAAGATCCGTGATGAGTATGATGCGATCATGAAAGAAATCGCAAATTTGGAAGACATCCTAGCTAACGAGCCGAGAAGATTCCAGATCATTAAAGAAGAATTAATCGAAATCAAAGAAAAATACGGAGACGAAAGAAGAACTGAAATAGATTACTCAGGAGGAGAAATGTCTATCGAAGATATTATCCCGAACGAATCTGTAGTTCTTACTATTTCTCATGCAGGATACATCAAGAGAACTTCTCTTTCAGAATATAAAATCCAAAGTAGAGGTGGTGTAGGTAATAAAGCGGCAACGACAAGGGATTCCGATTTCCTTGAATATATCGTTTCTGCAACCAACCACCAGTATATGCTGTTCTTTACTGAAAAAGGAAGATGTTACTGGTTAAGAGTATTTGAAATTCCTGAAGGCTCCAAAACGGCAAAAGGAAGAGCAGTACAAAACCTTATCAACATTGAACCGGATGATAAGATCAAAGCATATATCAGAACCAACAACCTGAAGGATTCCGAATATGTAAATCAGATGAGCGTAGTGATGGTAACTAAAAACGGAACCATCAAGAAAACATCGTTGGAAGCCTATTCAAGACCAAGAGTAAACGGGGTGAATGCTATCGAAATCAGAGATAATGACCAGCTATTAGGAGCTTACCTTACCAATGGAACTTCTCAGATCATGATTGCCACTAAAAATGGTAAGTGTATCCGTTTCCCTGAGGAGAAAGTAAGAGAAGTAGGTAGAGGATCTATCGGGGTAAGAGGAATCCTGCTTGAAGATGGTGACGAAGCTATTGGTATGATTGTTGTGAACGATGTAGAGAACGAAACAGTACTTGTAGTATCTGAAAAAGGATATGGTAAGAGAACTGCGGTAGAAGACTACAGAATTACCAACAGAGGAGGAAAAGGAGTTATTACGCTTAATATTACTGAAAAAACAGGAAATCTTATTGCTATTCAGAACGTAACAGACGAAGACGGATTGATGATTATCAACAAATCCGGTGTTGCCATCAGAATGGGAATGGATGAAATGAGAGTAATGGGTAGAAATACTCAGGGTGTAAAACTGATCAACCTTAAGAAAAATGACGAAATTGCTGCCATTGCAAAAGTAGAAATGGATAAAGATGTAGAGGAAGATTCTGAAGAATTTGAAGAAACAGAAGAAGGTGTTGTAGGATCGCTATTTGATAACCAGGAAAACGAAGAGGCTCCTCAGGCTGAAAATGAAAATTCTGCAGAGGAAAATGAGAATTCTGATTCCGAATAAATTGTACAATATAAATATAAAATAGTTATTATGAAGAAACTAATTTTAGGAATGGCTATCGTAGCATCTGCTTTTGCTTTTGGGCAGAAAAAAGATGCGGCAGCTTTAAATGCTCAGCTTCAGGAAGCTAACAAAGTGGCTATGGATGCATATAATGCAAAAAACTATGCTGCTGCAGCGCCTAAGTTTATAGAAGTCTACGACTTGTTAAAGGCTAACGGGCAGGATAATAAAATATATATGTATTATGCCGGATTGAGCCACGCGTTAGCTAATAACACTGATCAGTCTATCAAAATATATACAGACCTTATCAATTCCGGATTTACAGGAGTAGAAACTACATACACTGCAAAAGAGAAGAAGACAGGTCAGGTTGTAAATCTTGATAAAGCTACCTGGGAACTGATGAAAAAGAACCCTGATTACAGTGATTTCAAGACAGAACAGACTAAAAGTATAGAGTCTGATTTGTATGAAACTTTGTCTTCATTGCTTTTGAATGCTAAAAAACCAACTGAGGCTCTTACGATTATCGAAAAAGGTTTGGTTAAATTCCCAAACAATGCTAAGCTTAAAGAAGCTCAGACTACAGCATACCTTCAGTCTGGAAATACAGACAAATTCGTTTCAGGATTGAAAGAACAATTGGCTAAAAACCCTAACGATGCTACAAACTGGTATAACCTTGGGGTAATGCAGGCTAAAAACCCGGCTACTGTTAACGATGCTTTGGAAGCGTTCAAAAAAGCTGTTGAGCTGAAGCCTGATTTCTCTGATGCATATCAGAATTTAGTATATACGACTATTGGTGACGATGCTAAAGTAGTAGGAGAGATCAATGCCTTAAGAAAAGACAAGCCGGATGAAGCTTCTAAGCTGATTGATGCAAGAAGAGAAAGATTCGGAAAAGCACTACCATATGCTGAAGGATGGTATAAAGCCAACCCAAAGAGTCTTGATGCGGTTACTGCGTTAAAAGAAATTTACATTGTAACTAAAAACATGGATAAAGTTAAAGAAATGAAAGCTAAAGAAGCTGAACTTACAGCTGCTGGTGCAAAATAATCATTTTTTGACACAACAGATAAAGCCGGAACAGAAATGTTCCGGTTTTTTTATTGTAAACACAAAGTAATGAAGTTCTTATCAGAATTTTATGTTTCATGTAGAAGTCTTGCAGACCTTTTATGATTTTGAATTAAATCTATAAACCTAACAGGTTTTTAGACCTGTTAGGTTTGATTTATTTCCGGCCCTGTTATGCAGTTTCTCTTCATGCCGGATTCATGCATTCAAAATTTCTTTTTTTATGGAGATGAACCTTCAATTTCAACCTGAGAATTTCTCTGTAATTCCGTATCTTTGAGAAAAATTTTTATAAGATGATCGAGTGGAAAACCGCCAAGGAATACGAAGATATTACCTATAAAAAATCTAACGGAGTAGCAAGAATTGCTTTCAACAGACCTGAAGTACGTAATGCTTTCAGACCTAAAACAACTTCAGAATTATATGATGCTTTTTATGATGCCTATGAAGATCCTTCAATAGGGGTTGTATTGCTGTCAGGAGAAGGACCAAGTCCAAAAGACGGAGGATGGGCATTTTGCAGCGGAGGAGATCAAAAAGCCAGAGGACATCAGGGATACGTAGGAGAAGATGGAAGACATCGTCTGAACATTCTTGAGGTTCAGCGTCTGATCCGTTTTATGCCGAAAGTGGTTATCGCGGTGGTTCCGGGATGGGCAGTTGGTGGCGGACACTCACTTCACGTAGTATGTGACCTTACTTTAGCGAGCGAAGAACATGCTATCTTCAAACAGACTGATGCAGATGTTACCAGTTTTGATGGTGGTTACGGTTCTGCTTATCTTGCTAAAATGGTAGGACAGAAAAAAGCACGTGAGATTTTCTTTTTAGGAAGAAATTATTCCGCTCAGGAAGCTTTCGAAATGGGAATGGTCAATAAAGTAGTTCCTCATGCAGAATTAGAAGATACTGCTTATGAATGGGCTCAGGAAATATTGGCTAAATCTCCAACTTCTATCAGGATGCTGAAATTTGCCATGAACCTTACAGACGATGGGATGGTAGGGCAGCAGGTTTTTGCCGGAGAAGCTACCCGTCTTGCTTATATGACAGAAGAAGCTCAGGAAGGAAGAAATGCTTTCCTTGAAAAAAGAAAGCCCAACTTCGGAGAAGATCAATGGATATCATAACATGAGTGATGAGTAATAAGTAATGAGCAATATTTTTCATTACTTATTATCCATTGCCTATTACTTATAAATTTATGACGGATTGGATAAAAGCCGCAAGGCTAAGAACTTTACCGCTTTCCTTAAGCGGAATTATTATGGGAGCTTTCATTGCAAAATGGAGACTTTACGGAGAAGGCGGTACCTGGGACTGGAAAATCCTTGCACTCGCTCTGTTGGTTACGCTTTTATACCAGATTTTATCAAATTATGCCAATGATTATGGTGACGGAGTAAAAGGTACAGACGCCAAAAGAATGAATGAAGCTGAAGCAAGAGCTGTAGCATCAGGGAAAATCACCGCAAAACAGATGAAAAATGCAGTAATCCTTTT
Source organism: Chryseobacterium sp. 2VB (assembly GCF_005503635.1). Taxonomy (NCBI): domain Bacteria; kingdom Pseudomonadati; phylum Bacteroidota; class Flavobacteriia; order Flavobacteriales; family Weeksellaceae; genus Chryseobacterium; species Chryseobacterium sp. 2VB. The sequence continues at coordinate 62,485 of NZ_SCNC01000008.1, forward strand.
CGCAGTATTATCCTTCATTGCTACCATCGCTTTGCTATACGTAGCCTTCATTCCAGACTATATGAATGAATTCTACATCTTTATAGGATTGGGAGTAGCAAGTATTCTTGCCGCAATTGGATATACGGTAGGTAAAAAACCTTACGGATACATGGGATTGGGAGATATTTTCGTGTTTATCTTCTTTGGACTGGTTTCCGTATGCGGAAGCTATTTCCTGTTTACAAAAACTTTCAGCTGGGATATATTATTACCCGGAACAGCGGTTGGAATGATGAGTATGGCGGTTCTTAACCTGAACAATATGAGAGATATTGAAAGCGACAGATTATCAGGGAAAAATAGCTTTGCATTGAGAATCGGATTCAAAAATGCAATGATCTATGAAATGGTCCTGTTACAGTTACCTTTGGTGCTTATCCTTATCTTTTTAGGAGTAAATGGGTTTATACAGCAGCAAAACTACTATGTGTTTATTGTAATGATCCTTTTATTCCCATTAGCCAAGCTGAGAAGAAGCATCATGTCGGTGAAAGAACCAAAAGAATTAGACCAGTACTTAAAACAGGTAGGAATCATGACTTTTGTAATGGCAATTCTTACAGCAGCTGGACTTAACTTATTTCACTAAATCTAAAATATTATACCATGAGTTCTAATGCATACGTTGAAGCTCAAATGCTTATCAGGAAGCCGGTTGAAGATGTTTTCGAAGCATTCATCAATCCGGAAGTAACTACCAATTTCTGGTTTACCAAATCTACCGGAAAGCTGGAAGAAGGGAAGACTGTTACCTGGGAATGGGAAATGTACGGAGTAAAAAACGTAGTGAAAGTTCACCAGATTATTCCGAACCAACTGATCATAACAGAATGGGGAGAACCTTCAGTAAACGTAGATTATGAATTCAAAACGATGGAAAAAGGAACACTCGTGGTCATTAAAAGCTATGGATTCAGCCAGACAGGCGAAGATCTGCTGAAAGTAATTAATGATAATACAGGCGGTTTTACGACGGTTTTAGACGGGTGCAAAGCGTATCTGGAACATGGGATTAATTTAAGATTGATTGAGGATAAATTCCCGTCGAAATAACAAATTAAAGAAAACACGGATGGCACGAATGCTTTCACAATCGCCACTAATCTCATTGTGCTGTTTGTGAAATTATTTGAGTCATTTGTGTTTAATCTATTTAATAATAATTGAAATTAAATTTAAAATGAAAATACAATTCTTAGGGCAAAATTGTTTCCTGTTTACCTACAAGGACAAAACAATTTTGAGTGACCCTTTTTACAATTACAAAAAAGCAGAGTCAGGTTTTGACATTGCTGCCCAAAAAATCGACTACATCCTATTAACTCATGCGCACGGTGATCATATTGCTGATGTAGCAGAAGTATTGCAGCACTATCCGGAAGCTACCATAATTGGAGTTCCTGAAGTATGCGGTTATTTCCAACAGGCAAAAAATAAAGATGATGTGAACTTAGGAGGATCGGCAAAAATCGACGATCTTAAAATTTCCATGGTTCCGGCTCACCATACAAGTTCTTTCCCGGATGGAAGCTATGGAGGCGTTCCTGTAGGGTATATTTTCAGACTTCCTGAAGGTAAGAACATCTATCTGGCAGGTGATACAGGAGTAATGGCTGATATGGAGCTTTTCCCGAGATTATACGGAAACATCGACCTTTCTATCCTTCCGATCGGAAGCCACTACACGATGTGCCCCAGAAAAGCTTCTTTTGCAGCAGCAGAACTGTTAAAAACTCCGAAAGTAATCGGATGTCACTTTGATACTTTTCCTGCCATCGAAATCAATCATGAAAGTGCACTAAAGCATTTCGCTGATAAAAATGTAGAACTTGTTTTACCAAAATTAGGAGAAACGTTCGAATTTTAATCGATAACAAAACCGGAGGTAATCTGAAAATTAGAAAAATGAAAATGATGCGTAAGGTATTAAAAACAAAAAAAGATAATTATCAAATTACCTCTCTTCTTACTTTAAACCAAAAAAAAATGGCAAGCTACCTAAATCACACCGCTACGACCGATTACCTTTGCTGCGTTCCCACCCTGGAGGATTCTCAGGAGCTGGTTGTTTAGGACTTGCCGTTGCAAAGGTAGGAATATTTTATAAACTTCAAAACTTTATTAAAGAAAATTAGTCGAAAAAATGCAGTGGTAAAGCTAAACGCCTGACATTTAGAGGGAAAATTTTTCAACTTTTTTCTAAAAATTTAAATATGACGAAAAGTCCATCAACACTAGGAATTATACTTTTTATTGCTACAATGATCGTTTTCTTTGTAGTATATACTTTTTTCTCAGGAATCAATTATTTTGATATCTCTTTGAAAGCCAATGCTTTTGTTTTACCTCTTTTATACGCCGGGGCTGCTTTCTGGTCTGTAAAATCTTACTGGAACAACCATAGAGTGGTGAAATTTAAAGATGCTTTCAAAACAGCATTTGTTCCGATGTTCATCGGAGGAATTCTTTCCATCTTCAGTATTTATGCGTTTTTAACCTTCGTTGATCCTGCAGCAAAAGGCCTTTTGAACTATCAATATGTGCAGAGACAAAAATCAGAACTGGATACAGAATATACTTCTGCAAGAAAAATTCTGAAGCATCAGAAAGATATTGATGAACTGGATCAGAAATACAAAGAAAGACTACAAAGCTTCACTCCTGAGGCGGTTAAAGGAAAAGATATGCTTACCGCAAGTCATTTTTCAGGATATTTTGCAGCAATTCTTATATTTTACGTAGTTTTGTCGGTGTTTTTCGGAGCATTTTTCAGAACAAGAACAATACATCAGCCCGAAGAAGCCAATCAAGCCTAATTTTTATTAAAATTAAATGAATTTATCTATAGTTATTCCGTTACTGAACGAAGAAGACTCTCTGGAAGAACTTTTTTCAAGAATTGATAAAGTGTGTACAACCAGTAACTTATCTTATGAAATCTGGTTTGTAGACGACGGAAGTACGGATTTGTCGTGGAGTATTATTGAGAATATGAAAGTTCAGTATCCTCAGATCCACGCTATTAAATTTTCCAGAAATTATGGAAAATCACAGGCACTTCATGCCGCTTTTGAAAGAACAAACGGTGATGTAGTGATTACAATGGATGCCGATTTACAGGATTTCCCAGAAGAAATTCCGGAACTGTACAATATGGTGATTCATGATAATTATGATATCGTTTCCGGTTGGAAAAAGAAGCGTTTTGATAATGTGATGACGAAAAATATTCCGTCAAAATTATTCAATGCGGCAGCGAGAAAAGTTTCAGGAGTTTACCTTCACGACTTCAACTGTGGTTTGAAAGCTTATAAAAGACAGGTGGTAAAATCGGTTGATGTGTACGGGGATATGCACCGTTATATTCCGGTATTGGCTGCCAATGCAGGTTTCAGAAGAATTACCGAGAAAGAAGTACAGCACCAGGCAAGACCTTACGGAACTTCAAAATTCGGAACGGAAAGATTCATCAGAGGATTTCTGGATCTGATAACCCTTTGGTTTGTAAGTCGTTTCGGAGGAAGGCCAATGCATTTCTTCGGAGCTGTGGGTACTTTAATGTTTATTGTTGGTTTTCTTTCAGCACTTTGGCTGGGAATTTCTAAACTGATTGATGTGGCAAGAGGGATTTACGGACATTTGATTACCAATAATCCATGGTTCTTTATCGCATTAACCATGATGATCATGGGAACACTTCTCTTTATCGCAGGATTCTTAGGAGAAATGATTATCAGAACCAACCGTGAGCACAAGAATTATAATATTGATGAAGTGATATAAATTCAGGTGATTGTTCAATTAAATATACTGAAAACTAATATGTTAATGTAAACCTTTAGTTGATGTATGGCCATTCCCATCCTTTGGAGGGGTGGCGAAAATTCAAAGAATTTTTGACGGGGTGGTTATGCAAAAAATAATCATTCCAATTTCAATACATACAAAGCACTCTATTACAGGGTGCTTTTTTGTATTTTTATAAAAACTTTAAATCCGGATGTTTAAACTCAAATCTATTCTTTTTTACTTTCTTTTACTTTTTGCAGTCTCATGTTCATCAAATAAACTTTACGGTTCATGGGAGTTTATTGATATTTATGATGGAGAAATTTCTAATACGGATACGTTGAAAAATAAAACAAACAATTCCAGATATGGAACAGGAGTTCTGAGCTTTTATCAGGATAAAACTTTCAGTTCAATGGGAAATAAGGGAACTTATCAGATAAAAAATAATCTGTTGAAAATGAAGTATAATGATGATGAAAATGTAATTCCTATGAAGATTTCAGGTGTAGATAAAAATTACCTGCTTTTATTTTCAATGGCAGGAAGTCCTAAAACGTGGTTTTATAAAAAAATAAAGACAAAATATAAATAGGAAACAGTCTTTTTCCTGAAAAGCAGAAAATTAAAAATGATCAGGTATTTTATTGTCAAAAGACAAAGATTTTTAGAAATTTTAATCCTATTTTTGTTCAAAGTAATATTGAAAGTCTAATGAGAGATATGAAAAAACTTTCAGGGATTTTCAGTACGAATTGTTACGATAGTAATGTAATATTTAAAATTAAATATGAAAAAAGTTGTATACACATTGATGCTGATGGCAGTAGTTTCCTGCGGAAAAGTTTCTCCAAAAGGAAATATTGAAAAGAAAGATGTGGATGTACCGGAATTCGTAAACCTTAATCTGGAAGGTAAATTCCGTGTATTTTATGCCAGAGGTCCGAAAAATTTTGTAGAAATAGAAACCTATCCAAATGTAGCAAGCAATCTGGATGTGGATGTCAAAGACAAGACACTTTTCATTAAAGAAAAAAGAGGTACAAAAGGAGTCGATTTTTATAATGTAACGATCTATTCAAAATATAATCTTGAAAAAGTTGCCGTTTCCGATTCTGTGGAAGTGAATATTTCAAGCGAAATCAAAACAGATAATTTCAGACTTAACATGAAAAATAATGCCAGCTTCATGGGCTCTGTCAACACCAGAAGAGCAGAAGTGGAAATGCATAACAGAAGCCGTGCTAATTTTCTTGGATTGTCCAAAGAAGCTGTTATAAAAATTTCAGACACAGCAAGTTTGATTGCACCTTACTGGAAAATTACCAACCTGAATATTGATTCCAAAAACGGAAATTATGCAGAAGTAAACGTAAAGGATTCTTTAAAAGGACATATTCGGAACACAGCAAAATTTGTCTATTATAACGATCCGATCAGAGCGTTTAAAATTGATAAAACGACGAAAGTCGAAAACAAAAAGCTGGATTAAAAAACAGCATTATTTAAACTAGAAACTAGGAACTTTACAAACTATAAAAGAACAACATATAAATATGAATACACTAGAAAAAGCGAAACTTTGGTTAAGTGATACCTTCGATAAGGAAACGAGAGATGCTGTACAATTACTGATTGACAGCAATTCCCCTGATCTGGAAGATTCTTTCTACAGAGAACTGGAATTTGGGACAGGAGGAATGCGTGGGATAATGGGAGTAGGAACCAACCGCTTGAATAAATATACATTAGGACAGGCTACACAGGGATTGGCGAACTACATGTTACAGCAGTTCAAAGGTGAAGAGATTAAAGTGGCCATCGCTTATGATGTTCGTAATAACTCAAAAGAATTCGGGAAACTGGTAGCAGATGTTTTAACAGCCAACGGAATTAAAGTACTGCTTTTCAAAGACCACAGACCGACACCTGAGTTGTCTTTCACCGTTCGTGATAAAAAATGTAACGGAGGAATTGTTTTAACAGCTTCTCACAACCCGCCGGAATACAACGGTTATAAAGTTTACTGGAATGACGGTGCACAGATTGTTCCGCCTAATGATGAAGCGATTATCAATGAAGTATATTCTGTAAAATTTGAGGAAATTAAATTCAACGGAAATGATGATCTGATCGAATGGATCGGAGAGGAGCAGGACGATGTGTATATCGATGCATGTATTGAAAACTCTACGTATCAGAATATCGGAAAAGAAAATTTAAATATTGTTTTCACTTCAATCCACGGTACAACATATACAACTGTTCCTAAAGCACTTGAAAAAGCAGGGTTCAAAAAGGTTGATCTGGTAAGAGAACAGATGATCCCAAGCGGAAATTTCCCTACTGTAGATTCTCCCAACCCGGAAGAGCCTGCAGCATTGGAAATGGCAATGGATCTGGCAAGAATTACCAATGCTGATATTGTAATCGGAACAGACCCGGATGGAGACAGATTAGGAATCGCGGTAAGAAACCTTGATGGCGAAATGCAGCTGTTGAACGGAAACCAGACCAATACCATCCTTACGTATTATATCTTAAACGAGTGGAGGAAGCAGGAAAGAATTACAGGAAAAGAATTTATTGGTTCTACGATTGTAACTTCAGATATCTTCTTTGATATCGCTCAGAAATTTGGAGTTGAATGCAAAGTAGGTCTTACCGGATTCAAATGGATCGGAAAAATGATCCGTGAAGCAGAAGGAAAGCAGAAATTTGTATGCGGAGGTGAAGAAAGTTTCGGATTTATGACCGGAGACTTCGTTCGTGATAAAGACTCTTGCGGAAGTATTCTTTTAGCCTGCGAAATTGCAGCTTGGTGCAAAGCCAACGGAAGAACAATGTATCAGTATATGATCGAGATCTATGAAGACCTTGGAATGTATTACGAAGGATTGATCAATATTGTAAGAAAAGGAAAAGAAGGTGCTGAAGAAATTCAGAATATGATGAAAAACTTCCGTGAAAATCCTCCGAAGGAACTGGCTGGTTCATTAGTGGAAGAAGTGAAAGACTTTAAAGAGCAGACAAGTCTTACCATTTCTACGAATGAGAAAAAAGTGATGAATGATATTCCGAAGTCTAACGTTTTAATCTATTACACACAGGATGGAACAAAAGTATGTGTAAGACCTTCTGGAACAGAGCCAAAAATAAAGTTCTATGTTTCCGTAAAGGATTCCATTACTTCAGAAGCAGATTTCAGAGACAAATTAAAATCATTGGAAGCCAAAATAGGAGCCGTTAAAACAGATTTGAAACTGGATTAATACTCTTAAAAACACCATCAATCAAAAATATGAGAAGATTCATGGAGAACGATAATATAAATTTAAAATAAGAAAAAGTGAAAGTTTCAAAATTAGCAGCGAACCTGATCGGTTCTGAAATTGTAAAAATTGGTAACGAAGTAAATGATCTAAAAGCAAAAGGAGCGGAAATTGCCAATCTTACTATTGGTGATCTGAATTCTAATATCTATCCTATTCCGGCATTGCTGAAGGAAGAGATTCAGAAAGCATATCAGAATAATTTGACGAACTATCCGCCTGCCAACGGACTTTTATCTTTAAGAAAAGAAGTTTCCAAAGACCTTAAAAAAAGATGGAACCTGGATTATTCTCCTAACGATATTCTGATTACTGCAGGATCAAGACCTTTGATTTATGCCGTATACAAAACCATTGTAGACGAAGGAGATAAAGTAGTGTATCCTACACCATCATGGAACAACAATCACTATGCTTATCTTACTTCTGCCAACGCTGTAGAAGTGAAAACAAAACCTGAAACCAACTTCCTTCCGACTGCTGATGATTTAAGACCGCATTTGGATGGAGCTGTTTTATTGGCATTATGTTCTCCATTGAACCCTACAGGAACCATGTTTACGAAAGAACAGCTTTCAGAAATCTGTGAACTGGTCATTGCTGAAAATAAAAAAAGAGGAGCAGACGAAAAACCGTTATACTTAATGTATGACCAGATCTACTCTTGCCTTACATTCGGTGCTGAGCACGTAGATCCTGTTTCTCTTTTCCCGGAAATGAGAGATTACACCATCTATATCGACGGTATTTCAAAATGTCTTGCAGCAACAGGAGTACGTGTTGGATGGGGATTCGGACCTGCTCATATCCTGGATAAAATGAAGGCACTTCTTACTCACGTTGGGGCATGGGCTCCAAAACCAGAGCAGGAAGCAACCGCTAAATTCTATGAAAACTCAGAGAACGTTGATGTTTTCGTTAACGACTTTAAAGCTAAACTTGAAAACAGCTTAAAAGTACTTCACAACGGAGTTCAGGATTTAAAGGCAAAAGGACTTGCTGTTGACAGCATCGAACCAATGGGTGCTCTTTACCTTACCATCAAACTTGATTATATTGGAAAAACAAAACCTGACGGAGCTGTCATTGAAAACTCTTCAGATCTTGTTTTCTACTTAATCAATGAAGCAGGAGTGGCTTTGGTTCCGTTCTCAGCCTTCGGAGAAGAAAAATCAGAACCTTGGTTCCGTGCTTCTGTAGGAGGATTGGCTGTAGATGAGATCAAGGTAATGCTTCCAAAACTGGAAAGTGCTTTAAACAATTTAAAGTAATCTTTACATAAAATATAGGCTTCGACTCTGTCCGGCATGACATCGTTAAAATATATCTTTTAGTTTTAGCAATGTCACGCTGAGCGGAGTCGAAGCGTTTTTACACACCTTTTAAACCATGAACCTTCCACAGAAACCCTTTCTTGAGACAAAATATTTGTTTTTTTCAACACTGTCAATTATTGTAATAGTAATTTTAAGCGTTTGGCTTTCAGGGAAAGCTGATCATCGCTCACTGTTTTTGAATTCAATATTATCAACTTCTGTTCTGGCGGGAGCATTTTTCCTGTTTATCACTGGGGGGCTGTATTCTGGGTTAAAATTAAAAGATAATATCGGAAATATTTTAAACAAAGAAAGAATACAAAGATATGCTGATAAAACGCCAAAATTTGATGGTTTTGAGTTTGATCCACCAGCTGTTGGTGATGGAATAGGTGGTGTTATTTTATCAGTTCTTTTATGGATTGTAATTTCAATTCTACTTATTTTTCTTTCGTATTTTTTCGGACTTTTCTTTTGGTCTGCTGTATTCTTGTTGGGTGCAATTTTGTACTGGATATTTTTCAGAGCACTCAGATTGGTTTTTAAAAATTCAGGAAAATGTAAAGGAAAAATAGTAAAAAGCCTTGGACTCGGACTTTTCTATTCTTTTATCTATATTTCATGGATATATGGAATTATTTTTCTGATCCAATATTTGAATTGAAGCTGCGTTTATTTCTCAAAAAATTAAATAAATATTAAAAGTTAGATAACCGCTTTGCACTACATTCAACAAGGAATTATATTTGTGGCTTTTACACACCTGGATATATAAATCGAAAATTACACGATGAAAAAACTGAGATTTCTACTCTTACCGGTTTCAATATTGGTATGCTCACAAGAAGTTGATACATTGAAGGTACAAGAACTTCCCAAAGAAGCTGAGCTTCCAAAAGTACAAACCTACACCTTAAAAGACGGTTCCGTCCGGACGTATCCAAAACCTAAACTCCTTGACTTTGTCACCAAATTACCAAGAAACTTCATCAATACCAATAAAGATTTCGTAGCTAAAGATCATGCTTATTATCTGGGAGGTGCTGTTGGTGCTACGTTAATACTCCTGCCGTTTGATCAGAAACTGATTGATAATTCAAGAGAACTGGCTGAACAATGGGGAATGGATAAAGATAATAACTACCATAAAGTGGGAGGTGTATTTAAAATTCCGAAAGATGTCGGATCTGCACTGTACCTGATAGGAAATGGCTCTACATTAGTATTATTAGGAATTGGTTTCGGAACCTATGGATTGATAAAAAATGACTACAGAGCCCAGGCTACCGCCAGTGGTTTAATGGAAAGTTTAATTCTTTCCGGAGTTTTCACCCAAACCCTTAAAAGAATTACAGGAAGAGAAAGCCCGTTTATTGCCGAAGAATACGGACACAAAGGAGGCGCATGGAATCCGTTTCCCAGTTTCTCCGCATTCAGTAAAAATACCTCGAATTACGATGCCATGCCGTCGGGACATTTAACCACCTTCATGGCTGGAATCACTGTGATTGCAGATAACTATCCGGATGCCAAATGGATCAAGCCTGTAGGATATACACTGGCAGGAGCATTATGCTTTCAAATGATGCAAAGTAAAGTTCACTGGGCCTCAGACTATCCATTAGCCCTATTAATGGGATATTTTATAGGAAAAACCATATCAAAAAGCAGATACACTTCTTCAGAAGGAACAATCGGAAAGACAAAATATAGTCTCAACTTCACTGCATCCCGCCAATGGGAATACAATATGGTAGGCGTAAAACTCTCTTTTTAAACTCTGAAATCTTTGTTTTGTTTAGGAAATAAGATACTTTTCACTACATTTGGTCTCAGGATAAAAGGTGTATCCGGACTTTTATAAGTGTTGGGATGAAACCTCCTGATTTAAAAAGAATTACTTAATATTGTATTGAATGAAAATAATCGCTGTTATCCCTGCACGTTACGAAGCAAGCCGTTTTCCAGGGAAATTAATGCAGATTTTAGGAGAAAAAACCGTTATTACCACAACCTATCAGAATGTAGTGGAAACGGGGCTGTTTGATGAAGTATTTGTCGCCACAGACTCTGAAATTATTCTTGATGAAATCGTAAAAAACGGAGGAAAAGCCGTTATGACAGGACAGCATGAGACCGGAAGCGACCGTATTGCCGAAGCTGTACAGAATATAGACTGTGATATCGTCATTAATGTTCAGGGAGATGAGCCTTTCCTTAAGTTAGAACCTTTACGTCAACTGATAGAAGTTTTTAAACATGATCAGCAACAGGAAATATCTTTAGCTTCTTTGAAAATACAGCTGCGCGAAAAAGAAGAAATTGAAAATCCGAATAACGTAAAAGTAATTACTGATAACAATGGTTTTGCTTTATATTTCAGTCGTTCTGTAATTCCTTTTCACAGAGAAGTTTCCTTTGATGTAAGCTATTTTAAACATATTGGAGTATATGCTTTCAGAAAAGAAGCGCTGTTGCAGTTTTCAAAGCTGGCTATGAAGCCATTGGAAATCTCCGAAAAGATTGAATGCATCCGCTATCTTGAATATGGAATGAAAATCAAAATGATAGAAACCAATTTCGTAGGAGTAGGCATTGATACCCCGGAAGATCTGGAAAAAGCCCGAAAACTTATCTGAAATTAACAAATTGGTCTTCCTGAGCTTTTGCCTTTGTTGCAATTTTCCATAAATCCCCCTATATTTGAATTTATAAATAAAATTAATGAAGAAGTTATTATTAGTATTTGGACTGATATTTTCGCACGTGATATTCGGACAGGCCGCAAAGGAAATTATTGACAAAAACATTGAATTATCCGGAGGGTTAACCAATTGGAAACTGTTAAACTCAGTATTGCTTCAGGGAAAAGTAGTCCTGGGTGTGAAAGATGAATATCCGATAAGAATTTTTCAGCAGCGTCCGAATCTTACTAAAACATTGATTACTACCGGAGGGAAAGAAACAGCTATTGAAGGTTTTGACGGTACCAAAGGCTATGCAATGAACTATGCGGCCAACAAGCTTCAGGAATATCCTGAATATGTGCCGGAAAGTTTTGATAATGATTTCATTGATTGGGAAAATAAAGGATTTGACGCCAAATATCTTGGAAAAGAAAAAGTAGGAGAGATCTACTGCCATAAGGTACAGCTTACCAAGAATGTAAATAAGAACATGTATTATTTTGATACAAAAACGTATATGCTGATTAAAGAAGTGAAAAAAGATGAGACACTGATTTATTCTGATTTCAAAAAAGTTGGAAACATTATAATGCCTTTCAGAATTGAGTCTTCAAGTCCTAAAAAAGACGGAGATTATGTGATGTTATTAAACAGAATCGATATCAATAAAGTTTTTCCGGCTAATATTTTTAAATTTTAAATCAACTGCAGTCTGCTGCATAAAATTATAAGAAATGAAAAAGATTTTTTTACTGCTGCTTTCTTTCATGGCATTCCTGCAAAGCTGCACCAACCAGAAAAGTGAAATTTCTAAAGCTAAAACCACAGAACTTATGGGAAAAACAATATATGACTTTAAAGTAGAAAGTCTTGATGGTAAAGAAATCAATTTTGCAGATTTCAAAGGGAAAAAAATCCTGATTGTCAATACCGCTTCAGAATGTGGGTTTACACCCCAGTACGCAGATCTTGAAAAGGTGTACGAACAATATAAAGATAAACTGGTTGTAGTAGGTTTCCCTGCAAACAATTTCGGAGGCCAGGAGCCTGGAACAAACACTGAAATTGGTGCTTTCTGCCAGAAAAATTACGGAGTAACGTTCCCTTTGGCTGCCAAAGTTTCTGTGAAAGGAGATGATACCGCTCCTATCTTCAAGTACTTAACAGAAAAGGAGTTGAACGGAGTAAAGAACACAACCATTCTTTGGAACTTCACCAAATTCCTGGTAGATGAAAACGGAAAACTGATCGATTCTTTTGTAAGTACTACAAAGCCTACTGATGAGGCTATTACAAAGTATCTGAAATAAGAAATATTTTTATAAGTGGGTGTTAACATCCACTTTTTTATTTTTAACTTAAATAAATGCTCCCTATGAAAAAAATAATTTTTACCCTTTGTATCCTAGCTTCATTTATGTTAGGATTTGCTTTTAAGGCCGTTACAGAAAACAAGTCTGACGATATGAAAAGAGTTACCGGCATTGGCGGTATCTTTTTTAAATGTAAAGATCCTGAGAAAATGAGAGAGTGGTATGAAAATCACCTGGGGCTCAGTACCAATCAGTATGGAGCTGTATTTGAATGGTTTCAGGGTAGTGATAATTCTAAAAAAGGATTTAGCCAGTGGAGCCCTTTCAGTGAAAAGACTAAATATTTTCAGCCTTCGGAGAAAGATTTCATGATCAATTACAGGGTGGATAACCTTGAAAAACTTGTTGAACAGTTGAAGAAAGAAAATGTAACCGTTGTAGATAAGATTGAAACTTATGAATATGGAAAATTTGTCCATATCATGGATATTGAGGGCAATAAAATAGAACTTTGGGAGCCTAATGATATTGAATATGAAAAATTAGGACAGAAAATGGGCAGCAAGACCACAAAATAGGTAATAGATTACAGGTAGCAGGATTGGGGCTTAGATTTTAAGGGAATCAATAAGGAGGTTTTCCCTTTAACACGAAACATATTACTCGCATCCCAAACCGCGAATTACGCATCCCGAATCTTTTAACTATTCATTAGTCTTCTCTGCAAAACAGAAAATATTTCCCAGCTTGATACTGGAGTAGCCGTTACTTTTTATTTTCGAAGAATTAATCATTGCCTTTGCTAAAATATCTGTTGGCAGAGGTTTTTGACTTTCTAACAACCCAAGTTTATTCGCAAATTTAATGATGCGGCTTCCCAATACTTCTCCGGTTCTTTCAGAATCTTTTCGTTCCAGCATTCCCGGCTTAAAAATAGTGATCTTGTTGAAATGCAATTGTTTTACAGCTTCTTCCAGTTCGCCTTTCATTTTAGAATAGAAAATTTTAGACTGTGGGTTCGCTCCGTAAGCCGATACCAGAATATAATCTTCCACTTCATTCTCTTTTGCAGCTTTCGCAAATTCATACTGATAATCAAAGTCTACTTTCTTCTGGGCTTCTTTACTTCCGGCATCTTTTAAAGTAGTTCCCAGACATGAAAACGCCACATCTCCCTTCACCATCTCTTTCCATTCCTCCGGTTTTTCAAAATTCACCACATGAACTTTCAGCTTATCATTCTGAATATCAACAGGTTTTCTGACGAAAATATCCACTTCATCAAACTCTTTGTCATTCAATAACTGATTGACAAGATCTTTTCCTGTGGCACCTGTAGCACCTATTACAAGAGCTTTCATAATAATTGCGGTTTTGTAAGATTATTTCTTTCTTAAATTTACTAAATTTGAATTAAAGATTAAAGAATTAATTTGATCATTACCTATTACTTATCACTTATTACTTATATTGAACATGGATGCCAACGAAATTTTAGATTACTGCCTGGCCAAAAAAGGAGTTACAGAAAGCTTTCCGTTTGATAACGAAACTCTCGTGATGAAAGTAGACACCAAAATGTTTTTACTAATGGGGCTTGAGAGACAGCCGTTGGCCATTAATGTAAAAACAGATCCGGAATGGAGTGCAGAGCTTCGTGAGCAATATCCTCAGATCACAGGTGCTTATCATATGAACAAAACCCACTGGAATTCCGTAGCAGTAGATGGATTGAAAAGAGATCTGATCTTTAAACTCATTGATCAATCCTACGAGCTGGTTTTCAAATCCCTGACTAAAAAAGCGCAGAATGAAGTCAATTCATTATAGTACATCAAATAAATTGAGGTACGGGATTTGTTATCTATTACTGGTGAAATAATATATTTGACATTAATAAAATAAATTACAAATGAGAAATCACCTTTTATTATTCGCAGCAGCCGGAACATTGATGCTGTCAGGCTGCACCAAGCCGGTAAATAAGAACACTACCGAAAAAAACACTTCTGCTGTATCAGCCTCTGAAAAATATCCCGAAACTCTTAAATTAGAATTTTCAGGAACAGGCGCATTTACCATTAAAAATGCCCGACTGAATGTGAGCTTATATGGAATGGACGAAAAATTAGCTGATGCTCCTGCTACTTTAATTACAGAACAGGAATATGAACAGAAATCAATACCTTTCACCATCAATCTGCCAATACCTGAAGATGCTGAAAGCAAGATCAATCCAAAACCTGCAGGGCCTGCAAAATATTATGTAACCATAAGCTGGGACTCTGATGGAAACGGAAAAGCAGATCAAAAAGGAGATATCTTTATTGATTATGACAAGCAGTTCCCGAATGTGAAACTGAATAATGAAACCCAGAAAATCTACTTAAAAGTACTGAAATAAACAAAAAGGCTATTCTCTATATTTAGAAATCAAATTTTTCTGTTATTCTTTTATCCTCATCCAGCCTTTCAATCAATTTGTCCAGACCTTCAAATTTGATTTCATCATGAAGAAAATCCCTGAAACTTACCGTAATCTTTTCTTCATAAATATCATCACCAAAATCAAGGATATAAACTTCCACAGTTAGTTTTTCTCCATTTACCGTCGGATTGGTTCCGATGCTCAGCATACCTTTATATTGGTTGCCTTTTACAAATACTTCTACAATATAAGCTCCTTTTTTAGGCAACAGCTTGATCGATTCGGTATCAATATTAGCTGTGGGATATCCGATGGTTCTTCCGATCTTTTTCCCATGAACGACAGTTCCGGAAACAGAGTAGGAGTAGCCCAACATTTCATTTGCTTCTTTAACATTTCCTGCTAAAAGCGCATTACGCACTTTTGTGGAGCTGATATTGTTTTCATGAATGTTGATGGCTTCCATCTGTTCTACCTCAAAATCAAGTTCTTTTGATAATTTCTGGAGAAGCTCAAAATTTCCGCTTTTATTTTTTCCGAAGGAATGATCGTATCCTATAATAAGGTACTTTACATTAAGTTTGTCAATTAAAATCTGACGTACAAACTCTTCTCCGGTCAGATTTCTGAATTCCTCATCAAATTCTTTCAGGAACAAATTATCAATGCCATATTTCTCTACAAGTTGTTTCTTTTCCTCCAGTGTATTCAGAAGCTTTAAATCTTCATTCGGATTAAAAACAAATCTTGGATGCGGCCAGAAGGTAAGGATTGCAGTTTCCAGATTATTTTCTGTACCTATTTTAGTCAGTTCATCGATAATACTCTTATGCCCGAGATGTACCCCGTCAAACATTCCTAAAGACAACGCAAGAGGCTTCTGTGAGGAGTAATCTGTAAAATTCTTGAAAACTTTCAAAACGGAAAAATTTTGATTGCAAATATAAAACCTTTATTTTTAATGTAACGGAGAGAACCTGAAAATTTAAAAATGAAAAATTCTGAAAATATCCTGCATTATATTGTATGATAATAATGACAAAGTAATGAATTGCATATTTGCTGTTAAATATAATGATAAATATTGAATTTTACATAGTAAATGGTAAACTCCTTCATCTCTTCAAAAGCATGATAAAAATCTTTTTTTTACCAATTGCGGGTTTATGAAGAATCACTATATTTGCACCAAGAAAAAATTTAGCAATGGCAAACCAAATTAAAGGTAAAATTTCTCAAATTATTGGTCCGGTAATCGACGTTGTCTTCACAGATGTGGAAGCTGTTCCAGCAATCTATGACGCGTTAGAAATTACAAAAGAAAACGGTGAAAAAGTAGTTTTAGAGGTAGAACAACATATTGGCGAAGATACAGTAAGATGTATCGCAATGGACGCTACTGACGGTCTTAAAAGAGGGCAGGACGTAATTGGATACGGAAATCCTATTATGATGCCTATCGGAGAGGCAGTAAACGGAAGACTATTCAACGTTGTTGGTGATGCTATCGATGGACTTCAAGATATTTCTAAGGATGGTGGTCTTCCAATTCACAGACCAGCTCCAAAATTTGATCAATTATCAACTTCAGCAGAAGTTTTATTTACAGGGATTAAAGTAATCGACCTAGTTGAGCCTTATGCAAAAGGAGGTAAAATTGGATTGTTCGGTGGTGCCGGTGTAGGTAAAACAGTATTGATCCAGGAGTTGATTAATAATATTGCAAAAGGACACGGAGGTCTTTCTGTATTCGCCGGAGTAGGTGAAAGAACGAGAGAAGGAAATGACCTTTTGAGAGAGATGTTGGAATCAGGTATTATCAAGTATGGTGATGATTTCATGCACTCTATGGAAAACGGAGGTTGGGATCTTTCTAAAGTAGACTTAGAAGCTATGAAAGATTCAAAAGCTGCATTCGTTTTCGGACAGATGAACGAGCCGCCAGGTGCAAGAGCGAGAGTAGCACTTTCTGGTCTTACATTGGCTGAGTACTACAGAGACGGTGGAGAAAGCGGACAAGGTAGAGACGTACTTTTCTTCGTAGACAACATCTTCCGTTTTACACAGGCTGGTTCTGAGGTATCTGCACTTCTTGGTCGTATGCCATCAGCGGTAGGTTACCAACCAACGCTAGCTTCTGAAATGGGTGCGATGCAGGAAAGAATTACTTCAACTAAAAATGGTTCAATTACTTCAGTACAGGCGGTATACGTACCTGCGGATGACTTAACTGACCCGGCTCCTGCAACTACGTTTGCTCACTTGGATGCAACTACGGTACTTGACAGAAAGATTGCTTCATTAGGTATCTATCCAGCGGTAGATCCACTTGCTTCTACTTCAAGAATCCTTGCTCCTGAAGTTATCGGTCACGATCACTACAACTGTGCTCAAAGAGTAAAAGAGATCCTTCAAAGATATAAAGCACTTCAGGATATCATCGCAATCCTTGGTATGGAAGAACTTTCTGAAGAAGATAAAGCTGTTGTATACCGTGCAAGAAAAGTTCAGAGATTCTTATCTCAACCTTTCCACGTAGCAGAGCAGTTTACAGGTATCCCAGGATCATTGGTAGACATCAAAGATACAATCAAAGGATTCAACATGATTATGGATGGTGAATTAGATCACTTACCAGAAGCAGCTTTCAACTTGAAAGGAACCATCGAAGAAGCTATCGAAGCAGGACAAAAAATGTTAGCTGAAAACGCATAAATTATTAACAATTTGAGATTTGAAATTTGAAATTCGATGAGTAATTTCAAATTTCAAACATCAAATTTCAAATTTGTTTCTATGAATATAAAAATTTTAACACCAGAGTACGTAGTTTTTGAAGGAGAAGTAGACTCAGTATTGTTGCCTGGAAAAAATGGTGAATTTCACATCATGAAAAACCACGCAGGAATTGTTTCTTCTTTAATCGGAGGTGATGTAAAGCTTTTTGCTAACTCTATTGATGAGGCTTATGCTAAAAATTTCACTAAAGAAGCCGGAAAAGACTCTGTTTTTGCTTATGCTATCAAAAGCGGTGTTGTAGAATTTAATCATAATAAAGGAATTATCCTTTGTGAATAATTAAATGAAAAGCTAAATATATTTTCAAGAAAGTGTAACTTTGTGTTACACTTTTTTTATTTGTAAAAGTCTGATTGTATGAAGAGAGGCATAATCATATTATTTACAGTTCTGGGTGTTTTCCTCCATGCCCAGAATATCAAAACCAAAAGAGGAATTATTAATCTTGACGGTATTCCGGTAGCTAAGCTCTCCAACAAATCCAGCGAATATACGTTTATGGATCTTAAAGAGACCCCGATGTATACGATTAAATTCATTGATAAAAGCATCGTGGATTCTGTTCGCGACAGTTATATCATTGTCAACAGAGTGTACAACAGGGACAAAACCATCGAAATTGATTACTCGTCACCTTCTGCATTTTCCGGAGAAGAAAAATCTGCAGTCTTTACTTCAGTTAAAGATCTTAAAATTATTGATAACAAAGGGATCAATGTTAAAAACCTGGATGAGCTTTTTTCAAATGTCCCGAAAAGGAAGCTGGATGCTAAAACAAAAGATGCTTATGCGATCAGAAAGAAAATAGACAAGATGAATATTGAGGTCAATAAAGTAGGAGAGATCCTTAGTAATGGCATTCCGGTGGGGTATTTTACCAATCTGCCGGTAAGTTTTGGTTCGGAAGATACCATTATGGACAAAACACCTATTGATATTGAAATTTATGATGCTAAAAGTAAACTTATCGGAAGGTATATCACCACAACAAAACAGCTGAAAACAGCGGGAGGAAAGTCTTTTACCATCTACAGAGAAATGTCCGGAAGAGCTTCAATCCTGAAATTCCCGACCTACAAAGCATTGGCTGAGCGCATGGCGATTATGGATCCCAATTTTATCAAAATACAGGAAAAAGTAAACGTAGGTACTGTTTCAAAAGAGACCCCTAATTAATGTAATACAGATTTTATAGATAGGAACGGGCTTTAGCCCGTTTTTTTTATTATGGATCAAATTCATCCGGCTTTAGCCAAAACTTAACCACCCCGTCAAAAATTCTTTGAATTTTCGCCACCCCTCCGGAGGAGGGGAATATTTTGCCGTTTTATTTGTAGTAGTTAGAAATTTGGATTTATATTAAATAAATTCTTCCAAAATTAAAAAATACTTTATTCTCTCAAATCAAAATCTGTGGGAGATTATAATTGAATAGAAGCAGGTGTTATTCGTTCAGAAAGAATGACAAAAATTCTGCAATCACAAAAATCCCTGAGAAAAAAACGGAATTTTTTATAAACTTAAAATCACCCCGTTTTCCTTCAATTGCTGCATTGGTTTTGAGAACCAGAACAGCTCAAAATCATCGAAATTTTCTTCAAATTGAGTTTTAAGTTGTTGAATAGTAGGTTTTTTAGAATTTTCAACAGCATTTTCTTCCAGTACATTCATCAGCCATTCTGCTTTTTCCTGTTCCAGTTCCACCTTCACAATATTGGTTTTTAAGTGGAATGTAAGAAGCGTATACGTACCAGAATATTTCTTTTTATTTTTTACGCGATTCTCAGCGATTACATTTTTGGTTAAAAAGACAACTTTGGAATTGGTCTTCAACTGAAACTGCCCATCTTCCAAAAGACAGTCGTGAATATAATCCGGATGAATGGTTGTTCTTGGAATTTTAAAATCAAACCATTCCTGAAGCGGCAGTTCGAAATTGACTCCATGCATATAATTGAATAAAGATTTCTTTAATCCGAAGCTGAACCTGTTATGATCGATTCCGGTCTTATCTTTAAAATCTACATCGTTATTGGCAAACAGAATTTCCTGTTTTACCGGAACTACACCGAAATCTTCCGGGCTCATCCCGACAGGTGAGTGTGCGGTCATCGCAAACTGATGCCAGAAACCGCTTTGAAGAATTCCCATTTCAAACATTTGTCTTACCATTTCAAGGGAGTCTACAGTTTCCTGAATCGTTTGGGTAGGATAGCCATACATCAGATAAGCGTGAACCATAATTCCCGCTTCTGTAAAATTTCTTGTTACATTGGCAACCTGTTCTACAGAAACTCCTTTATCAATTAATTTCAATAATCGGTCGCTGGCTACTTCAAGCCCACCGGAAACAGCCACGCATCCTGAAAGTTTCAGAAGATAACAGAGATCACGGGTAAAGCTTTTTTCAAAACGGATATTGGTCCACCAGGTAACCACCAGATTTCTTCGGAGAATTTCCAGAGCAACCTCTCTCATAAGGGCAGGTGGAGCAGCTTCATCTACAAAATGGAATCCTGTCTCACCGGTTGTACGGATCAGTTCTTCAATCCGGTCTACCAGAATTTTCGCAGAAATAGGTTCGTAGATTTTAATATAGTCTAAAGAAATATCACAGAATGTACATTTTCCCCAGTAGCATCCGTGTGCCATCGTCAGTTTGTTCCATCGTCCGTCGCTCCATAAACTGTGCATCGGATTGGCGATTTCGATAACGGAAATATATTGATCCAGTTTTAAATCTGTATAATCGGGAGTACCTATTTCAGACTGTTTGAAGTCATGCCTTTTAGAATTATTCTTGTAGACAACTTCATTATTTTCGAGAAGAAAAGTTCTTTTAAATTCGCCTTCCCCGGCGGGAATTTCTAAATTTTGGTGAAGAAGTTCCAATGGAAGCTCACCGTCATCTAAAGTAATAAAATCAAAAAATTCAAATACTCTCTGGTCTTTAACTTCTCTTAATTCTGTATTGGGAAATCCTCCTCCCATCGCAATTTTAATGTGAGGATAATACTTTTTGATCCATTGGGCACATTTGAAACCGGAATACAGATTACCGGGAAACGGTATTGAAAAGCAAACCAGTTTTGGCTGTACGGTTTCTATTTTTTCCTGAAGAATTTTTAACGTAAATTCATCAATAAAGGTAGGCTCACCAGATAGTTTTGAATAAAGTTCATCAAAAGAATTAGCACTTTTTCCAAGGCGTTCCGCATATCTGCTGAAACCAAAATCAGCATCAATATTTTCTACAATATAATCGGAAATATCTTCCAGGTACAAAGTTGCCAGATGTTTGGCTTTATCCTGAAGTCCCATATTTCCAAAAGCAAATTCCATATCATCCAGCTGGTTGAAACGGGAAGCTTCGGGAAGAAAGTTCATGCTGCAGATCTGTCTTGCCAGTGTAGGTGTTTTTCCCTGTAGAAAAGGAATCACCTGATCTATCGTTTTTAAATACTCTTCTCTTAAGGCATAAATTCTCCGGGAATTTTCAGAGGTGTTCCGAAGATCAATTTCTTTATTGAAAACCTTGAGTATTCCGTCCTTTGAAAATAATTCCAAAATAACATCGATCCCCAAATCTACCTGATAACTGGAAATATTTTTGGTATTTAAAAATCCTTTAATATAAGCCGTTGCAGGATAAGGAGTATTAAGTTGGGTAAAAGGCGGAGTAATAAGAAGCAGGTCTTTCAACAGAAATTTTTTGCAAAGTTATTCTAAAGTTTTTTTAGAAAAAAATTTTTTCTCCTGATTATAAACAGTCCGAAAAAGTCTTCAGAAATAGCTTGCTTTATTACATCCTTTTTATCACAATTGTTTTATTTCCAATCTTGAAAATGGTATCTTAGAATAAATCAGCGGGTTTATTAAACAAAGCATCAGTAGCATTGTTATCGATAAAGTTTAGAAAAGCATCTTCATCAAAATATCCGTCCTCATCAAGAATTGCCGGATTTAATAATTCTATTTCACTAGGTTTTTCCAGGCTGATATTTTCAATAAACTTTCCGGTTTTGCCTGTGATCTCATTGTGAAAACTGATTAAGTATCTGGAATAAATATTACTTTCAGCAACAGTGTAATGTCCGTTTTCTGCAATAAGTGAAGTCATAATGCTTCCTCCGATGTAGGTTTCATTATCATTCCCCGAAGCACCAAACAATACTTTTGAGGTAACATTTCCAGCGCAATACAGCGAACCGTTGATGATGATATTTTCTGCCTGGATATTACCGGTAACAATAAGGATAATAAAATCTTCCACAAAAAGCTTCTCCGATAAGTGAAGATCACCATCGATAAGAATGATTTTATACCCTTCATCTTCGGAAGTAATCAGTTCCAGAGAAGTATTGCTGTCATTTTGTATAAGAACAATTTCAGGAGCATCATTTTCATTATTGATGTACAGGGAAGCGTCCTTTAACTTTTCTGCTGTTTCATCGTCCAGCATTTCGAGAAATTCAGTAAGACTTTCTTCATCTATGCCGCTTTCATTGAAAAAATTGTTTTCCAGGGCTTCGTGAGCAATGCTGTATAGATTTTCTGATTTTTCTTTGAGTTGTTTGTATAATTGGTCTTTGGTCAGTTTTTGCAATTCTTTCATCGGTTTTTAAAAGTATATACATTATCTATTCGGTGGGGGAAACACCTGTTAATAGACTGATGCAATATAGTCAGATAAATTGTGTTACGCCAGAAAGAGATGTATTTTTTCAAATATTTTTCTTTTTGATGATTTCCTGAGCTGAAAAATTAGATTATTTCATACAAAAACCGAACTCATCAAGAAGTCCGGCTTTTGTATTATTTTGTATATCAGTCAATAAAAATTTTAGATATGATTTATTTTCTTTTGGTCTCCAATCACATTCAGGGTAACTCCCAAAAGAATTAAAGTAATCCCGATGAGTAAATTCAGAGTGAATTTTTCATGAAACATCAGGACACTGATCAATACAGCAACTACAGGTTCCAAAGCTCCCAAAATAGCAACAGGAGTAGATCCGATATATTTAATAGCATATACCAGACAAAGACTGGAAATCACCGTAGTCAGAAAGGCAAAAATAAGGAAGTTAATGAAGATCTCTGTTGAAGGAATAGCAAACGATGCGTGTGCTGTGACCGCTTTGGACATAAAGAACAGTGAGGTGAAAAGCATTGAATAAAATGTAAGCTTGAATCCGGAAACCTTGATATTCGACTTGTTGACGATAACCATATATAAAGCATAGAACAGTGAACTGAGCATGACAATTCCCAACCCTGCAAAGTTGATTTCCAGTCCTTTTCCTTTTAAACATAAAACAATAACTCCCGCGAAAGCAAGAAGTAAAGAAGCTCCGGATAATCTGGTAAGCTTCTCCTTATAAAAGAAAAGCATGATCAATGCGACAATAATCGGATAAATAAATAAAACGGTAGAGGCAATTCCGGGGGTCAGGAAATCATACCCTAAAAAGAGAAACTCTGAAGAAAGGGCATAACAGATACCAAGGATGGCCAGGATTAAGACCTCTTTTTTATTGATTCTAAAACTCTCCCCTGAATACAGCAGATATCCTCCCACCATTAATGCTGAAAAGAAAAATCTGTAAAACAGCGTAATATCCATTGAAAAGTGCGCCTGTTTTACGGGCAGAATAAAAATCGGAATCAGACCATAGGAAACGGCCGACAAAATTCCCAGTGTGTAACCTCTAAGTTTCATGTGCATTATAGTTATTAAACAAAAAAACCACTGAATCAATCAGTGGCTTTCTTTATTTTTTTAAGATTAAATCGGTTTAAAACTTAATCCTTGTTCCTGCAGTAATTTTTCTTCCTGCTCTTTGTAGTAGCCACCTACTAATTTATCGTGAATAGCTTCAAACGCTGCCAGAGTTTCATTAATCTCTGCATCGGTATGAGAAGCGGTAGGAATCAGTCTTAAAAGAATCATTCCCTTCGGAATGACCGGATATACCACCACAGAGGTGAAGATACCATAATTCTCTCTTAAATCTTTTACCAATAGAGTAGCCTCTACCGGAGTTCCCTGCATCATTACCGGAGTTACACAAGTATTCGTGTCTCCAATGTTGAATCCTCTTTCTTTAAGTCCGTTCTGTAATTTGTAAACATTCTCCCAAAGTTTAGCTTTGATCTCAGGTCTTGATCTCAACAGTTCCAGTCTTTTCAGACCTCCGATCACCATTGGCATGGTAAGGGATTTTGCGAAGATTTGTGATCTCAGGTTGAATTTCAGATATCTGATGATTTCTTTGTCACCCGCAAGGAATGCTCCGAAACCAGCCATTGATTTGGCAAAAGTAGAGAAATACACATCAATCTGATCGTTGCAATCCTGCTCTTCACCCACACCGGCACCTGTTTTACCAAGTGTTCCGAAACCATGAGCATCATCTACTAAAAGTCTGAACTGATATTTGGATTTAAGATCGCAGATCTCTTTGATTTTTCCCTGCTGTCCTCTCATCCCGAAAACTCCTTCAGTGATTACAAGAATACCTCCTCCTGTTTCTTCGGCTACTTTAGTGGCTCTCTGAAGGTTTTTCTCCAGACTTGCCATATCATTATGCTTGTAGGTAAATCTTTTACCGGAATGAAGTCTTACTCCATCCACGATGCAGGCATGAGAATCCATATCATAAACAATCACATCATTTCTGCTTACCAAAGCATCAATGGTAGAAACCATTCCCTGGTAACCGAAATTCAATAAATATGCTGATTCTTTTTTTACGAAGTCTGCCAGTTCTCTTTCCAGCTGAAGGTGCTGGTCTGTTTCTCCGGACATTGCTCTTGCACCCATTGGATAGAACATTCCATATTCTGCAGCCGCTTTCGCATCCGCTTCTATTACTTCAGGGTGATTACACAGCCCTAAATAGTCATTGGCACTCCAGAAAATTACTTCTCTCCCCTGAAATTGCATTCTCGGGCCAATAGGTCCCTCTAATCTTGGGAAAATAAAATAGCCTTCACCATAATCTGCAAATTGTCCAAGTGGTCCTGGATTTTCTTTTATTCTTTCAAAAATATCCAACATTGTATCGTAATTTTTAAGTAATAAAGCCTTTTTTGTCTGAATACGCAAAAGGCTTTATTTATTTGTATCGTGATTTTATTCGTTCTTATTTGATAAACTCGGTTTTGAAAACTTCGTCATAGTTGTGAACACAATTGTTAACAAATCCCTGTTCAGCCATCCATTTGTCACTGTATACTTTGGTGATGTATCTGGAACCGTGGTCAGGATAAATCAAAACAACTACGTCATTTTCTGTAAGTTCATGAGATTGGGCATACTGCATCAATCCCTGGGTTACAGCTCCGGTAGTATAACCTCCCATGATGGCTTCTTTCAAAGCGATTTCGCGGGTTCTGTACGCGGACATTTCATCATTTACCCTTACAAACTCATCCACCTTGTCGAAAAGCAGGGCGGAAGGGATCAGGTTTTTACCCATTCCTTCAATCTGATAAGGATGTACATCTTCTTTGTGTATTTCTCCTGTTTCGTGGTAGCTTTTAAGGATAGAACCGTCTGCATCTACACCAATAATCTTGATATCAGGATTTTTTTCCTTCAAAAATTTGGCAGAACCAGACAGTGTACCCCCCGTCCCGGTGCAGGCAAAAAGGTGAGTGATCTTACCTTGTGTCTGTTCCCAGATCTCTGGACCTGTTGTCTGATAGTGTGCATCAATATTCAACTCATTAAAATATTGATTGATGTAAATAGAATTAGGAGTTTCCTGAGCGATTCTTTTAGCTACTTCATAATATGACCTTGGATCATCTGCCGGTACATTGGCCGGGCATATATACACCGTAGCTCCCAATGCTTTCAGATAAGCAATTTTTTCAGGTTTTGTTTTATCACTTACTGCAAGAATACATTTATATCCCTTAATGATACACACCATCGCAATAGAAAATCCGGTATTACCGGAAGTAGTTTCTACAACTACAGAATCTTCCTTTAAAAGGCCTTTTTTCTCTGCGTTTTCTATAATATGAAGTGCGATTCGGTCTTTGGTGGAATGTCCAGGATTATATGATTCTAACTTGGCATAAATGGTTGCTGGAATATCTTTTGTCACAGTATTTAGCTTCACCATCGGAGTGTGTCCTATCAGGCCAAGAATATTATCGTAAACATTACTCATTATTTGTTATTTTCAATAAAAATCTGACTGCAAAAATACAAAAAAATAAATAATTACTAAACTTTTGTTTGATTTCTGGGGCATAGTTTGTAAAAAAATATTTTCGTATTTTCAGTTTTGACACGAGTATAATCGCAAATACTGCGCCAAAATTTTTAAATTTTGTTAAAACCCGCATAAAATAAGATAAAAGCCTTATTTTCGCATAATTGATTTAATACTATGAAAAATTGGACTTTTAGGCAATGGAACACCGTTTCAGGATGGGTGATTTTCGTTATTGCTTTCTTCACGTACTTGTCCACCATAGAACCCAATTTCAGTTTTTGGGATTGTGGCGAGTACATTTCTTCTGCAGTAAAACTTGAAGTAACGCACGCTCCCGGAGCTGCTTTATTCCAGATAGTGGGTGCCGTGGCAGCCATTTTTGCATTAGGGAAAGGCGAAAACTATTCTATCGTGATCAACGCGATGTCTGCATTGTTCAGTGCGCTGACTATTTTATTTTTGTTTTGGACGATCACTCATTTTGTGAGAAGACTTTTAAACAAAGATTTTGAAGAAATTACAAAACATCAGGAAATCTCTATTTTATTTGCAGGAGCAGTGGGAGCACTTTGCTTTACGTTCTCAGATACGTTCTGGTTCTCTGCAGTAGAAGGAGAGGTTTACTCTATGGCTTCTATGTTTATTGCGCTTTTGGTCTGGTTGATCACCAAATGGGAGAATGAGTATCAGGCGGGAGACAGTGAAAGATGGATTATTCTTATTTTCTTCATTTTAGGACTTTCTGTGGGAGTACACATGATGTGTATGCTGGCAATTCCTGCAGTATGTCTGGTATATTATGCAAGAAATTACAAGTTTACCTGGAAAAACTTTATCTGGGCAAACCTTATTACACTGGGAATTTTGATTATCGTTTTCAAAATTATTTTCCCTTTAATTATGACGATGTTCGGAAGACTTGAGATTTTCTTTGTGAATGGTCTTGGACTTCCTTTCCATTCAGGAACCATTGCAGCGTTTATTTTAATGGTAGCGATCTGCTACTTCTTAATTAAATATGCAAGAAAGGCCAAAAGAAACATTTATCAGACGGCTGCATTATCTGTAGTTTTCATGATGATCGGATTCTCCTGCTGGATGGTTATTCCTATCAGAGCGAATGCTAATCCGCCGATGAACCTTAATGATCCGGATACAGCAATTGGTATGCTGGATTATTATAACAGAGAGCAGTATGGTGACTGGCCAACTATTTACGGACAAAACTACACGGCTTTCCTTGATGCTAACGGAATTGAGAAAAACGAAGACGGAAGCTTTAAGACACAGAAAACCGGAGAAATCTACGAAAAAGATGAAAAAACCGGAACCTACAGAAAAACGGGAGACCGTTTCAATTATGTATTCAACAAGTCTCAGGTAAGCTTAATGCCGAGAATGTTTAATGAAGATAAGGATGTAATGGCCAACTATATTTCTATGTATGGCGCTCCTGATTTTACATTCAATTATTCTAATGAAGATGTGGCAGACAATCCGCAGGCAAAGCAGATCTTTGACGAACTGAGAGCAAAATATGAAGATAAATCAATTACCGCTTCAGATTATCTGAAAGTAAAACCTTATAACCTGATCAATGTTCAGAAGCCTTCATTCCTTCAGAATATGGATTATTTTATTACGTTTCAGAACGGATATTATTTTGTAAGATACCTCATGTGGAACTTCGTAGGAAGACAAAATGATCTTGAAGGAAACATGGAAAGCACAAAAGGAAACTGGATTTCCGGTATTCCTTTCATTGATAATGCTACGGTAGGAAATCAGGATAAAATGCCTGCTAAATTCAAGAATGAAAGTACAGTAAAATTCTTCTTCCTTCCATTAATTCTAGGATTGATTGGGTTCTTTTTCCAATTGAACAGAGACTTTGGAAGATTCTATGCACTGTTATCTTTATTTATTTTAACAAGTGTAGGAATTGTTTTCTATACAGGGGTAAAACCTTTTGAACCGAGAGAAAGAGATTATGCAATGGTAGGTTCATTCTATGCATTTGCGATCTGGATCGGTTTGGGTGCCGGAGCTATTCTTTGGTTCTTACAATCTAAAATAAAATCAAACGGGGCTAATATTGCTCTGGGAGTGGTTTTATTAGGAGTACCATTCATGATGGGCTTCCAGAACTATAATGTTCATGACAGAAGCAACAGATATACTGCATACGACTATGCGTATTCAGTGTTAAAATCATTGCCGAAAAACGATATCCTTTTCGTTTACGGAGATAACGATACTTACCCGGTTTGGGCTATTCAGGAGACGGAGCAGTTCAGGGATGATGTGAAGGTGGTTAACTTTACCCTTGCCTCAACTCCATGGAATCTGGATCAGATCAAAAGAAGAACGTACAATGCGATGGGAATCCCTAGCCAGCTGACACACGACGACTATAGAGATGGGGTAAACGACCAGATCTATATGATGAAGAAGGAAGATTGGGAAGGTGTTTTCTCTATGTTGAAAGAACAGGGAGCTCCGGAAACAGAATTCCAGTCGTTCAGAAAATATCTTACTCAGGATTCTCTAACCTTGAAACAGGCGATTGAATTCATTAAATTCAAATCTCCTGAAAAAGACGAATTGTTGAAAATGTATTTCGGGGAAGAGAAATTTGAAAAATACAATATCCTTCCGGTCAACAAATTCATCCTTCCTGTTAACAAAGAAAATGCTTTAAAAGCAGGCATCATCAACAAAGAAGATCTTCCGAATGTTGCTAATCAGATCATGATTACTTACAAAGGAAATACGCTTTATAAGAATAACCTGATTTTGATGGATCTTTTAGCGAACTTCGACTGGAAGCGTCCGATCAACTTCTCATCAGGAGGTATTTATGACAGCGAAAATATTTTCTATCTGAACGATTACCTTCAGTTTGACGGATTCAGTTACAGATTGATTCCTATCCAGACGCCTCCGAGCGCTGATGGAGATATGGGAAGAGTAGATGCCAATTCTCTTTATAATGTAGTGAAAAACTTCAGATGGGGGAACTTCAAAAACTTAAATGCTCACTTTGATGAAACGGCAACTTCCAATATCATCAGCTACAGAATGTCAGCAAGCAGAGCGGCAGCAGCCCTAGCATTAAGCGGACAGAAAGCAAAAGCATTGGAAATTCTGGATCTTGCAGCCAAAGAAATTCCGGCAGAGAAATATAATGATCCCCGTTCATTAAGTTCAATTGTTTCAGGATACATTATTGCAGGACAGGAACAGAAAGGTCTTCAGATTGCTGAAGTACTTAAAAAAGGAATCTTTGAAGAGTATGATTATTATTTAAGTCTTTCCAAAGCAGATCAAAGCTATCTGAGAAGACAAATGAGAACAAAACCAATGGAATATTCTCTTGTGGTTTCTGCAGTAACAGATGCTTATACAAAGATCGGACAGAAAGAAAAAGCATATGCTTATCTGGTAAAATCCATAGAGCCGATTGACAAGAAGTTCAATGTATTTATCAAAGATCTTCAGGAAATGGGCAGAGATAAGGCGATGAAAGAGTCTGAAAATGTACAGGAAATTACGCCTTTCTATCAGTACTTATTTGATGTGATGGAGCCTTATGATTCTACCTATTCCAAAGAAAAGGAAAATCAGATTACGACTGCAATTATCAAAGCAACAAAATAAAATAAAACGGAACTTCGGTTCCGTTTTTTTATTATTGGGAATCCTGAATTTTAAGATTATATTTGTGAAAGTAAAAATACATAATGTCCGAAACACAAAATAACAAATTCCCAATGTATGCCGTCATTGCTACGGTTCTTTTTAAACTTCTTTTTTTATTAACGCACTATATCCAGGAAGATGCGTTTATCACCTGGAGAGTTGCCCAGAATCTATTGGATTATGGAGTAATCGGCTTCAATGGAGATACTAAAATTTCTGCATCTACAACACATCTGTATGTTTTTGTATCCTATATTTTCAATCTTGTTTTTGGAAAAGAAAATTTTATTGAGCCTCTTTTGATTTTTAATTCCATACTGTTTACCATAGGAACTTTATGGCTGTCTAATCTGGTTTTAAAAAATCCATGGCATAAGGCAATCTTTATATTTCTGGTCGGTATTTTACCGCCCGCCATTAAAATTTCAATCCTTGGTATGGAATATGGAATTCTGTTTTTTCTGGAGATGGCATTGCTGTACTACGGATTTAACAAAGGGAAAAAATGGGTTGTGACACTTCTTCCCGTTTTAATCATGTTTACCAGAATTGATACCGTCATATTCCTGGGAATTGTATTCCTTGTAGATTTATTCTGGAATAGAAAAATAAGATGGAATTATATTTTTGGAGGAGCTTTTGGAGTTTTATCAACAGTTGCTTTCAACTGGTTTTACTTTGGTGAACTGGTGAACAATACCATTACCGCAAAAAAATTGCTTTACAGTGAAAATTTTACGATCCAGCAGCATATCGGGTATTTCTTTAAAAGCTTTGGAAATTTCTGGGGAATGCTGAAAGTTCCGGGAGATTTCAATCCGCTGACTATCGTAGTTTTGGTTTTTGAATTGCTTTGCTTTATTTATCTGATCAGACAAAGGGAAAAAAGAAACTACTTTTTGTGGATGATTTTCCTTTTCGGATGGGCAAAACAAATCATATTCATTTCTCAAAAAAGCTTATTCGACTGGTATTACTGGGTGCCGCAGCTTTTACTTTTTGTTCCTGTTCTTATTTTCGTACTGGAACAGAAAGAGAAGAAAAACCTATGGCTTTCATTATTAATTGTATTCTACATTTTTCCGATGCTTGTTTTCCAGACGGTTCACTGTATTGCAACAGGAAACGGAGAATGGAACTACCGCAGAACAATTGGTACCTTTTTAAACCAATATGAAAAAGATAAAAACCAATGGATTTTATTGGAGCCGGCAGGTTATGTGCCTTATTTTTCAGGATTAAAAACGATTGATGAGGTTGGATTGGTAGATAAACAGATTCAGGAGGAAATTAAAAAAGATAAAACAAATTACTGGATCAACACGGTAAAAACAAGAAAACCGAAATATCTTCTTTCTTATCAGAATTTATATGAAGAGAAGAACGCCAATTCAGAATACTATAAAACCCATTATAAGCTTTTGAAGGAATTCCGTGTGAAAGATCATCTGAATAGTGATCATAAGATTCTGGAAAAAATATACCATCTGAAACCTTCCGGAACAGACTATAATTTGTACATTAGAATTGATTAAAAGATTTAAAAATTGAAAGAATTCAGAAAAAAGTTTTATAATAACTCTTTCACTCTAATACTCTCAAACCCTCCGACCCAACAATCACTGCAACCTAATATCTAAAACCTAATACCTGAAAAAATGAAATACTGTGCTTTTCTCCGCGGCGTCAACGTAAAAGGAACCAATATGAAAATGGCGGAAGTCTGCCAGGTTTTTAAAGATGCGGGGATGAAAGACGTAAGTTCAATATTGGCGTCCGGAAATATTGTGTTTTCTTCAGATAAAAATGTGAAGGAGTTAAAGACCATTCTTGAAAAAGCGATGTCTGACCATTTTTCTTACGAAGCTTTTTTGTTTGTGAAAACTCAGGAAGAAATAGAAGTGTTCTGGAACAGTATTCCTTTTGAAAAGAACGATACATTTCACATCTATGGCTTTGTAGGGATTCCCGGAGTGGAAAAGGTTTTGATGGAGGAGTTTCAGAAAGCCACTCAGGCAGAAAATGAGAAAGCGGAGATCATCAATGATATATTTTACTGGCAGGTTCCGAAAGGAAATACCTTAGATTCTACCTTCGGGAAAGTATTAGGTAAAAAGAGCCTTAAAGATCAGTTTACCACCAGAAATGTGAATACTTTTGAGAAGATTTTGAAAAAGATGAATTAAAATACACGAATTACCCTTCGGATATAGCTTATCCAGTTATATTATAACATTTATTGGAAATTCAATAGGAATGGGCTTTAGCCCGTTTATCAATAAAAGTAACAGCCATTGGCTTCAGCCAAAACCTATTTTATTTTTATAAATTATAGTAGAGTTTCCCACAGATTTTGCTGATCTACGCAGATTCTACCTTTGGAAAGTACTGGGCAAAAAAAGTCTTAAAGATCGTGCAGGAAGGTGAAAAGGCATGAGAAAATTTAAAAAAAATTCTAAATAATTATCCCAATGCTTCGACAGGCTTAGCATGACACCGCTAAAAAATAACGTTAATGTAACGTGACCTCGATGTGTTTGTACATTGATGGTTTATACTTTGTATTATGATTTTCACATTAATAAAACAGCTAGTATTAGAGTTGTCATGCTGAGCCTGTCGAAGCATCCATCAATTATCAAGTCCTCATTAACTGTTAGTATTAGTGTTGTCATGCTGAGCCTGTCGAAGCATCCATCAATAAATAATCAGAAATCCAAAAGCCAAAAACGATTGCAGCCATAGCCTGTTAAAGCAATCAAATAATTTCCATTTGTGAAACTTTCTCAGTATTTTTACTGAACTTTTTAATTACAACAAAATGATTCAGTATTTAGATAATATTTCGCACAAAGATTCAAAAAACTTTTTCCTTATTGCCGGACCTTGTATTATTGAAGGGGAAGATATGGCATTAAGAATTGCTGAAAAAGTAATCAGTATTACAGACAAATACAATATTCCCTATATTTTCAAAGGAAGCTTCAAAAAGGCTAACAGAAGCCGTGTAGATTCTTTTACAACCATTGGTGAAGAGAAATCTCTGGAAATTCTTAAAAAAGTGGGAGAGACATTCAATATTCCCACCACAACAGATATTCATGAGAATGAACATGCAGCATTAGCAGCACAGTATGTGGATGTTTTACAGATTCCTGCATTCCTGGTGCGCCAGACTGATTTATTGGTGGCTGCTGCTAAAACAGGAAAATGTGTTACCCTTAAAAAAGGTCAGTTCCTTTCTCCGGAAGCGATGAAGTTTGCCGTTCAGAAAATTACAGATTCCAACAATCAGAAAGTAGCCATCATTGAAAGAGGAAATTCTTTCGGATATACGGATCTTATCGTGGATTACAGAGGAATTCCTACCATGAGAGAATACGCCCCTGTGATTCTGGACGTTACGCACTCTCTGCAGCAACCTAATCAAAGCTCAGGCGTTACAGGCGGAAGACCGGACCTTATTGAAACCGTTGCCAAAGCAGGAATTGCAGTGGGAGCAGACGGAATTTTCATCGAAACACATCCTACACCGGAAACCGCGTTATCTGATGGTGCCAACATGTTAAGATTAGATTTATTAGAAGATTTGTTACAAAAATTGACAAGAATTAGAGAATCGATTTTGTAATTGTTAAAAAAACATTAATTTTAGAAATTCTAAAACATTTCTTTTGAAAAAACTAGTTTTACCGCTAAGCCTTATGGTCCCTGTATTGTTTTTCTCCCAACAAAGGAAAAAAGATACAGCGACCACTAAAGTAACCGATATAGAGGAAGTTGTCTTCCAGAAAAAAGCAACAGGAAAAACAAACGACCTTACCAACGTAAGAATTTCAGCAAAAGAAGCGAAATCAGTAGCTTCTATAAATGGTGGGATTGAAGGATTGCTTAAAACACTACCTTCCGTAAACTCCAATACCGAGCTGTCCTCACAATATATGGTTCGTGGTGGAAACTATGATGAAAACCTGATCTACATTAATGATATTGAGATCTACAGACCTTTCCTGATCAGAAACTCTCAACAGGAAGGAATGAGTATTATCAACCCGGATATGGTTTCTGCAGTGAATTTCTCTGCGGGAGGATTTG
Organism: Chryseobacterium sp. 2VB; assembly: GCF_005503635.1. Lineage (NCBI taxonomy): Bacteria > Pseudomonadati > Bacteroidota > Flavobacteriia > Flavobacteriales > Weeksellaceae > Chryseobacterium > Chryseobacterium sp. 2VB. The sequence continues at coordinate 96,222 of NZ_SCNC01000008.1, forward strand.
AAGCTAAGTATGGCGATAAAATGTCTTCTGCCTTAAATATCTATTACCGTGAGCCTGAAAAATTTGAAGTTTCAGGAGAGGCAAGCTTAATTGGAGGAAGGCTTACAACAGGTCTGGCTTCAAAAAATAAAAAATTTACTGCTTTATTTTCCGGCAGATACAGAAATACCAACCTTGTTCTTAATACCTTAAAAGAAGATACAGACTTTAATCCAACCTATTGGGATTTCCAGTCTTATCTCAATTATCATGTCAGTGACAAATTCTCCATGTCATTCATCGGATATTATTCCAAGAATGATTATGAGATGATCCCAAGGGCAAAAAGTGTTACTTTCGGAAGTCTTCAGCAGCCTATTACCGTTAATATTGGATATGGAGGTCAGGAAAATGACCAATATAAAAATATGATGGGAACATTCTCTATGAACTATAAGCCGGCAGATAAGTGGAAGCTTACCCTGGATGCCTTTGCTTATCAGAACAGAGAAAGAGAATATTACACGATACAGTCAGCATACGAGCTGCAAACTTTTGATCCTGTGACACAGCAGCCTGTAACGTCTTTTGATGTTGGAGGGCAGATAGAACATGCAAGAAACGACTTGTTTGTAAGAACCTACGGAACACAATTCAGAGCTAAATTTTCACCCAATGTCAATACAGATTTTGAAGTAGGTTTCAAATATGAAAAAGAAAACCTGAAAGATCTTACCAATGAGTGGAAATTGGTAGACTCTGCCGGATACAGCCTTCCAAGACCGGAAGTTATTGATCCAAGAACAGGAACCACAGGAGATCTTAAGCTTGCTTATTATATTGCCGGGCAAAATAATATTGAGCCTACAAGACTTTCAGCATATGCACAGTATTCACAGAAGTTCTACTGGGGTGCCAGTAAAGTATTTGTGAATGCCGGAGTACGTGTTGCCAACTGGAGTTTCAATAAAGAAACGATATTCTCACCAAGAGCTCAGTTTGCGATCAAACCGGATTGGGACAGCGATATGTTGTTCAAAATTTCAGGAGGAATCTACTATCAGGCTCCTTTCTATAAAGAAATTAAAGATTTAGATGGTAATTTTAACTCTAATATAAAATCGCAGCGTTCTATCCAGGTCATTCTTGCCAATGATTATGAGTTCCAGATGTATGACAGACCATTCAAACTGACAACGGAACTTTATTACAAGAAAATGGATAACCTGATTCCTTATTATATGGATAATGTAAGGATTCGTTATTCCGGGCAGAATAATTCAAAAGGATATGCTTATGGTATCGATACCAGACTATTCGGAGAATTTGTTCCGGGTGTGGATTCATGGTTATCTGCGAGTTATGCCAGAGTGTATGAAAATATTGATGGAAGAGGAGATATTCCAAGACCTACAGATCAGAGGTTGAGGTTTGCGATGTTCTATCAGGATTATATGCCAAGCTTTCCATCTATGCGTGTGAATCTTACTTTGGTGTACGCTATGGGATTACCTACAGGAGCTCCTGTACTATTCAACAGTAACGGACAGCCGGATTTTGGCTCAGCTTATAATTATCAGCAGACCCTTCCTTCCTATAAAAGGGTAGACTTAGGGTTGACAAAGGTATTTATTGATCCAAAAGAAAAAAATAAGAGATCCGGTTTCTGGGGTAATTTCGAAGAACTTACATTAGGAGTTCAGGTTTTTAACGCATTCAATATCAATAACACGGTAGCGAACCAATGGATCACAGATTATAACAGCAATTATATGTATCCTGTTCCGGTACGTCTTACAGGCCGTTTCTTTAATGTAAAACTGGAATTCAAACTGTAAAAACTAAAGGTTGAGGTTGATTTTATCTTAATCTGTCAGAAAATATGTAAAATAAAAAGCTTTCAAATTTTTTGGAAGCTTTTTTATTTACCCGAATTTTATAACAACATTACCAAATTTTATAACAACGGTATCACAGATATTTTTAACTTTGTCCTACCAATGAAAAAGATTCTTGCCATATTGTTTTCTATTTTCTACTTCGGATTCTCTTCCGGAGCGGCATTTAGCATTCATTATTGCATGAAAGAATTTGTTTCCGTAAGCCAGAAAGTAGATGACATCTGTGGAAAATGCGGCGTTAAAGATAAAAAGGGATGCTGCAAAACGGAGATCAAAATCGTAAAAGTAGACGATTCACAGAAATCAGATTATCTGAATGTGGATTTCTTAAGTGCAGTTTCAGAAATTCCGGTGAAACATCAGTTTCCAGTTGTTGACAAGTCTTTTTCAGCTACGAAATTTACTCCGATCCAGATTAATGGGCCGCCTGAATACCGGCCGGTCCCTATCTACATTAATCATTGTAATTTTAGAATTTAGAATCCGTCAGTCGTTTCCGGTATAATGAATCATATACCGTTACAGACGACATGTTCTGACGCACTACCGATGTGTTACCCTTTATTCTTTATTAAAAAATTAATTCTAAAATTTAAAACAATGAAAAAATATATCATCACAGCAGCCTTAACTTTATTTTCAATCATTTCATTATCAGCACAATCTAAAAAGGATGCTCAGGTTACTAAGCTGTATCAGAACTATATCGCTATTAAATCAGCTTTAGCTTCAGATGATGCTGACACAACTTCAAAAGCAGCAACAGAATTCATTAAAACAGCTTCAGCCATCGACTATAAAGTTGTTTCTGAAGGAAACCTTAATATTCTCAGAAAAGATGCCTCTGCCATTTCTGAAGCAAGAACAGTTGCCGCACAAAGAGAAACTTTTTTCAATCTTTCCGACAATATGATTGCTTTGACCAAAGAGTTCAAACTTTCTGAAAAACCAGTCTACGTTCAATATTGCCCAATGGCAGACGGAAGCTGGCTAAGCGATGAAAAACAGATCGTTAACCCATACTATGGGAAATCTATGCTTTCTTGTGGTAGCGTAAAGTCGGAAATTAACTAATTGTTGTATTATTGTTAAAAACAATAAGTTGCATGGCTTAAATTAGAATTAACTTTAATCCATGCAGCTTCTAAAAAGTTCGAAATATTATGAAAAAACTGATAATGTTTCTGATGCTTTTATTCTCTGTGTTTACTTTCGCACAAACTACAAAAACGTATTATACCTGTCCCATGCACCCGGAAGTGGTGTCATCAAAACCCGGAGACTGCCCGAAATGCGGAATGACTCTCGTGAAAAAAACAGTGGTTATAAAACCCAAAGTAGCAGCAAAACCGGAAGTAAAGCCTACCCCTAAAACAGAGGCTAAAGCAAAACCTGCAGAAACAAAAATAAATAAGAGAAAGGTTGAGAAAAAAGCAGGAGCTAAAAAGGTTAATGATGCTAAATCTCAGACAAAGATTGTATTGCCGGCTAAAACTCAGGATTTAAATCAATCGGAATCTAAAGCTCAGAAACAGGCTCAAACTACGTATACCTGCCCGATGCATCCTGAAATAGTTTCAGACAAACCGGGAAAATGTCCTAAATGCGGGATGGAACTGGTAGAAAAAGAAGATCATTCCCATACACAGGCTGAAAATCCTAAAGAAGAAAAATCTGTTTTAAAACGTAATTCAGAAAATGGAAAGATTACTTTTGGAGGAAAAACGGTTCGTTATGATCTCTATGTAAAAGATACGATTGTCAATTTTACAGGAAAAAACAGAAGAGCGATTGCGATCAACGGGAAGCTTCAGGCTCCGACCTTATATTTTACAGAAGGAGATACCGCTGAGATCTACCTGCACAATATGCTTAAAGAAAATACAGGGTTGCATTGGCACGGCGTGATTCTTCCCAATGAACATGACGGTGTTCCATACCTTACCACAAAACCTGTAAAACCCGGGGAAACTCATTTATACAAATTCAGAATTTCTCAGAACGGAACCTATTGGTATCATTCGCACGAAGCCCTTCAGGAACAGATTGGGATGAACGGTATTCTGGTTTTCAAAAAAAGAGAAGGTGAGCCGAAAACAACATACAATGCTGAAATTCCGGTATTACTTGGAGATTGGAGTGATGATGATCCGATGCAGATTGCCAGAAGGCTTCATATGGCCAATACAGACTGGTATGCGGTAAAGAAAAATGCCGTACAGAGTTACTGGGAAGCCATCAAATCCGGGAATTTAGGGACAAAAGCCCTGAATGAATGGAAAAGAATGGAAGCCATGGATGTAAGTGATGTTTATTACGATAAATTCTTAATCAATGGCGCACCAAGTTCAGATTATTCTAATGTAAAAGCTGGTGATAAAGTAAGACTGAGAGTTGCCAATGGAGGTTCATCTACCTATTTCTGGCTGAACTATGGTGGAGGAAAGATAAAAGTAGTGGGAAATGACGGAAATGATGTGGTACCGATAGAAGTTGATCGTTTAATTGTCGGAGTTTCCGAAACTTATGATATTGAAGTGACCATTCCTGAAAACAAAAGCTTTGAATTCAGAGCGACTTCTGAAGACAGAATAGGACACGCTTCTCTTTGGCTGGGTGCAGGAGAAAAGGTTGAAGCTCCCAATCTTCCAAGGCTGATGCTTTTTGAAGGCATGAAAATGATGAACGGCATGATGGAGATGAGCGGAAATATGAAACCGATGAATATGACGATGGGAAATCAGATGATGGATATGAACGAAGTGATGTACCCTGAATTATCCGAAAGCCAGAGAAAGACTACAGCGAAGCACATCAATGAAATGATGGGCGTGAAGACGAAGGAAGATCAGAAAGAGGATCATTCTCAACATGCCGGAATGGATATGAAGGAAGAGAAAACAATCAAAAGAATGTCTTACAATATTTTGAAATCTCCTGAGAAAACCATTCTTCCCACAGACAGTATTCGTGAAATGAAATTTACACTGGAAGGGAATATGAACCATTATCTGTGGACACTGGATAACAAAACGGTTACAGAAACAGATAAAATTCTGATCAAAAAAGGAGAGGTTCTGAGAATCAAGATGTATAATAATTCTATGATGCGTCACCCGATGCACCTTCACGGTCATGATTTCAGATTGATCAATTCAAAAGGAGAATATTCTCCATTGAAAAATGTTGTGGATATTATGCCAATGGAAACCGTAACGATAGAATTTGCTGCGAATCAGGATGGAGACTGGTTTTTTCACTGTCACATTTTATACCATATGATGGCAGGAATGGGAAGAATCTTCAGTTATGAAAACTCAAAGCCCAATCCGCAGCTTCCCAACAGGAAATTAGCCTGGAAAAATTTTATACAGGATAATAAAATGACCAGTTCTATGGCGATGCTGGATGTTGCAAGTAATAAGATCCATGCAGAAACGATGACGATGTTCGGGCCTAGATGGGCTAACCTGAATGAGTTTCATTCCAACTGGAACTTTGATCATTTCGAAGGAAGTGCGAAAGTGGGACGTTTTTTAGGTAAATTCCAGTGGGCGCTTCCTTATGCCGGAATCAGAGTTCAAAAGAATCATGAGATCATGGAAAGACAGATGGCAGAAGATATGGGAACGGATTTTCATGGTAAAAAGACCTGGTTCGGACAGCAGAAAGCCTCCAAAAATAAGTTTACATTCATGGTGGGTATGCAGTATGTGCTGCCAATGCTGATCACTGCTGATGCTAGTGTAGATCAGCACGGAAAAGTACTGCTGGAATTGAGCCGCGAAGATATCCCACTTTCAAGAAGGCTGAGAGGAAATTTCTCTGTCAATTCAGACGGCGAGTTTTCAACCGGGGTGAGATATATCGTTCAGAAATGGCTGTCTCTTTCAGGAAATTATGATAACGAACTGGGCTGGGGCGCAGGTGTCACTTTAACATATTAATTTTTTAACCCTATTATTTAAGAAACAATGAAAAATATAATAACCGTATTGTTTGTGGGAGCTACATTATATTCTTGTAATAAACCCGATCATAAAATACCTGAAAACAAAGCCGCTGAACCGGAAATTAAAACAATAGAAAGAACTGAGGCTGGCGAAACTTCAAATCAGGTGGTAAAAGAAAACCCGGAAAATAAAAAAGAAGCAGAGGAGCTTTCACCTTTTCCGATTCAGCAAGTTATCAAAGGTTACCTTCCTCTAAAAAATGCCCTGGCTCAGGATGATTCTAAAAAAGCTTCCGATGCGGCTAAAAGCCTGTTTTCCATCTTAAAGAAAATAGACATCAGTACAACCGATGCAAAAAATAATTCTGAGTTGCGTGATATTATAGAAAGTGCAGCAGAGAACGCAGAACATATAGGCGAAAAACCTGATGATATAGCTCATCAGAGAGAACATTTGCTTTCCCTGAGTAATGATATCACCGATTTAATAAAAGAACAGGGAACAGGCGGTTTAAAATTATACCAGGATTTCTGTCCAATGTACAATAATGGAAAAGGTGGAACCTGGATCAGCGAGTCGGAGGAGATTGTCAATCCATATGAGGGACAGAAAATGATTAACTGTGGCTCTGTAAAAAAAGTATTTTAAATGTAAAAAGAAATGAACCGGCACATTAAAAGCATATTTTTAGGGTTTGTTCTCATTTTTTTACTTATTCAGATCATTCAGCCTGCCCGTAATATTGATTACGGGCAGGTTCCTTCAACAGATATTTCAAAGGTTTATAAAGTTCCTGATAATGTACAGTTTGTTTTGAGGCAATCTTGTTATGACTGTCACAGCAATTCTACGCATTATCCGTTCTATTCCTATATACAGCCTTTAAGTTATTATCTTGAAAAGCATATTAAAAAAGGAAAAGAGGAATTGAATTTTAATGAAAGGGGGTAGCTACAGTCAACGTAAGCAGGCCAATTACAAATGTTATGAGTTTAAGTAAAAAACAAAAGCCACCTCATTTTCACGAGATGGCTTTATGTAATATATAGGATGCTTTTATTTAGAAGCTCCCACGGTTTTTTCAGTCTTTGCTGGCGTATAAGTAACTTTTGAAATATCAACCGTCATTTCCTTCAGACGTTTTGCCACATTTTCAGGCATTTCTTTCTGATATCTTCCTCCGATTACTTCAGCAAGGAATTTTTCGGTTTCAGCATACATCGCCATGCTGTTTACAGGTTTACGGAATCCGTGGCCTTCATCATCAGCAAGAATGTAGTTTACCTTTTTACCTTTATCACGAAGAGCAATGACAATCTGATCTGCCTCAGCCTGCTTTACTCTTGGATCATTAGCTCCCTGAACAATCAATAATGGTTTATTGATTTTATCTACACTGAATAGTGGGCTTGCATCATGCATACGCTTTTTTCCTTCCTCCGTTTTTGGATCACCTACCATCCCATAAAGGAATGCACGGGCAGATTCCCAGTAAGCAGGAACAGAATCCAGCAAGGTAAATAGATTACTTGGTCCTACGATATCTACTCCCGCAGCATATACATCCGGAGTGAAAGCCAGCCCGGCCAGCGTTGCATAGCCTCCATAGCTTCCTCCCATGATCACCACTTTGTTTTTATCTGCAATTCCCTGATCGATCAGATATTTTACGCCCCAGGTAATGTCATCCTGCATCAGTTTTCCCCACTGAAGATCTCCGCCATTCTGGAACTTTTTACCATAACCGCCACTTGCTCTGAAGTTAGGCTGAAGCACGGCATATCCTCTGTTGGCTAAAAACTGTACCGTTGAGTTATATCCCCAATAATCTCTTGGACCTTTCGGGCCTCCGTGTACTAAAACCACAACAGGAACATTCTTTCCAGAAGAACCTACAGGTAAAGTCAGGTAAGCCGGAATTTCAAGTCCGTCACTGCTTTTGTAGCTGATAGGAGTCATGGCTGCAAGGTATTTTTCAACTTTTTTCAGTTCTGTTCTTGGGGTATACTGGAATATCAGATGTTTGGTCTTGGCATCAAAGAAATAGGCTTCTGAAGCATATTTATCTCCTCCTACGGAAACCAAAAACTTAGAATAATCATTGGTAGAACTTGCAAAACCAACCTCTCTTCCAGGGAATTTACTTTGCAGGAATTTGTAGTTAGTTTCCCAGGCTTTATCTTTCCAGTAATATTCTGTTTTATCTCCTGTATAAGAAGTGTAGATCATTTTTCTTGTATTTCTGTCCAGGAACAGTCCTCCAAAATCTACTTTATCTTTAGGATCACTTTCTATTTTTGTAATCTGTTTTGTTTTCGGATCCATCAGGAATAGTGCAGATTTATCCAGATCTCCTTTATTGGTTACCAGGTAAAACTTGGAGTTATCCTCGTTCCAGTTGGAGATATAAGCACTTTCCGTTACCAGGGTTTCGTAAATAGGAGTCAGTTTATCACCTTCTTTATAAAAAAACTGTGTCGTTCCTTTATCATCCGTTTTGGAAAGAACTCTCAATTTTTCATCCCAGTCAAATTCATAGCTGGTGATACGGTCTCTATTTTCGTAAATCTTTTTCAGTTCTCCTGTAGAAATTTTCACCGAATACAGATCATGCCATGCTTTATCGCGGTTATTCAATCCAATCATCAGCAAATCGGGATCTTTTCTGCTTGCCATGTAGATACTGGCAGTTACGTCTTTAAGCGGTGTAATATTCCTTGATTCCGGAACTCCTTTTGTTACTTTTGCCATAGGATCTACTGCAAAAATATTCATGTTTTCATCCCCGTTATTATCTTTTACATACAGAATATATTTTCCGTCTTCTGTCCAGAAATATCCATTCAACGGGCGTTTGCTATTTGTTAAAGGACGTGCTTTTTCAAAAGGCTCATCAATTTTTTTTACCCAGATATTCATAATCCCTTCATATTCTTTTGTAAAGGAAATCCATTTCCCATCGGGACTGAGTTGTCCTCCGGCAATTTCCGGGTTACCAAAGAATAAAGCTCTGTCCAGTACCGGGACTTCCTGTGCTCGTGCTGTATGTACTCCTATGAGCAGGAGCAATACATAAAAGATTTTTTTCATGTTTTTAAGTTTTAGTTGTTATTAATAAATTGTTGATGATTTTTAATTTTTATTGATTCTTACAATAATGGCCTACATTTCCAGTTCTATAATTCTTTTTGCCATTTTCTGATTTATACTTTCCGGAATTAAACCCATCATAAAATTCCGGAGTGAATTTCCTTTTTCCCATTGAGAAACCTTTCCGATGGTACGGCTTGTACTGACGATATAATCTACCTTTTTCCTTCTGGTACTTTGAAACTTTTTGAAAATAGCATTGAAATCCTGATGATCTTCCAGCAATTTTCCAATGATGTAGGCATCTTCAATGGCCTGGCAGGCGCCTTGTCCCATATTAGGTGTTGTGGCATGGGCCGCATCGCCAATCAGACAGAGGTTTTCAGAATACCACTGAGGAATAGGAGCGAGGTCGGAAATTGGGTTACAGATGATGTTCTCATGCCTGGTGGCTCCAATGATTTTTAACACCAACGGATCAAAATCATAGAAAATGTCTTCAATCTGCCAATATCTTCCGAAACTTTTCTCATTGATACAGGCATACCAGTAGACCTTTTTATCAGAAATTTTTACAAAACCGAAACGTTTTCCTTTTCCCCATAGCTCAACAGCTTCCTGATGATGTTTCTCAGGCAGATCAAAATCTACCAGGCCACGCCAGCATTTCTGCCCTGAATCCCTTATTATGCCGGTTTTCATGATCTGATTTCTGACAGACGACTTTATGCCATCAGCACCGAAAACAATCTGACTTTCGATCTCGGTTCCATTTTCAAAATTCAGAATATAGTTTTCTTCTTTCTTTATTTTTTGTACTGGATGGTTGAGTTGTATAGAATTTGGGTTTAAATTTTCTGCCAGAATTTTCTGAAGTTCAGCCCGGTGAATCGCAACATTACAGGAATTGTACAGGGCTTCCAGTTTGTTAATCTCCGTTTTGGAAATAGTCTTTAAAGATTCATCAGTAATAACAATTCTGTGAATTTTATTACCTGCTTTTTCTATTTTTTCCTTTAAACCTAATTTATCGAATATCTGCATTGCATTGACGGCCATCATAATTCCTGCTCCTACCGGTTTTATTTCCGGCGCAGATTCATAGATCGTGAAATCATACTGATGCTGTTTCAGTACATTTCCGAGGGTAAGTCCTCCGATTCCGGCTCCGATAATTGAAATGGTGTTCATAAGTTAGGACCTGGATTTTAATTTATACACTTAAAATATAACTCTCCGACACTTTTTTGAAACCGTACTTACTGAAAAAGTTGTGAGCGCCATGGTTGTTGACTCCACTTTCTAATAAGATAAAACTGATATTCCAGCTTTTAGATTCTTGAATAGCTTTCTCCAGCAGTTTGCTTCCAAGGGATTGCCCTCTCACAGATTGATCCAGAAGCATGTCCTCCAGAATGGCATATTTTTTAAATGGACTGTTGATGACGTTGAAAACCATCATGCCGACTATTTCTCCATTTTCATTTTCTGCAACCAGAATATTCAGTTTGGAACTGCCATCGGAATTAAAATCGGTGATCAGCTGTTCTGTCAGGATCAGTTCAAGATCAGGATTCCAGTGGTGTGAGTCTATGGCTCTGCCGGACATCATTTCGCCATGAGAAATATAAGCATCTGTTTTATGCGTAATAAAAAAGTCTACAAGTTCTTTCACGCGGCTTTTATCTATAAGCCATTGGGTCGTATATTTCATAAGGTGTTATGATTTTATTTCAGATTTTTCAGCTCTTGCAGCAGTTTATTCTGCTTGCTGATAAATTGATTGAGACTATCTGTTTTCAGAGGGTGAGCCTTTTGATATTTTTCAATTTCAGGAAGTGTTTTTCTGATTTTGAATACAAGGTATTGATCATGAAGTGTGGTCCTGTTTGCTTTTATTTTGGCGATGAGGTCTCTGATCGTCTGTGTTTTTACATCATATTTTTCAGCGCTTGCTTTTATCTCTTTTTCAATTTGTTTCTTGGTAATGGAATCTGTAATGGAACCGGATAATACAGTCGCATCATTATAGTATGTTTCCGATTTTTGAATAACATCATCATATTCCGAAATGGAGGTTTCCGTTTCCTTTTGAATATTTTCTATTCTTAAGTCAAGATCCTGTAAAGTTTTATCATTTTTTATAAGCTCCAGATAGATTTCCTGAACAAGATTTCCTTCACGTGAGGAGTATCTGGTATTTTTTTTAATAGCGCCTGAAACGGAAGATTCAGCATTGTCAACTGCATTTTCTACCACAGGAGCGTGCTGCGGTTTGTTTTCACTGCAGGAAAATAGAGACAAGGCAAGGATAGAAGCGAAAAGTATTTTTTTCATAGTATGTTTTGTTTTAGTTGAAAATCAGCATCATATCCAAAGCTATTAAAGTTAATCATTTCAATGCTAACGCAAGTGGATTAAAGGATATGATTTTAATTAGTTGAATAAACTTTGAAAAATGTTACATCCATAAAAAAACGGAGCCTGAAAACAGACTCCGCCTATAAAATTTTTACGCTAAAATTATTTACCCAGGTAAGATTTAAGGATCTTGCTTCTGGTATTGTGTTTTAGTCTCTTAATTGCTTTTTCTTTGATCTGACGAACTCTCTCTCTTGTAAGATCGAAAGTTTCACCAATTTCCTCTAAAGTCATTGGGTGTTTTCCGTTCAGTCCGAAGTACAATCTTACTAAATCAGCCTCTCTTGGCGTCAAAGTATTCAATGCTCTTTCAATCTCAATTTGTAAAGATTCAAGCATCAGATCTTTATCAGGACTTGGAGATTCTCCTGAACGTAATACATCATAAAGATTAGAATCTTCACCTTCTACCAAAGGCGCATCCATAGACAGGTGTCTTCCGGAGTTTTTCATAGATTCTTTGATATCTTCCTCGCTCATGTCAAGAACTTCAGCCAATTCTTCCGGAGAAGGTGGTCTTTCATTTTCCTGTTCAAGGTGAGCGTATGCTTTATTGATTTTGTTGATAGATCCAATCTTGTTCAATGGTAATCTTACAATTCTTGACTGTTCAGCCAATGCCTGTAAAATTGATTGACGGATCCACCATACTGCATAAGAGATAAATTTGAAACCTCTAGTTTCATCGTACCTTTTTGCCGCTTTCATTAATCCTAAGTTACCTTCATTGATCAAATCGGGTAAAGAAAGACCCTGATTTTGGTATTGCTTAGATACAGATACTACGAAACGAAGGTTGGCTTTGATTAATTTCTCAAGTGCGGCTCTGTCGCCGGCACGTATTCTTTGTGCCAATTCTACTTCCTCGTCCGCAGTAATCAGTTCCACTTTACCAATTTCCTGCAAATACTTGTCTAATGAAGCAGTTTCCCTGTTGGTAACCTGCTTAGTGATTTTTAATTGTCTCATTTATTTTTTCCTCAAAAAAGAGTTACTATAATATATACGTATGAAAAGGTAAAAAGGTTACACAGGATTTAATATTTTTGTGCAAAGTATACTATAAAATGTATTAATGATTTTTTAATAATGGATAAATAACTGATAACTAAATTGTTGTGTGTTTTTGTTTATAATTTTAAAAATAAATATAAATTCTAAAAGAGGTAAGTTCATTTACAAATTTCATAATTTCCCTAAATCCTAAATCCTAAATCCTAAACTTTAAACAAAAAAAAACGAAACCGAAGTCCCGTCTTTATATCTAAGATTACTATTGCAGGCTATTATGGTTAATGAACCCGTAACTCGCAACTCGTAACTAGAAAAGCTCGTTTAATACTTTTGCCAGTCTCAATCCTCCGTATAGAAGCTGTCTTTCCATCGTTTCATTAAACTTGTACTGGTAATCGTAAGCTAATTTAGAATCATTTGGAGTCTGTGCATAGATCTTATTGGCGATTTTGTGAGAATCATACAGCCAGTCTTCCAGTGTTCCGGACTGAATCTGTGCTACTTCTTCTTTAGATTTGATATCTAAAAGCTTAGAATATTCGGTGTAGCTGTATTTTTGAGAATCTACTAATTTTCCATCCCAAACAGAGTGTAAATTTGTTTTTTCCCCGAAATAGGTAACATTGATTTTGTTTCCACCTAAATCTTCAGCTCTTCCTACGTGTAGAGGCTGAGCAAGATCTCCCATAATGTGAATAAGGAAGATCAAAGCAATTTTTCTGTCTTTTTCAGAAGTGTTTTTATCTTTGATCTGGCTGGAAAGGGTATTTACCTGAGTATAAAGGCTTGGCCCTGCCTGTGCTTTTAAGTTTTGTTCAAAAGCTTTAAAATCAGTCATTGGATCAATGTTTACATAATGCCATGATGAAGCCTGCTTCCATGTGCCTGTTGTATCAGATTTGATAAAATCCGGCCAGTTTGCCCAGTAAGCCAGGCGCTCTTTCCCCATGATCTTTTTAATCTCTCTTCTTGCTTTGCGGGAAAGGTGGTTTTGTGCAATGTCTGCAATCACTCTGTGTCCCGTTAATCCCCACGCATAAGAATAAAGTGAAGAGGCCATGAATGCTAAAATCAGAATTTTAGAATAAATACTTTTCATTTTAAATAACAATTTTCAGTCTGCAAAGATACGGCCCGCTTTCGGAATGAGCATGCTTTATCCTGAATTTATTCCATATGATGATGTTAATAAAATTTAATTTAAATAAAAGAAGCAATTACAGTAGGTTTGACGGCTCGAATTTTTCCGGTAATAAAGGTAACAGGAGAGAACAATACGGATTATAATTTAAAATCTGAATCACAACCTTACACTTTAAATTTTAAACCTTGAACTTTAAACGATAAATGAAAACCCTTTAATCGATTGATTCTGAATAGTTAATTTTAAATTTAAAAAAGCAAATAAATAGGCTGTTTACCGTATTTTCACGGAATTTGTAGAAAATTATTCCTATTAATGTCAATAAATTATTATTTTTAGGATAAAATTGTTGTAAAAATATTTTTTCAAACTTATGAGATATATTATCTTTACAAGTCATAATCAGAGGAAACACTATGTATGAGAATAATATTGTAGATATGCATTACAATAAGCTGCAGACAGACTTTAAGGCTGAAGCTGTGGCTGTAAACCTCTTGAAATACCATCGTGCGGTAAGTAATATCTTCATTGAGCGTGTGGGCGTAAACGACCGTGCTTACCTGAAAGATATTAAAAGTATTTCAAGCAGTTATTTAGGATTTGATGAGGAAGTTTTTACTATAGAGACTTACAGGGAAGGCATTTATGACTATCTTCCGGAAGGATTATTCCATCCGCCGTCTCTCGGAGCTTCCAGAAAAAATGTAGATACTGTAGTAAGAGAAATCCGGAAGCAGAAAAGGGTAGAAGATGATGCCCGTAAGTTTTTCCGGCCTTTTGAGCTGGAAGTATTTTTTACAGAAATAAGTGCTTTACTTAAAGAATCAGAATTTGATATTACAAGCAATACAGATTCTTTGCTGGAAACAGTGAGTGAGCTTTGGCCTCTTATAAAAATGCTTGACAAGCAGAGTGCTTATATTTTCATGCATATTTTACCGTTTTTCCATCAGATCAGAGGAGACAAAAGATGGTTTGAAAGATGTATGACTGCTTTTCTGCAGGTACCGGTAAAAGTAAGTTTTTCACCTAATATTATTGACGGAATTGAGAAAAACGATGATTCCATGTTACTGGGAAATTCAAGATTGGGCGTCACCTATATTCCAAGCGGACCTCATATGGACGGGCAGCGAAACTGGGTGGTGAATATTGGTCCTATTCCTTACGGGGATATGAAGAAATATATTCCGGGAAGTCCGTTCAGAAATGTGCTTCAGGCTCTGTATGATTATTTTCTTCCTGTAACAGTGGACGTAGAGGAGAATTTTGTTACCGAAAAGAAGGAATATTCATTCAGTCTTGAGGACGATGAAAGAAATGCCAGCCGCCTTGGATACTCTACATTCCTCTAAATTATTTTATTATATTTACAACTACCAACAAAGTATAAATTCGAAAAGAAACAAATGGAAATTTCTTCAGTAAAAGGTATTTTTCTAAGGTATATCTTAATGCCTTTAATCGCTATTATTATGATGGTTATACTGGGTGTAATCAGGAGAAATAAACCTGCGATAAAAATTAAAGTAATTATTATATACGTTCTGCTCTGCAGCTTATGTCTGGCTATTCCGGGTGTTTTTGGGTTTGCGGGAAACCTTTTTAATCCGTACTGGTATCTTATTGCACAGGTGATCTATCTTATTTTTGGGATTATCCATGTGAATCTGCTGCATAAATATTTCAAAAAGCACATCGATTCTCTGGCAATGAGTATTCTGTTTGAATCTATCCTTTCACTGACGTGTATCGCTTTGGGCGGATATCTTTTCACACTGCTCTTTAACCTGATGAGTAAAGGTACAGGATATGCTGTAATGGCAGCAACAAGTATGGTGATCTTTGTGGTTCCGATGGTTTTTTATTACTGCTATATTCAGTTTATCAGCATTCCTTTTGATATTTATAAAACGTGGAGATATTCTCCGGAGCAGAAACTGCCTGATTTTGAAGGTGCCGATTTTGACAGATTAATGGTCCTGAATGTTGAACTGAGCAAAAAATTGGAAGATACCAACCGTTTCAGAATTAAAGCCAAAACACTTCCTACCGGAGTTACTTTCGGAGACTGGTTCTACAGGGTAGTAGATGATTACAATCATAAAAATCCTGGTTCCATTATTCATCTTTCAGACGAAGGAAATGAGCCTTATTACTGGATCTTTTACACAAAAAAATCGTTTTTCAGTTTTAGAAAATATATAGATTTCGATCACGACATTACGACAAACAACATTTCTGAAAATGAAGTGGTGATTTGTAAGAGAGTTATTCAGCATGAAGAGGAGGGAGTCACAAGAAAATCATAACACAAAAAATTAAAAAGTATTAAACATGATACAGCCTATTAAACATTTTGCCATCAATTGGGTGGATGGGATGAAAGTTTCCCAGAGACACCTTAATGATCAGGATAATTTCTTAATCGATACCATCAGAGATTCCAATTCCCTTGGAATTACTACATATAACTACGGGCTTCTGCCTATTTCCAATGAATTTACAGACCGTACCATTTTTGATGTTCACAACACGGCAACCAATGATGTGCAACTGGTAATCAAGCGTTGCAGCGCCGTTACTATGGCTGGATACCGTATTGAACTGACAGACAGAAGAATCAGTGTGAAGTCTTTGGCGAAATCAATGAATGAAGAGCAGGCAGACGGGGAATATTATATTCTGATCTCTGTAAATCCTTTTGATAAAGTACCTTTTGGCGATATTGATCCTGAAGAAATTCCACCGCGCCACCCAAGTGCACAGCCGAATCATCATATTGAACTGCTTCCTGTAACATCCTTGAACAGCAGCTACTCAGGAGGAAATTATCTTATTATCGGTAAGGTAGATTTAAAAGGAAATATTGCCCAGGTGGATTCCAACTTTATTCCGCCTTGTACTTCTGTGCAGAGTCATCCGGCTTTGATAGATTATTACAGCAGCTATGCAAAATCTATTGGAAACCTTCAGCAGTATGCTTTTAAAATTATCCAGAAAGCTTCTCACAAAAATCAGAATACAGCTTTAGCACAAAACGTTAAGTTTTTGTGTACTACCATGATCAATACTTTTGGTGATATGTATTTCCAGTTCAGAAATATTACACCATGGCAGCCACCTGTATTTTTAATTGAATCTTTTGCAAGACTGGCGCTTCATTTATACAATTCAACCCAGCTTCTTGTTCCGGCAGAACTGGAGGAAATGCTGAACTACAGCTTAGAGTGGAGTGAAATTGCTCCTCATACCTTATTAAATCAGCTTTCTATTGTAGCAGAAACGAATTATGACCACCATAATTGTGGTGAACCATTGCTTTATATTCAACAGATGTTGAGAAGCCTTGAAATTATTTTCTCTAAACTGAGCGAGCTTGATTATATCGGTCAGAGAAAAGAAAATATTATCGTTAATGAGCAGGAAGTATCCACGAATACGAATCCAAAAAGAGGTTGGAGTGTTTTAGATTAAAATCATTAATTAAAAATAGAGTCCCGGATGAAAATTCGGGATTTTTTATGGTCGTATTTAGGAAAAATTAAAAGTAAATTTGTTGTAAGGATTGATAAAATGAATTTAGAGGTTATAAGACAGGAGACTCCGGGATGTTCGGATAAGATTTTTTTAAACAGTGCAGGCGCATCATTGATGCCTAAATCTGTTGTGGACACTACCATTAAGTTTTTATATGAAGAGCAGGAGTTTGGAGGCTATACAGCTGCAACTAAAAACACAGGTCTCATCAACCGGTTTTATGATGAAACTGCAAAACTGATTAATGCAAAACCTTCCAACATAGCATTTGTAAGCAGTTCTACAGATGGATATGCAAAAGCATTATCCAGTATTGATTTTAAAGAAGGTGACTGTATCATTACCACCAATGATGATTATATATCCAATCAGATTGCTTTTATTTCTCTGCAGAAAAGATGTCATATTGAAATTGTAAGGGTTGCCAATCTTCCTGATCATGAATTAGATCTGGAAGACTTTGAAAGATTAATTAAAAAACATAATCCGAAATTAATTGCGGTTACTCATATTCCTACCAATTCCGGGTTAATTCAGAATGTGGAAGGAGTGGGGAAGTTATGCAAACAGTATGATGTTTTGTATCTTGTAGATGCCTGCCAGTCTGTGGGCCAGATTGTGGTGGATATAGAAAAAATCCATTGTGATTTTCTGACGGCAACCGGAAGAAAGTTCATGCGAGGGCCCAGAGGAACTGGATTTTTATATGTTTCAGATAAAGTATTAAACCAGAAAATGTATCCTCTGTTTTTAGATAGTTTTGGGGCTCAATGGACATCATTTGATGATTTTCAACTCCATGACACTGCTAAAAGATTTGAACTTTTTGAAAGACCTTATGCTGCTTTAGCTGGATTTGCAGAGGCTTTACGCTATGCCAATGCGATAGGAATGGATCAAATTGAGAATCACAACCGGAAGTTGACTGATACTTTAAGAATTAATTTGCAGAATAATGGTTTCAGAGTTCTGGATAAAGGAAACAGATTAAGCAGTATTGTAACTTTCTGCCAGGCAGATGGAAAGGTTGAAAAGATTCATAAAGCTTTGAGTGATCATAATGTGTTTTTCAAGGAAAACCGCAGACAGGATGCATTAATTGATTTTACGTTTAAAAATGTAGACCATGCGATCCGGTTATCTCCTCATTATTTCAATACGATGCAAGAAATTGAAAAAGTATCACAACTTTTAGAAAATAGTAATTATTAATATGATGGTTTAAAAATTGAAGCGCCCTGGCATGCGCCAGGGCGCTTCTAATTTATTTTTTATTAAGAAGATCGAGTGTATGTTCTACGTGTCCCCCTCCTTTCCATTCATCATGTCCGGGGATAATCAAAGTTGCCTGTGAATATTTGTTTTTAAGTTTTGTCATGGTTTTCGGCCATTCTGCAACATTAGCTTCTCCCGTGTACCCAAGATCAACGGCTGCTTTGCTTTTTACAAGACAACCTCCGTCCAGGATTTTATATTTCGGGAACCATACCACTACATTATCAGCAGTATGCCCTTCCCCAAGAAAATCTACTATAAACTCTTCTCCACCAATGCGGTAAGGTTTTCCTGTTTTAATCAGTTCAGTAGAAGTTGCTTTTCCATCTTTCTTCAAAAGCTCATTGGTTTTCGCTGTAGCGTAGGTTTTGATCCCTTTCTTATTATAAAAGCTTAAATCTCCGGCTCTGTCTTCATGCGAATGAGTGGCAAATACCGCAATAAGTGGAAGACTATGTCTTTTCTGAATGGTATCCATCAAACTTTGATATTGGGTTTTCTGCCATGGAACATCAAATAAAACAACTCCTTTTTTGGTCACCAGATAAACGGCATTGGTAGAGTATTCTTTCCCTCCGAATACTCCGAAAGTTTTGTAAATATAAAAATTGGGCTGAATCTGAGGCTCAATGACAAAATCTCTTACCTGAGTATTCTGAGCGCTTGCCAATGGGCTTAACAGCATCGAAATAATAAAAAACGGAATGCTTTTTTTCATAATTTTTTTTGAGTAATAATTAATGTTTGTACTTGTCAGAAATGACAAAGTCTGCAGATTGTTTTGCAAACCTAACTAAAAATAAATCTCCGGGATTTATAGAAATAGAGTTTAACCGTTTTTTAACAGTTTAAGGAATAGGGTAAATAAAGATTGGTATGAATATCCAACCTAACAGGTTTTTAAAACCTGTTAGGTTTAAAAGTTTCGCTATAGCTTAAAATCAGAATGATTTATCTTAACTATACTTTATTTCTTAAATCTTCCTTAATGGTTTAAATTTTTTGATGAATTAAAGCAAACCTCACAGGTCTCAAAAGCCTGTAGGTTTATTTTTTCAGTTGTAATGATTTATTTCTTTACGAGTATTTTCTCAGCTGCTTTTTTGCTTAAAATTTCTGTCTTTCCCTCAATTTCTATCGTCATTGATTTATCAAAACTTTCTATTTTTACAATTTTCACCTTGGTGTTGAGCAGTAATTTTCTGTCATTCAGATAGGTAAGGAAAGCATCGTCGGAAAGGGTAACAGAAGCAAAAGTTACCGTTTCTCCTGGCTCACAAATGCTTAATTTTTGTAAATCCTGGGCGATAATATTACCATCTTTATCAGGAATAGGTTCTCCATGAGGATCGAATTTAGGATGATCCAGAATTTCATCCATTTTATCAAAAAAGATTTGAGAATGTACATGCTCAAGCTGTTCTGCAATCTCATGAACGTTTTCCCATCCGAAATTCATCTTTTTAACCAGAAACATTTCGGTAAGCCTGTGTTTACGAACCACCAGCGCAGCTTCACGTCTTCCGCTTTCTGTAACGATCAAGGGTTTGTAGGTCTCATAGACCACCCATTTTTTCTCGGCAAATTTCTTCATCATGTTATTGACGCTCGGCATTTTTACATTCAAAAATTTGCTGAGTTCATTAATCGTAACCTTTCCTTCATTGTCAACTAAATGAAACAAAGCTTTCAGGTAATTCTCTTCTGTTAGGGTTGTTCTCAAAATGTTAGATGATTTTCATTACAAATCTAACAAAATAAAATGAAAAGTTCGCTCTTGTTATTTTAACTTTTTTTACTTTTACTCTATGAAATTTTCATTCAAAAACGACTATTCTGAGGGTTGTCACCCTAATATCTTACAGGCACTTTTACAGCATAACCTTGTTCAGCAGGCCGGCTATGGCGAAGATGAATTTTCACTGAAGGCCAAAGCTTTGATTAAGGAAAAAATCAATAATCAGCATTCGGATATTTATTTTGTTTCCGGAGGAACACAGGCTAACTTAATTGTTATTTCTGCTGTTTTAAAACCTTATCAATGTGTTATTTCTGCCTCTTCAGGCCATATCCTGAATAACGAGACCGGAGCTATCGAAGCCACAGGTCATAAAGTACTGAGTATCGAAACGGCAGACGGAAAAATAAAACCATCAGATATTATTCCAATTTTAGAGGGACACAGTAATGTACCGCATCAGGTGGTGCCTAAACTGGTTTATATTTCCAATTCTACAGAGCTGGGAACAATCTATCAGGCAAAAGAACTGGAAGAGCTTTCTGTATTTTGTAAGGAAAATAAATTATACCTGTTTATGGATGGGGCAAGGCTTGGTCATGGACTGACTGCAGAAATCAGTGATCTTACCCTGGAAAAAGTAGCTGCTCTTACCGATATTTTTTATCTTGGAGGAACGAAAAACGGAGCATTAATAGGTGAGGCAATTGTAATCAATAATCCTTTGCTACAGGAAGATTTTGCTTTTAATATCAAACAGAAAGGAGCATTACTGGCAAAAGGAAGATTGTTGGGAATCCAGTTTTCAGAGCTGATGAAAGATAACCTGTATTTTGAGCTGGCACAACATGCCAATCAGCAGGCCATGAAGATTAAGAAAGCTTTGCAAAAAAAAGGAACTGCATTTCTTTCAGATACTTATACCAACCAAATTTTTCCTATTCTCAGTAACCAGCTTATAGAGATATTATCTGAAAAATTTGAATTCTATGTCTGGAAGAAAGTAGATGAAAATTTTTCAGCCATTCGTCTTATTACTTCGTGGAGTACAGGAGATGAAGCTGTGAACCGTTTTATTGAAATGATTGAACAGAATTAAGATAGAATGAAAAGGCTGTCTCAAAAGTCCACTAGTGGATTTTTGTCATTCTGACGAAGGAAGAATCTCTATGACAAACAACTCCATGAGATTCTTCACTAATTTATGAACTTCGTTCGCAGACTTTCAGTCTGTGTTCAGAATGACACTTTTGAGACAGCCTTTTTTTATTTTATAATGAATTATTTTTTCAAAGCTTCATTGACTACTTTACAGTCTGCAGGCGTTAGCTTCTGTCCGTCTTTATAACTGATTTTTTTCTCGTCAGCATATTTGGTTTGTCCGTCCTCTTCCTTATGATCACCAATACCCTCCGTTAAAATATTATCTTTCTGCAGGAAATAAATATCTCTTTTGCTCTTTTTCCCTTCAGAGCTGAATTCATAGGTTAGTTTCAGGGTGTCTCCCGATTTGAAACCTGTTACATCTCCTTTTGAGCTGTCTTTTTCACTGTTTTTATAGGATAATTTTCCGGTGATTGTTCCTAAATTGTCATCAATAGAAGCAAAAACACTGTCTTTTCCTGTAACCCCGATATAACAGAACGATTTTGGCCCAAGGGTATCAATTACCGGTTCTTCCACAGCAATGGTATCTGCTTCCACTTTGGGAGCCGGAGCTTCAGTTTTCTTATTACAGTTGATTAAAAAAGCTGATACAGCGCCCAATAAGATTAATTTTTTCATATCCTTCATTGTTAAAAATCAAATTTCTATTCTGCTAAAATAATAATAGTATTTGTATATTAAAAATAGGATATGAAGAGATAATGATTTTTTGGTTAAAATTAATATTTCATAAAATGGATTTTAAGGAAAAATATTAATTAAAAAAATACATTGAAATTACCAATACTTATGGCATGAATTGTTTTTAGGCACGGAAAATGATTTACTTTTTTAAATTGATTGTAATGAAAAAGATTACTAAAGTGCTGAGCTTGGGATTATTTATTTTAGGTATATGTTTTGTCGGGGGACAGGCTCCTAAGAATTATATTTACACTTCCTCGGGAGATCTGCAGGGAATTGAAAAAATGATTACCCGTAAAGATATCGGCGGTGTACAGATTGTCTACAACTGGAAGGCTTTGGAAACATCAAAAGATGTCTATGATTTTTCGGTTATTGAGAAAGATCTGAATTATCTGACGAACCTTAACAAAAAACTGTTTATTCAGCTTCAGGACAGATTTTTTGAGCCACAGGCGCGATATGTTCCTGATTATATATTGAAAGATAAAGAATATAACGGGGGATTGGTACCTCAATATGATAATCCGGGAGAGAATAAACCTGTTGGAAACGGCTGGGTTGCCCAGCAATGGAATCCGGCTGTCCGGATGAGATTTCAGAAGCTGATAGGAGAACTCGCAAAGAAATTTGACGGAAAAATCCAGGGGATTAATCTTCCGGAAACATCGATCGA
Organism: Chryseobacterium sp. 2VB; assembly: GCF_005503635.1. Lineage (NCBI taxonomy): Bacteria > Pseudomonadati > Bacteroidota > Flavobacteriia > Flavobacteriales > Weeksellaceae > Chryseobacterium > Chryseobacterium sp. 2VB. The sequence continues at coordinate 118,807 of NZ_SCNC01000008.1, forward strand.
TATTGATATGAAGAAAGATAAGACAGGTTTCAGCTGCGACCGTTATTTTCAGGCCGAATTGGAAAATCTAAAGTTTGCAAGAAATGCTTTCCGTGAATCCTATGTTTTGCAGTATGTTAATTTCTTTCCGTGCGAATGGGAAAATGATCACCAGTATATGTCAAGACTTTTCGATTTTGCTTACCAAAATAATATAGGACTGGGCGGACCGGATATTGTTCCGGATAAGAAAGCCCAAATGAAAAATTCCTATCCTTTTTTTAATCAGTACAAAGGAAAACTTTCTCTGGTAGCAATGGCCGTTCAGGAGCCGACTTTGACGTATACAAATCCCAAAACTAAAAAGCCTTTCACCAAAGAAGAATTTACAGAATATGCCGAAAACTATCTTGGTGTAAAAATTATATTCTGGAGTGTGGAATCTCCCTGGTTGAGAGATCCCAGCTAAGAATTCTCCTTTATACTTTTAATAAACCTCGAAAGCCTCTTGCGGCATAATAAGAATCTGCACCATTGTGATACGTAAATACGGTATTGTATCGTCTGTCGCAGAAAACAGCACCTCCAAGTTCACGGATCTGTGGTGGTGTTTTGATCCAGCTTGAAGTCTTTTGGTCAAATTTTCCCAATTCCTGAAGATGACGGTATTGTTCTTCTGTCAAAAGTTCAATTCCCATTTCAGAAGCGGTATCGATGACATTGCTTTCCGGTTTGTTGGCTTTTCTGGCATCCCAGGCTTGATAATCATAACATAAGCTTCGGCGTTTTGGGCTTTCGGGAGAGCAGTCAACGAAAGAGTATTCGTTTGTTTTTTTATTATAATCTACCACGTCGGGTTCGCCATCTGTGGTTTCCATTTCATATAAAGAGCGGATTTTTTCGGGATGGGCTTCCAGTTTTTGCTGGATTTTTTCCCATTTCAGGTCTTTATGACGGTTCATATTCTTTTCGAAACGGGTTTTTAGTGTTTTTAAAAGCTCGTTGGTTTGTTCCGGGGTTAGTTTCTTTTTCATGTCAAATTTTGTTTTGTTGTGTTGTATTGTTGGAAATCGCAAAGGCGCAAGTTTTGTTATTGAGGAGTGTTTAAGGCGCAAGGATTTTATCTTCGATAAAATTTCTTTCTTTTTTAATCTTAAATGATTTTAATAAAAACTGTTTAAACCTATCAAAGAATGTTCAGTATATATTGAACCATTAAAAAGGATTTAATTGATAAATATTAAGATGAATTATTCTGACTTTAAGCTTAAAGCGAAGCTCATCTTAATATTCTAAATAGCTTAATACAATCTTAATGTTTCAAAATAAAAGTTTAAACAATTTTAATATCAAAATGATTAATCAATGATAGTAATTTTTCTTTCTGCAGGTCTGAAATACCAGGAAATAATGACCAATACCAATAATAATACTGCCGGAAAAGTCCTGCCGGCTGTATCGCCAACGATAAGGTGGGAAATAACAGCGCCTGACATCACAAAGAAAAATCCTGCGTAAGCCCATTCTTTTAAAAGTAAACGCTTAGGAATTAAAATAGCAATAACGCCAAGAATTTTACATACTCCGATGATCGTCATCAGATAAGATGGGTAGCCGAGATGGGTAAAATTGGCCAGTTCATCTTTGTTTTTCATCAGTTGGACAATAGCTGTTGAAACCATGCCCAGAGCCATCCATAGGGTGAATATCCAATAGATGATTTTTGTTCTTTTTTGTGAAGGTTGTGGTGTGTTCATGATCTGTTTTTTTTATGGTTAGTCATTTAATCCTATTCCGCCCATGATTTGTGGAATGCATTTTTCAATGCGGGCTTCACGGGTTTTAGACTGTTTGGCAGAAGAAAAGTGGAGCAAGTAAGCTCTTTGTCTTCCGGGGGTTAATGCTTTGAAAGCTTCCTGTAATGCAGGATTTTGATCCAGCTTCTCCTGAAACTCTTCAGCCATTTCAAACTCTTTTGTTTTCTTCATTTCCACTTTTGCGCCCGATTCTTCAATTTCAACGGCTTCAAACATATAAGCACGAAGAACATCTTCCAGATCATTGATTTGCCCTACCTCTGTAAAGCGGATCTGTCTGGCCGCCTGTACATTTTTAGACTGCTGAATCAGGATATGGTCCGGGTCTTTCATTAAAGCTCCTTTAAAAAAGAGAAGTGCGCAATATTCCTTAAAACCGTGGATCAGGAAAATATTTTTTCCTTCATAAGTATAACAGGGACAGCCCCATTTTAAATCTTCTGTAAGTTCTGTACTAAGAGCAATCGTTCTTAATTTCTCAAATTCTTCCTGCCATTGTCCGGCATTTTCGAAGAAAAAATTAACTTTTGGATTCATAGTTCTGGGTTTTTGGGTTAGAGGGTTTGAGAGTGGGAGAGTTTCGGGTTTCGGGATGCGAGATGTGGGTTGTTGTGGTTTGTGATTCGGGTTATTTATGTCGGAGGGTTTGAGAGTATTAGAGTGTGAGAGTATAAGGGTTCAAGGTTTAATGTTTAAAGTTGCTATCCTTCACTGATCATTGACGATTCACTTGCAAAGCAAAATTCACTATTGACATTGATGTTCACAATTTGAGCCGTGTTGCCCATTGTCTATCATCTCTTCGTCTATTATCTATTATCTATTATCTATTATCTATTATCTGCTACCTGCTACCTAATATCTCCTGCAAACGGTTGTGAGCCATATTAATGCCCTGTGCAAATGGCATTTTCAGGTGCTGATCTCTGAAGTCTACAGATTTATAAATGGTTTGGATGGAAATCTTGCTGGTGGCATCCGTTAATTTTTCAAATGTTAAAAACTCGATCTGAGCAGGAAAAGGCGTGTTCTCCATCTGAAAAGTTCTTATAATTTTCTCATTCTGAACAATATCATGAATGGTTCCGTTGGCACTGAAGACCACATCGCCCTGAGGATTTAAAGTTTCGAAGCGATAACTTCCGTGCGGTTTGTTTTCGAATTTGGTGACTTTCGTTCCCATCCATTGCTCGAAAAGTTCAGCTTCTGTATATGCCTTGAAAAGCAGTTCTACATGAAGGTCAAATTCTCTGATGATGAAGATTTCCTGTTTGCCGTCTTCTGCGTGGATTTTTGTTTTAAGTTCCATATTTTGAGTTGGGTGTTTAAGTTTGAGGGTTTGAGAGTGTTAGAGTGGGAGAGTATTAGAGGAAAGAGTTCAAGGTTTGCTGTTTAAAGTTCAAGGTTGTCATTCTTTCACTGGTGATTGACGATTCACTTGCGAAGCAAAATTGACTATTGACATTCGAGTTTAAGGTTTGAAGTTTAAAGTTCAAGGTTGTCATTCTTTCACTGGTGATTGACGATTCACTTGCGAAGCAAAATTGACTATTGACATCCACCAGTTAAATTTTGATGCCCTTGTCTATTATCTATCCGTCTATCATCTTTTATGTCTTATTATTCACATTCTGGTACGCTTTCATCACACTTTCCAGCTTGTTGAACTTCTCATCCCACATTTTGCGGAAAGGTTCTATAAAATCGGCTATTTCTTTCATTTTATTGGGATTTAGGTGATAGATAATTTCTCTGCCGTTTTGTTCAGATCTCAGCAGTTCGCATTCTGTAAGGATCTGGAGATGCTTTGAAACGGTAGGCCTTGCCGTATCAAAATTGGAAGCGATAGCTCCCGCCGTCATCGACTGTGCCGCCACCAACATCAATATAGACCGTCTCGTAGGATCCGCTATCGCCTGAAATACATCTCTTCTTAAATTCATTGTGTAGTTATTTGACTACAAATATATGTGTAGTTATTTAGCTACGCAAGTTTTTTTTTGAAAAAAAATGATTAAATAATTAAAAACCTTATTATTAAAAGAAAAATGGAGAACTTAATGCTCTCCATTTTAATAATTAATAAAATCTTATAAATTTATACTTTGATGATTTAAAGAACTATCTGAACTTTAGTAAACTCATAAATAATATTTTTTACTGATCATCAATTGGTAGCGTAACTACTTCGTTATCTATGTAAAGCTCACTTAAAAATTTTGATTTAATTCTGAATTGACTTCTTTTTTTGATTTTTGGTCTTGTTGAAACATTTTCCATTTTAATACCAGGATCATAATAAATGTTTCCTACTGCCATTTGTTGTAAAAATAATTGGAAATCTGTACCTGTGCCCAAAATAATCTTATTTCCATATTTATACTTTCTTTCATTTATTTTTTCTGAGAGCGAAGGTACATAACATGCTTGATTATGTTTTCTATTCCAATGCAAAAGCATTGACGAAAAACTCCATGAAGCAGCTTCATTTCCATCAATATCAACTAAGGCAATTCTCCCATTAGAATTTCGGATTTTTCCACTTTCAACATCAAAACCAATTAATTGCATTTCAAGATTTGTAGATGTATGACGTAATCCAGTTTTATGTATTCCTCCAAAATTTATACGATCTTCTCGGCCGGTTCTATCAGCATATCCATATTTTATTAAAAACTCTTCAGTTCCTTGCGTTTTATAAATTCCATCTGTCGGCTCAGGAGTCATTAAAGTGATAACTGAAGAATTAATACGCTCAAAATTTGAAACTCCAAATTGTTTTACTTCCCAACCTAAAAAATCAGGTTCAGAATAACCGTTTGGAGTAATTCCTAATTCAGCTTCTAATGTATAACCTCCACAATTTGAAGAAGTACAGGGTAAAATATTTCCGCTTCTGTCTAGTCGTTTTGAAATAATCCAATTAAGTTGATGGATACGATATAATTCATCAAGAAGTCGGGCTTTATTGTTTACTATTCGAGGTAAATTGATAACTTTAAAAATTCCAATTTCATTGTCTGGTTGTAATGCATTAAATTCAGTTGCAAGCTCTGAAGTTGGTGAAGTTACATACCCTAAAATTTTACCTTTATCTGAAATACTTAAAAACAAAAGTCTATCTGCCAATCTTTGGGTCATTAACTCGGAAGGTGGGTTTTCACATTTCTTTAAAAACCCAGAAAACCTCACCTCAGGATATTTTGGATATAAGATAAGTTGAGAATTTGGAGCTGGGTATATATTACCATCATCACCAATCCATGAAAAATTGATAGAAGCTTTAAATCGCTCCATGTTCCAATCTCCAGCTTCTTCTGTCTTTATTTCAGAAAGTGGAAAAATATTTAATATCTCAAAACTTCCTCCTAAATAAACCTGATTTTTCGAATTATCATTTGGTGAAAGTTTTTTTACATATAGTTTTTGACAGCCATTATCAATGAACAGCTTTTTGAGATTTTGCAGATTCATTGTTAGCTAATAAAGATTTTACTAATTGTTTTCCTACCGCTTGAATTAATGGTACAGTAACTGAGTTTCCAAATTGTCTGTATGCCTGATTATCTGAAACAGGAATTAAAAAATTATCAGGAAAACCTTGTAGTCTTGCACATTCCCTTGGAGTTAGTCTTCGGGGATTTATTCCGTTTTGAGGTATCAATATTTCTGATCCATCTTTATAATATCTTGCCGAAATTGTTCTCGATATTCCATTCAAGTCAGTTAAACCAAATCCAAATCCATTTCCTTTTGCCTTGTGTTTTTCCGCATAATTTTGGAGATAACTCCAGAGTTTGTCAGATAAGGTATATTTTGGGTCAATGTCTTCTTCCAGAATTTCTTTAATTTTTGAATTTGGTTCAGGAAGTTTTGGGAAACTGAAATTTTCGCTATGATTGAAAACATCATTTCTAAAGCCAACTATTAAAATCCGCTCACGATTTTGAGGTACGAAATGTTTACCATTCAATACTTGAAAATGTATTGAATATCCTAATTCTTCCAAAGTTTTCTTTATCACTTTAAAAGTGTTTCCTTTATCATGAGAAACAAGATTTTTAACATTTTCCAACATAAAAGCTTTTGGCTTTTTATATGCTATAATTCGTGCAATATCAAAAAATAAAGTTCCTTGTGTTTCATCTAAAAATCCATGTTTTCTTCCTAATGCATTTTTTTTTGAAACTCCAGCAATAGAAAATGGCTGACATGGAAAGCCTCCTAAAAGTATATCATGATCAGGAATTAATTTTTCATCAATTTGGGTTATATCCCCAAATGGAACTTCTCCAAAATTAGCTTCGTATGTTTTTTTTGCAAAATTGTTCCATTCACTTGAAAATACACATTTTCCTCCAAGATTTTGATATGCCAATCTAATCCCTCCAATTCCAGCAAATAAATCTATAAACTTAAATTTTGGTTTTGTATTTGGTGGGAATGGTATATCATATGCAAATGGTATATAAAGTTGTTCAGGTTCTTTAATTACAGATAAAATTTCGTTTTGCAAATATTCTTTTGCATGAGACTTAAAGTACTGAGAAACACCATTTTTGTGATTTTGCCAATAATGTGTTAAATGAGCAAAACCATCGTTTAAGTGCTTGTCAATCTTTATGTTTAATTGTTCTTTTATATCGCTGTAGGTTGTCATTACAGATGTCTTGTATCTTTTATTTCTAATCATCCAAAGTTACAAAATTGATTTGACTTGATTGCTTTTAATATACACTTGGATTTTAGAAAAAACTCTTATGAATACATTGTTTAAGATATTTACTGCTTAATTTCTTGTATTAATTGAAGAAATGTATTTTCTACCTTTGTTTTCTTTAATTGACATTCCCAGATCGTTAATACTTTCCAGCCATCGTTTTGTAATGCAATATCTGCTTTCTGATCATTTTCAATATTATGATTGATCTTATTCAACCACCATTCTGTTCTCGTTTTGGGAACTACGAAATACTTACATCCTTCGTGTCCATGCCAGAAACAACCGTGTACAAATATTACTGTTTTATATTTTGGCAGAACAATGTCAGGTTTACCTGGTAATTTTTTATCATGAAGACGATAGCGAAATCCATTGGCAAAAAGAAATTTACGCACGAGCATTTCAGGCCTGGTATTTTTGCCTTTTATTTTGCTCATATTGTAGCTTCTGGTTTCTTTACTATGGACGTCAGCCATTTTTTATTTTTTTTCTATTAACTTTTCCAACTTCTCAATCATCTCCCTCTGCTGCTCCAGCATACGCTCATAAAGCTCCACCATTTTATCAATAGGATTAAAAGTAGGTTGATAACTGTACAATGAATTACCTGTAGCATTATCATTGTTATTAACTGTATTCGAAATAATATTCACGGCTTGTTCCTCATCAAAATTCTCAATCGCTTCCGCAGGCACTTTCAAAATCTTTGCAACCTGCGCCAGAATATCAGATTCTACGGTTTCTTTTTGTTCCAGAAGGGAGATTTTCTTTTGGTTCCAGTCGTCGCCCAGCTCAAAAGCCAGAGCTTCCTGTTTGATGCCCAGCATTTCGCGGAAACGCTTTATATTTCTACCCTGATGTATTTTTTTATTTTGCATATCTGTGTAACTCATAATAACAAATATAAAGCTTTAGAACAAAAAAATAATGCTCTGTTTTAAAATAAATACTATTCTAAAATATCCGTCTTTAAGAATAAAATATCCTTTATCCGGATGGTTTATTCTTCTTATTATCCCTTCATTTGTTGAAAAATAACAAAGATGAAAAGAAAAAGAAGAATGAACAGCAGCAAATATAATGAACTGCATAATCGTAACCTTACGGTTTTCCTCAAATCGTTTTCAAGGGCGTATGGCAGAATCGTGTACTTTCCCGAAATAAGAATTACAGGAAAATGGGTACAGCAATGTGGCTTTCAGGCAGGAGATAAGATATTGGTTACCGTAAGCAGGAACCAGATTATTTTAGAAAGGGAAGTGAGCTATGAGTGAAAGTATTGGTTTTAAACCATCAGGAGGCTTAAATTTTTAAAATTAAAGTTTTTTTATTTTGAACCATTAAGATTGTAGGAAGAGGTTAAGAGAATTAAGATTCGTTTCAGCTTTCAATGAGAATGCTTTTGAAGAGAGCGGTAAGGCTTCATGAATGCCTTTGTGTTCTCTTCATATTCTTAACAGCTTACCGCTTTCTTAATGGTTTTTAAATTAAGTATAGTTTTATCTCATCAATTGTGTTATTTAGCTCTTATGAGCGGCATATATTCTTTTACAAAAATGCCGATATATTTTCCATTATATTCTACAACACAAGTGCTGATATTCATTCGGTTGCAAAAATCCTGATACGCGGAATTGTCTCCGATATCATCACTGATAAACACTCCGCCAGGTCTAAGCTTTTTATAGATCTGATGATACGCCCACATTCTTCCGTGGTAACTTTTATCGGAATCATAGTGGAAAACATCAAATGAGGTAGCCTGTTTGAAAATTTTAGGCAGAGATTCTCTATCGGCAAAACGGAATAACTTCCAGTATTTTTTAAGATGATCAGGAACAACACATCCTGCATACTGATCTCCATTCTGGGCAAGAAAAGGCATATCTGAACTATAAAGTGTGCCGTTTCTTTTTTGAAGCGAAAGCAATATCGCCAGTGAAGACCATCCATAAGCTACTCCGGTTTCAAGAACGTTTTGTGCTTTGGTGAATTCACATGCATAATAAATAAGCTCCAAGGCACCATGTTCACCCATTTTGACAGGGCATTCTTTTTCTTTTACACTGGCTTTTTGCAGGATATCGGCATAAGCAGATCTGAAATGATCAGCATTGCTGGAGAAAAGTCTGGAGATCACCTCTTCCTGAGAAACGGCTATGGATGCAGCCCAGAAATTTGCTCTGGCTTTTCCTTTGGATGGACTTCTTCTGTTGAATGTGTTTTTGATAATTTTCCTGCCCAGTTCAGGATAAAGAGGGGGCCTTTTAAGATAAGCTACAAATGTTTTGAGGACTGTTGACATTTCACAGATGTTGTATTATAGTTTCAAGGCAAATGTACTTTTTTTAAAGGCCATATTGCATTGAGACAACATTAATTTTAACATTAAATCTGTTAAGGTTTTGTAATAAATACAGTCCGGAAATTATCGGTGAGATCTCTTCTTGTTTTTAATTGAATAGATCAGTTTGGCTTTCAGTTTATTAAAGTAGAAATCGTTTTTTTATACGTGAGGAAGAATTTTTGTTTTTTCCTTTACAAAAATGCCTTTCCAAAAATATATGGAGTACGGTCATCAAAACGGTGATACTTTTCTGCTTTTTCACTGGGGTAGGTATTTTATTTAACACACTAAAAAGTGTGTTGTATGCAAATGTATAAAATAAATGGAAAAAATCAAAAGAAAATAAGACGAAATCATCCTGATCATATGGAATGGTCTGCTGCTGTAGAAAGTTATACTCAGAAAATTGCTTTATCTTTGGGGTCTCTATGTTTGCAGGCATTAAATAATAATATTTTAAGATGAAGTTTTTATTAGACCTTTTGTTTCGTATGATCCAGCTTTTTACAGAGCCTTATTTCTTAGTATTTCTCGCAGTGGTTATCATTGTACTTTTAAGAAGAAAAAACAAGCGTAAAAACCTACGGATAGGAATTGGCATTGTTGCCGTTTTAATGATCATTTTTATAGGGAACGGTTTTCTCGGAAAGTTCACCGCAGAATATCTGCAGAAAAGTTATGTGAATACTATTGCGAATAAAAACAGGACTTCTCAGAATCCTGTTATCGTTGTATTGGGTGGCGGCGTTGTAGATTTTAACCATACAGAAAAGCTGCATACTTTGTCTTACTCCAGACTGGTGACGGCTTATCAGCTGTATCATGAATACAGGAAAAATAATCTGCCTTGTAAAATAGTCATTTCAGGAAAGGGGAGAGGGCATACAAGTGAAGCAGAACTCTTCATCGAAAATTTTAAAAACATGGGGGTTCCGGATGCTGATATCATCAAAGAAGACAAAAGTATGAATACCTATGAAAATGCAAAATATTCCAGCAAGATCCTTAAACAGATGGCTCCTTCTGATGTCTACCTGGTGACTTCCGGGTTTCATATGAAAAGGTCTGTGGCTTTGTTTCAGACATTTGGAGTAAAACCTGTTCCGCAAGCTTCAGATTTTATAGATACGGAAATTACCTGGTTTCCTAACAGCTATAACGCAGCATTTACTTTTGTGATGCTTAAAGAACTACTGGGAATATGGCAGGTGCAGCTGTATAACAGTTTGGGATTGAACGGGTAATACATAAACTTATGATATAAACCGGACACTTAAAATTACTTAAGTGTCCGGTTTTGTTTTTATAGTAAACGTATGTAAGATGTACAAAAAACACAAAGTCATAAAAGCTATCATTTTTAAACACTTGAGTTCAGAAGTTTAAAATAAAACTTAAACCTTTAAATCATACAAAGTGTTAATTATTAGTCAATTATACAAAAAGCGATACAGCTACCCAAATAAGCCGTATTTATCAAGTCAGTAACTATGCTATCTGACTGAAAACAGAGGAGATATACGGGCAAATTGCATTTCAGCCTGATTATTTGGTTTTTGTAAGGGGTTACATAAAAAATACATTAAATTTATGTCCATCCGGATCTGCAAATACAAAACCGTAGTAATTGTCTCCAAAAGTCTCAGGCTCTGAAACAATGGTTCCGCCAGCTTTTTTAACTTCTTCAGCCCAATTGTCTACCTGAGTTTTATTTTCTGCAGAAAGGGTAAATATGATTTCGTTGGAGTGGTGGGGATCTCCAAACTTCATACTTTTCAGGTTGTTTTCAATAACAGTTTGTAAGAAAAAGTGAATAATAAATTCATTTCCAGCCATAAAAAAACTTACCAGTTCATTGGATGTATGTGGATTATTGGGCCTAAAACCCAGTTCAGTATAGAATTTCTGTGTGCGTTCAAGGTCGGTTACGGCCAGATTGGCCCAGATCATTTTAGGTTTCATATCGGTGATATTTTGGTTAGGATAAAGGTATTTTGTTTTTACAGAATAAAAACTGCCATGTGACAAGATTTCGTATTTTTAAGGGGTAAATGAACATTATGGAAACTTTACTTCAGGAATAAGATTCAAATATTAAGAGCGTAAGGGCTGACTTTTATGATGGGTTTCCTTCTAAATTTCCTGTTGGGTAATTTAACATAATATAAAAGGAGTTAAGTTATAATTAATGATCGAAGACCCCTTAAAGACCCTTGTCAAGGTTCAAAACCTTGACAAGGGTTGCGCTCTCTACAACTAATTTTTTCAAATAATTGAACCAGGAAAATTTTTCCTTTATCAATCAGAGAAAAAAGATTTAGGGGAAGTTGTAAAAAGTTCTGAAATAGAATTTTTCGTTTTGTTTTATCCTTACCAAAATTTCAAAGAATTGGATGACGATAAGCCGGAGATTTTCCGGATAGGTTTACGACAGAGAAGAGTTCCGAGAATTCGTTAAAAGCTATTGGGTAGAAAAAGTTTAAGAATACCGGATTCTCAGACAGTTAGTGCTCTATTTCTTTTTTATAATAAAAATCCTATAATTTATATTATGTTAAATTGTATATTATTCTGGTTTCAAAGATTCACAGAACATCTTAGGTTTCATTACTTTGCTCTCTTGGTTATTGTATCGGGTTTTTCAAGTAATACTCAACTCTATTCAAGGTTGTAATAATTAGAAATGGCGGATTAAAGAATTTTAACACCCTTAATCCGCCATATTATAAACTGCTGTGATCAGAAGTTTTTTCTATTGATTTAATTCTTTTTATTTAATTTTTCTAATTCAGGTAAATCTTTTTTGTACTTTTCAACGTCCCAAGCTAAATTCCAGTTTTTAACGTAGTCAGAGATTGAACCCAGGCCAACTTCTGTTCTTCTTTTATCTACATTATCCGGATCCAGTAAAGGTAAAACATAGTAAGTATTATTACTTTGATTGATTCCTATCTGGCTTCCGTATATTTGTTTTCTGCCTTCCCGGATTTCTATTCTATCAATTAACAACGCTAAAGAACCGGCACTGGCATTTCCTTTTGTGACAGCTTCTTTCATCATGGGCAAATATTTTTTCTGCGTTTCCAGATCTGAATGCTGAATCACAAGAAATAAGGCACTATTGGCCTGTGCGCCTACTTTGTCTTTACCCACCCAGCCTTTTTCATCTAATATTTTTTTTACTTTTAACAGGTTAAGAGAGTCTTTCTGCATTGTTATTTTCCAAAGGTCATTCATTTCCTTAGATTGCGGACCAAATTTTTTCTGGGTTTCATCCATTTGCATCCTGTATTTTTGGTCTTCCTCAAGAATTGCCAATAATTCAGCCTGCAATGGTTTGTCATAATGGGCTTCTATGACCGCTATTTTCTTTTCTAGCTTTTCAATTGTTTTTCCCCATTCTTTTTTTGAATGTAGATTATCCAAATCAGTATCAGATTTTAAGTGCTTGAGATTGGTCCAGCCTTTATCTATGGACAGGTTCAGCCATTTGAATGCTTGTTTTGTATTTCCTGCCAAGGAAGATGAACATGCGCCATTATATAAGTGACTTGGATTTTCGCTTTCGATTTTAAAAGCTTTACCATATACATCCGTAGACATTTTATAATCTTTTGCCCTATATAATTGATCAGCTTCAATGATTAATTTTGAGTATTCCTGAGCATTAGCGCCTGTGAATAAAAATAATAACAACAAAGCATAAATAGTGTTTCTCATTTTTTCTGTATTTAATTCTTAGATTTTAGATGGTTACGTTCGTTTACAGGCTCAGTTTAATTGATATAATTTTCCTAAAGCCATTTATGCTACGAATATAAAGTTTATTTTGATGATGGGATTGTTAAGAAATCACAAAAAAATCATCCTATGTTTTTTACTCTCTCAGATATTACATCGAATTTTTTAACCAATAATAGCTTAAAGAATTCTGTTACTTCGTTCCAGTCAATTGAATATCCGATATAATAAAAGTTGTATCGGATTCGTCAATAGTATCTTTCTTCGATTTCACCAATAAAAAGCTCCAAAATCTGCAGATTTTGGAGCAGGGTTTAAATAGCTAACCTTTCGGCTGTTCTACTATTGCTTGGTGATTTTATGGAAAAAAGTATCACCTTTAAAGATATAGTCTCCTGAAGGATATTCAGTCAGATCGATGGTATTTTTCCCTTTTCTGAACAATATATTTTTAATGAGGTTACCGTTATTGTCATATAAATACACATTTTCGTCTACTGAGGATTCTACGTTGACCACTCCTGTCGTCGGATTAGGATAAGCGGAAGTTTTTGTTTTTGGGGAAGCTTCTCTTGTTGACAGAAAACAACCTGAAATATAGGAATCTCCGATAATATTAAACCCTTTGCTGATCAGCTGGGCTCTGGCCAGCATCGCTTGCGGTGTAGAATAAACCAATCCTGTTGCATCTATAGTTCCGGACGTTATTGTGGAGTTTGCCCAGGTAGGATTATTATTCAGAGCGATGAGAAAATTGCTGTAATTCGTACAAGATAAGCCGGCATTTTTAAATCCGAAATAGATTGTATTCCAGTTGAAGTTTTGAAGCTTGATATTCCACGAAGAAATATCCTGGTCAAAATGTGAAGCACCAGCAAACATATTTAATCCGGCGAAATAATCCGCCTTACTTACATCCCAGTTTCCGATGGGCTGATTGAATGATACTGCATTTTCAAACATATGCTCAAAATCTGTCACTTTACCTGTATTCCAGTTATCAAGGGGCTGATTAAATGCTGCCGCATTATAGAATGTATAGCGGAAATTAGTCGCATTTTCTGTATTCCATGAATTTAATGGCTGGTTGAAAGCTGTTGCATCTGCAAACATGGAGGAAAAATCAGTTCCGGATACCGTATTCCAGCCAGAAATATCCTGATTGAAAGAAGATGCAGAAGAAAACATGCTGCTGAAATTCGTTACTTTTGCCGTATCCCAGTTTCCGATATTCTGATTAAACAGCGTCGCTCCGCTGAACATACCGCTCATGTCCGTAATACGGAATGGATTCCAGTAAGAAAATGAAGTATGGCCTGTCAAAGATGAACAGTTAAGGAACATTTGTGATAAACTGGTTATCTGTGTCAAATCAGGAGTATCTGCAGCTGTTACGTTAAGATTGGGACAGTTGGCGAATGCTCTGTCGAATTGCTGAAGCCATGTCGTATTTCCCCACTGGCTGAGTTCTATAAGTTCCTGATTTCCACCCGGAGGAATGATTTCGGTATTGGCCCTGAATCCGTAAAATGATCCGTTACCGCTGGATACTTTTAATTCGTAAGTGGCCTGCAGAGGATCTGGATGGAATGATGGCCCAAAATATATAAGTAAAGGCTCATTGCTGCTAGAGTTTACATTATCAAACATCCCGTTATGCTCAGGATATCCTACTTCGTGCCAGTAAATGGTGTAATCGGTTCCTGTGCCGCCGAATCTTATTGAATGATCAATGACGCCGTTTGCATTGGGTTTCCAGATGGTAGTGAATTCATTCTGCGCATAGGAAATGCAAAATAAAAGGAGAAAAATGATTATTAGTTGTTTTTTACACATAATTTAAAAAAGTTGTTTTAAGGTTAAAATTGGGTTGGGTAAGACAATTAATTTCCCGGGATTCTTTATCTTATCTCTGATACAAAAGTACTGGCGCACAGCGACAAAACTCGTCGTATTAAAATTTTTTCCTTCTTTTTTTTCTTTTTTTTTGATTAATTTTTGTATAAATAAACAGGGTAAAAACCACCAGAAATATTCTGCATCCTAAAAGGTGGTTTTACATGGATTACCTAAAAAAATCTGCAGCTATTAAGTAATAATAACTGCAGAAAACAGATTGATTTATATAGTGATTTTCACACCGGCGGAAATAGTAATTCCGGGAAGCGGACTGAGGAATTTTAACTGAGAGTTCTGAAGTCTGGCTTCAGCATTCAGCAGATTGTTTCCTATGATATAATATTCGAGATCACCTAAACCCAGACTACTGTCCTTATAGGAAATACGGGCATTCAGCAGTGAAAATGCAGGCATCGGAAGTTCAGGATTAATATTTTTACCTAAATATTTTTGCCGTAAGTAATGGTCTAAGCTGAGATTCACGCTGAAGTTGTGCAGGGTTCCTTCCAGATTGAATCCGAAACGGCTGGTAGGCATGTTGGGCATATAATCGCCATCACTCCATTTTCTTATGGAACTGTCGGCAACGCTTATATTTCTTACCAGATCATAATATCCGCCTATCTCCCACTTTCCTGCTTTTCCGAGATCTGCTTTATAAGCGGCTTCCGCTTCAATTCCATTGATTTCCGTATCATCGGAGCGCCATTCTTTTACCAGAAAAACCTCTCTGGAAATTCCGGTGTGGGCAAGATAAATATAGTTTTTATAAGAGGTATGGTACCAGCTGGCAGATACCCGCAGGTTCTTCAGATTAACTCCGGTCCCGATTTCAACGGTATTGGCTGTTTCCTTATCCAGTGTATCATCACCATTTTCTTCTGTCAGGATCGCAAAATGATTGTTTCCTGAATAAAGCTCATTCACCTCCGGTGCTCTTTCTGAATGGTTGTACTGTACTTTCAGATACCCTTTTTTAAAGAGAGTCCATTGTGCGGAACTATGAAATTGGTGAAGCGTGAAATCTCTGTCACTGAGTTTTCCTCCGGAAAGTCCGCGGCTTCTGACATATTTATTATCTGCTTCTGCCCTGCGTTGTACATGATCGTTTCTGTACCCAAGATCCAGTTGAAGAAAATTAAAATCAAGGTGCTGCATGGTAAAGATTCCAATTTCACGGCTTATATTATTGGGTAAGTATCTTTGGCCTCCGGTGCCTTCCATATCTCTGTATTGTATTTCAAGCCCCGTAGTTCCGGTAAGAAATTGTAATTTCTGCTGGTTGATTTCCAGGCGTCCATTGTGTTGATTCACAGCAAACTGATTGGCGCGGTACCGATCCAGAAGTTCAGCATTTTTTGAAAATACACCCATGTAATTCAGTTTGATGCTTGAAAACGGAGAATGGGTAAACTTGTAACCGGATTCAAACATGGCTTTATGAGATAGGCTTCTGATGTTGATGGGACTATATTCTATTTTGGGTTGTGGTTTTCCATGGCTATGTTTGGGGATTTTAGGGATTGCATATCCCGGGACCCCAAAATAGGAGTAAGAATTCTGATACGCGCCTCCTGCATACAATGATTTTCCGATATAACTGGTGCCTACATAAAATGAATTGCTTTCCGAATGACTGTTGGGGATCTCACCATCTTTTGTTTCCACATAATCTTTGATTCCGTTTACTTCACTTTTATATCGGTCTTTCACGGCATCCTGACCAGGAACGTACAAATCGTTTTTCGGGTTGGGATAATATTTACCGTCAGCAGGATTGTAATACGTGGAACTGAATGTATAAAGATCATCCTCAGACAGTTCATACTCTATCATATGATCTTTGGCAAACTGGCTGATATAAGGAAAAAGGCTCTTGTTCAGGACACGTCTCGAATCTACATTGATCTGG
Organism: Chryseobacterium sp. 2VB; assembly: GCF_005503635.1. Lineage (NCBI taxonomy): Bacteria > Pseudomonadati > Bacteroidota > Flavobacteriia > Flavobacteriales > Weeksellaceae > Chryseobacterium > Chryseobacterium sp. 2VB. Next base: position 135,225 of record NZ_SCNC01000008.1, read on the forward strand.
CAAAGTGACTGTAAAATACTGTTGAAACCTACAAGCTCAGGATCATAACATCTGTCGTCTTTTGATTTTCCCGGAATTCTGACTATTTCCTGCTTCTGATTGGATGCTCCAACCGTCCAGACCCAGTTTTTAGCAATAATTCCTCTGGCTGAAAAAGCCTGTTTCTGACCACTGTTACTGCCTCCTTCAAGGAGTCCTTTGAAATTTATCTTTTTTTCAGGAAGCTGTCTGGCAATATACTCTGTTTCAATATCTACAGCTCCTCCAATAGCTTTTCCACCATACAAAACCGATGCAGAATTTTTGTAAACAGTGATATTCTGAACACTGTTCATTTCGATATCCGTATTAAAATCCGGGCTTATTCCCGAAAGGTCATTCACGGCCATTCCGTTTTCCAGTATTTTTACCCGGTTTCCGCTTAAGCTTCTGATAACGGGAGCTCCGGAATTCGGTCCATATCCCGAATTTTGAATTCCGGGGATTTTACTCAATGTTTCTCCCAGTGTATTGGATTGAATGAAATCCAGTTTTTTTCTTGAAATATTGGCAGCGTTATAATTTGTTTTTCCCTGTACCTGAATGGACTCTATGTCTTTTACCGTTCTTTTTTCGGGGATAGTTTTCTGCGCTTTCAGAAGTGATGACGAACAAATAAGTGAACTGCCTGCCAAAAAATAAAAGGTCCTTTTCATATGCATATACTTTAATGATCCGGCAAAGCTAGAAAATTAAATTTATTAATGCAACATTGTTGCTTTATTGCGGTTTGTCAAAAGCCATTTAATAAATCTAAGTCACTGAAAAGGAATGATATGATAAGAAAAAAACCGCCCTGAAAAGAGCGGTCTGTTTTTTACATGTAATGCTTTCTGACTAGCAAGTTGATCCGCACTCAAGTAATTTGATGTGGATTACACCATTAACAACACATTGTGTCTGGCATAAAGCGTTAGTTACAACAGTGCTTACACCGCCAACTACTCCACCTACTGTAGATCCTACGCCTGTAACTACGCCACCAACGATAGTACCTACACCGCCTACTACTCCACCAACTACTCCTCCTAGTCCACCTAGAAGTCCGCCGATTGGATCTAGTAATCCGTTACCTGAAATAGCTTTTAATTCGTTTCTGTCCAATTTTTTTAAGTTTTTCATAACTATAATTTTATATGATTATTACATCACGAATATATGAATAATAATAATAAAATTGCAAATTATTTTAAATAAATTAATTATATGTTTATATTATTTAATATTTCATTAATATAAATACAAATAATTGATAATATTATTTTCACTTATATGTGATTGATTTTCTAAAAGTTAAAAAGCATAACTCAATTTGTGGAATTTAGAGTTATTATTTTTGCATTAAATGTTAATTATTGATATTTATTTTTCAATGTAACTAAAACAGTTTCCAATGGTGCTGTAACAGGTAAAATGGATGATCTGAAATACCTGGATTTCCTAATTTTAGATAAAAAATAAAAAAACATCAATGAAATTTGTATTCTTATCGGGTAAAACCCACTTGGATTGATTGATAAAGGAATCAAATTTTGTATTTTTGCTGACATACTTATATCAATGTCAGTTTTTTCAAATAATATACGCTTTTTAAGAGCCAGGAGAAAGCTCTCCCAGCAAAATGTAGCCGATGAACTCATGATTTCAAGAGTCCGGTATTCAAAATATGAAAACGGAATTTCGGAGCCTCCTATCGAACTGCTGGTAAAAATTTCAAAATATTTCCATGTGAGTATTGATCTTATGCTTTCTGTAGATATTGAAAAGCATCCGATAGATGAAATGCTAAAGCTTCCGGATAACAGAATCGTTCTTCCGGTAGCAGTGGATACTCATGGAAATGATACCATAGAAATTATTCCTCAGAAGGCATCAATGGGATATCTGGAAGGTTATAGCGATATAGAATACATTGAAAGTCTTCAGCGTATTGCTCTTCCTTTTCTTACCAATGGTAAATACAGGGCTTTTCCTGCGGATGGTGATTCTATGCCTCCTTTCAGAAGCGGATCTTATATTGTAGGAAAATATGTAGAAGGAATTAATGAACTGAAACCAGGCAAAACCTATGTTTTTGTTACTTTAAATGATGGAATTACCTACAAGCGTTTTAAAGAAAGAAAGGAAAATGCAATTTGCGTAAGTGCTGATAATTCATTTTATGAGCCTTATGATATCCCTTTTGAAGAAGTAGTGGAAATCTGGCAGTATGCTTCAGGAATTTTCCCGGAAGATTTCGAGCCGGGTGATTATGAAAGCTACAATTTTAAAGAGATGTTCCGTGAACTGAGACAGGATATCAGGGATCTTGACAAAAAGGTTTCAGGCCGCCGCCGCAAGCAATCTTAATAGTTAAAATAGATATCATATAAAGACTCCTGGTTTTATACCGGGAGTTTTTTATATATGGACTCTTCAGTTATCAGGGATGATCCGAAAGTTCAATCCAAACCGGAGCGTGATCGCTGCTTTTTTCCCAACCCCGTACATGTGTGTCTACTCCACCGGATGATAATCTCGGCTGAAGATAAGGACTTAATAAAATATGATCCAGCCTCATTCCTGCATTGCGGTCGTAGGCTTTGTATAAATAATCCCAGAATGTATAGATTTTCTCATCAGGATAAAGACTTCGCAGAGAATCCAGCCAGCCTTTTTTCTGAAGTTCTTTAAATGCTTTTCTTACTTCTGTTCTGTATAAGGCATCATTTTCCCAGCGCTCAGGTTTATAAACGTCGACAGGTTCCGGAATAATGTTGAAATCGCCGATAAGGATGGCGGGAAGTTCCATTTTGATGAGCTGGTTGGTTCGTCTCTTAAAACGTTTGAGCCAGGACAATTTATAATCAAATTTAGGTCCCGGATAAGGATTTCCATTGGGAAGATACAGGCAGCAGATGACCATTTGATCAATAATAGCTTCTATATATCGGCTTTGAACATCTTCTGCGTCACCAGGCAAAGATCTTTGTACTTCAGTTATTTCTTTATTTTTGGCAAGTATGGCTACTCCGTTCCAGCTTTTCTGGCCGTTCCAGATCGCCTCGTATCCTGCGTTATTGATATCCTGTAAAGGAAAACGTTCCTGAGGAGCTTTTAATTCCTGAAGACAGACAATATCCGGTGAAGCTTCCTTCAGCCATTTCAGTAAAACAGGAAGCCGGCCATTGATTCCGTTAACATTATAGGTTGCTATTTTCATGATAAAGGTTTTTAGAAAATCAATTATTTTCAATTACGACAATAATTATTCCATCATAAATATCTGTTATTTGATATTTTGTGGAAGAATAATCTTAAAAAGATAAGTTTTGGTGAATAATCTCTGGGCAGAGAGATAAAAGTTCAATATATTTGTGATAAAGATGTAGCTCATTAATAATAAACTTCGATGAAAAGATATCCGACCTTTTTATTAGCATTACTTTTTCCCATTACCATGTATAGCCAGCAGAATCTTACTGCTGATGAACTGTTTGTTAAAGCCCGCACCACCGCTTTTGAACAGAAAGATTATACTACATCTATTACCCTGGCAAAAGAGGCGTTGGCAAAAGCTCCCAATTATACCGATATTTCTGTTTTTTTGGGAAGGTTATATACCTGGAATAAAGATATTGAAGCGGCAAGAGCTGTGTTTGAAGATCTCGGAAAAAGAGAGGTTCAGGATGAAGATTATTTTCTGGCGTATGCTTCATTGGAATACTGGAATGATCAGAATACAAAAGCAATTGAAATTATAGATAAAGGACTTTCCTATCATTCAAAATCTGAGGCATTACTGCTGCTAAAGGCAAAAGTATATTTTGGAATGGATCATTATGAAGAAGCTGACAAAGCGGTAACCACTCTATTATCTATTAATCCCAAAAATACAGAAGCGAGGGCTCTTGCAGTAAGAATCAAGGATCTGTCTTCTAAAAATGCTATTGGAATTATTTACAACTATTCCCATTTTGACAAGCAGTTTGATGATGACTGGCATATTGTGGGAGTAAGTTACAAAAGAATTACATCTATTGGTTCTGTAATCCTTCGTGGCAATTATGCCAATAAGTTTGCACAAGGCGGAACACAGATTGAACTGGAAGCGTATCCAAGACTTTCCAAAATGTTCTATTTATATGTTGGCGGAGGATATTCTGATGATGTAGGTCTGTTTCCGAAATACCGTACCGGAGTTTCCCTGAATGCCAATCTTCCTCATAGTTTTGAGGCAGAGCTGGGTTACCGTCAGCTTCATTTCAGCAACAATATCTGGATGTATACTGCGGCTGTAGGAAAATATTATAAAAATTTCTGGTTCAACCTTCGTACTTATATCACACCTGACAGTAAAAATATTTCACATTCTTATACCGGAACGGTGAGATATTACACAAAAGGCGCTCAGGATTATGTTGCTTTTCAGATCGGAACCGGGATAAGCCCGGAAGAATACCGAAATAACCTTCTGGAAAATGAAACCTTTAAGCTTAAAACCTTTAAAATAGGTGCTGAGTATAATTTCTCTTACCGTTCTGTCAATCTTTTTTCTTTAGGAACCATGTATTATAACCAGGAATTCCGTCCTGGTGAGAAAGGAAATCAGTTTGACATTACTTTAGGCTACACCCGGAAGTTTTAAAACTTTGACCTTGCTTTTTTCTTAAAATTAACCATTACTGAATCCGGCATCAGTTTCTTTGTGGAATAAATCCGGGCATTCATGCTTTTATACTGATTGAACCGGGTATTGATCTTGTTCAGGGATGCTGCATCATTTGAAGTATCTTCCTCCATGTTCTTAAGGGTGAAAAGCTGCCCGTCATGGATATAATATTTCTCAGAAACAAAATCGATAAGCTGGTTTTTACTTTGCATCATAGGGATTCCGGCCTTGCTGATTTCAGAATCTGCAGAAAAGCCACGTCCTACCCATGTAACGGTAGAAGGTGTTTTGATTTGATAATTATTTCTGTAGTAAGCCAGAATCGAAGGCGCAATATCAAAATGACTTACCGTTTTATAGAATCGCTTTGATTCTTTTAATAACGGAGAATAGATTAATAATGGCACATGGAATCTGTCAATTTTAGACTGCAATGTAATTTCAGGCATACTGTGATCTCCTGTAATGATGAAAATGGTGTTTTTGAAGTCCGGTCGTTTGCTGTAACTTTCAAAAAAAACTTTAATAGCATCATCTGCATTCAATACCGAAATGAGCTGATTTTTGTGGGCAGATGCCCATTTTTTCTGTTCAGGAGTCAAAATTCCTGAATTAAGCCTTTGATTGTACAGCTTTTCATAATAATCTTTATTGTTGATTAAAAAAGGATTATGTGTGGAAAGTGTAAGAATCATATTGAAATAAGGCTGATTCTGGGGTTTTTGTTGCTGCAGCATTTTACTTAAAACAGCCTGGTCTTCATATCCCCAGCTCTCTCCGTTGTTGGCAGGAAGCTTACGGTAAGGGCTGCTGAAGGAAGCCTGGTCTATAATATGATCTGCACCGCTGTACTCAAGAAACTCACGGTAGCGGTCAAATGATGCATGACCTCCGTAATAAAATCCTGTTTCAAAACCGTTTGCTTTAAGGATATTATAAAGATTGAAATTCTCCGGTGTTTTTTCTATTTCAAGAAAGCCGTTCTTTCCGAAAGGAAGAGACCCTGTTAATGACGGTAATGCTCCGAATGTTCTTCCTGCTGAGCTTAAACTGTTTTCCCAATACAATCCTTTATGGGACAGTGAATCAAGATAAGGAGTGAAGTTTCCGATATATCCTTTTGGGGAAGTATACGCATGTCCGAAACCTTCCATCACAAGAAAAACAAGATTGGGAACTTTCTCAGATCGATTAAAGTAAGAACCTAAAAAATCCGGTGTGTTTTCTTTTCTCCAGAACGGATAGTTTTTATCAATCATTTCTGCATTGGCAGTAAAATCTTCATTTTCACCCAGCAATTCAGTGAGTTCCGGATGGTCGCTGATAAAATTGTCTTTATTGGATTTAAAAAAATAAGCCCATTTACTTTTTGCTGCATTTTGATTAAACTCACTTTCGGAACTCAAAATCTTTGCTCCCACTACATTGGAAGGAATAAAAAATGCTGTTAACCCGAAAATCAATAGTATTATTCCCGGATAGATTGATTTTAAAGCTCCTTTTCCTGCAATCCACAAAGGAATCAAGGATCCCACGATTAAAATTCCCAGCAATGCAAAGTTTTTGAAGTTCAGCATTCCGCTTGCCTGCAAAATCTGCTTCATCTCTTCTTTGCTGTAGTATAAAAGGTCGGCACCCAAAACATTGCGGGTTTCAGAAAAATACAGGAACAAAATATATTGAGTAACTGCTACAATAACCAGGGTGATTATTCCCAGAATTTTTGCCCATCCTTCTTTAACAAAATTAATAATCAGATATATAATTCCGACACAAAATGTCAGTTGAAGCGCAAATAAAATGTTTTCTAAGAAAAGATGACCAATAATGGCTGATGTTTCAAATTTTGGAAAAGTATATTTGTACCACAGTGATTCTGCGGTTATTCCTAATAAAAATAAGGCAAAGAAAGCCAATGCCAGCATTCCCCATTTTTTAAGTCCTGCCTGAAGAATGGCATATATCCTTTCTTTCAGCGGTAAATGCTGTGTGCTTTGATTGAAGCCCTGTCTTGTCATTTCACCCCAGCCATGGGATTTTTTGAAATAATCTATAAATCCGTTAACGCCTGCTTTTACGACAATAGGATGAAAATAAAAAGGTTCGGAAAAAGCGGTAAAAATTAGTCTAAGGAAGTCTTTCCTTTTGGTATAAACCTGATGGCTGACAAGATCCACCAATATCGCATAGATGGAATAGAGGAATCCCATTGAGATGACGAGGGCAAACAAGATCAGAAAGAAGGGCCAGTTGATAATCCCAAGCAATAAAAAGATGATAAAGATAATATACCCTGAAAATTCGATGAGCGGCCCCAGAAATTCAAAGAAGAACCAGTAAGGAAGACTGATCATTCCTAATTTTTTATATTTCGGATTGAACATGAGTTTTCTGTGTTTCCACAGAGTTTCCATGGTTCCGCGCATCCATCGGTTTCGTTGTTTTCTGAGAATATCTTTAGATTCCGGAACTTCTGTCCAGCATAGCGGATCCGGAATGGTAAGTACTTCGTAAGGCTCATTCTTTTCCTCCATATACTTTCTCATTCTTACCACCAGCTCCATGTCCTCTCCCACTGTGTTTTTATCATAGCCACCGCAGGCCAGTACAATTTTCCGGTCAAAGACTCCAAAAGCCCCGGAGATCAGGATCAGTCCTGATGCTCTGGACCATGCCATACGTCCCAGTACAAAAGCCCGGATATATTCCAATGCCTGTGTTCTTCCCAGTAGGGTTTTCGGCATATTGACACTTACTACTTTTCCGTTTTCAATGACACAGTTGTTGGCCAGACGAATCACTCCACCGCAGGCAATAAACTTTTTATCAGTCTGCTCCAGCATTGGTTTTGCGAGTTTTAAAATCGAATCCTGCTCGAGAATACAGTCAACATCAATACAGACCAGATAGTCTCCGGAAGAAATATTGACTCCAACATTTAAGGCATCGGCTTTTCCTCCGTTTTCTTTATCAACAACAATCAGTTTTTTGAAGGCCGGATTTTTACTTTTATAAACTCCTCTTACCGCATTGGTTTCAATTTTTCCCTGAATAAAATAAGCTACAGACTCAAGTTCGTAAGCCTCAATCAGCTTTTGCATGGAATCATCTTTACTTCCGTCATTTACAATGATAATTTCCAGATTATGATAGTAAAGGGATAACAGTGAACGTACATTTTCTACAATGGTCATTCCTTCATTATATGCCGGAGCTATAACGCTGAATACCGGAGCATTGGGATTGGCCGCAATAATGCTGTAGTCTGTAAATGTATTTTCTTTTTTATAACGTAATACAGCGCCAAGCGCATAAATTCCTATCCAGCCATAGATAAGGGCTACTGCTGTTCCGTAAATCAGAAACAGCCAGATAACAACTTCATAGATGATGTGTGAGAATTCTAACATGCTTTTTCCTGTAATGCGTATTTAATAATTTGAATGAGTTCTTCAGAAGAGGTTTCCTTTTGGGATATCTCTTTAAGGAATTCCTGTTTCTCCAATGCACATAAAGCTTCTGCTGCATATACTTTTATCCCTGAATCCGGATTTTCCAATAACTGATCTTTCAGAAAATCCGTACTGTACTGGTCTTTTGACTTTTTCATGACTTTGAGAATCTCTTTCTGTACTTCAGCTGGCTGATGGGGATAGATTTCCATAAGATCAGCGATTGTTGAAGAATTTTCCAGCGATAATAAAGTTTGCACTGCCTGAACCCGTACATCAGCAGATGGATGATTCAACAAATCAGTAACTGTTGGATAAAGTGATAATATCTGAAATTTTCTTAAGAGTTTAAGGGTAAAAATAACTACGGATTCATTAGAGCTTTCCATCCAGCTTTTAATGCTGTCTCGGGAATTCTCCGGAATATGTGTTACGGAAATAAGCAGACGAAGCTGCTGCCATTCTGATATTTTGGAGGAAATGCTGTTCAGGAAATGAAGACCTTCAAACCCCTTAAAGTTAACCATTGCATATTGCGCCTCCTGATACACCTGAGCTGAAGGATGGGTTAAAAATGTAGAAATTTTTGGCAACGCTTCCTGTACGTGCATGGCGGTAAGTTCCTGTATTCCTCCTGCAATAATATGTTCCTTCTTTTGATTGAGTTTTTTCAATGCTTCTTCCTGAAGGCCATATTCATGAAATAAATCTTTAAGTTTATTCTGTGCTGCTCCGGAAAATTTTTTCTCGGATTCTGCCAGTTTCTGAAGAAACAGATTTCTGAATGAAGGAGTACCAGATGCTGTTAAAAAATTAGTGTCTGCAGCCAATTCTTCTTCACCATATACAATCACTTCTGAGATCTTTTTATTGATCACCTCAGACCATCTGAAAACCCGGATAGATTCTCTGTACTGATAAAAGCTGTAGATCAGTACAACGATGATCAGTAAAAGTACTAAAGATAGCATTCCCAGAAAAACAAGAAAGAGAAAATGCACAGAAGTGGTGAGAAACATGGTTGTCGTTTATTTTGAAGAAAATCTTTTTATTCTTAGTATCAATTCATTGGGACTGAATGGTTTTACAATAAAATCGGCTGCACCCAAATCGAAGGCATTCAGTACTACTTCCTCCTGCCCCATACTGGAAAGCATGATTACCGGTATCTGCTTGCCCATGGTTTTAATGGCAGAAAGTATTTCAATTCCGGAAGCAAAAGGCATCATAATATCTGTTATGGCAAGATCTACTTCCCTGGTTTTAAGGGTTTCAATAGCGTCTTTCCCGTTGCGGGTCAGGATCACTTCGTGCCCTTCTTTTAATAATTTGTGTTCAATCGTTTTTAGAATCAGTTCGTCGTCTTCGGCGATTAGAATCAGCATAATTTTGGTTTTTTATTGTATTAAATTTTTAATTAATTGTAATCCTTTTGTTATTTCCCGGATCATTTCTTTTTCCATGGAGATAAAATCCATGTCGGGTTCCGCTTTACTCTCCCAGCTGGCCGTATTTTTTGTAAGTGTTACCAACCCCGCTGTTCCGGCTGTTCCTTTAAGCTTGTGAAGGATCAGTTTCAGATTAGTACTGTCTTTTTCAGCTGCGTGTTTTTTAATATCTTCTTCAGCCTGAGTAAGCTGTTGCATGACAAGATCCAGGAATATTTTTCTAAAATCTTCATCATCATCACCTATCTGTTCGTTCAGAAGATTTATATCGAGATCATTTTCTGTATCTGTGGTATTCTCGTCCGGAACATTATTCTCCTCTGGAACATTATTTTCACCAGGAATGTATTTTTTCAGTATTTCCAGCAGATCATTTTGTCTTAAAGGTTTAGGAAGGAAGTCATTCATCCCGGAATCCAGACACTTTTCCTTCTCTCCAAGTACATTACCGGCAGTGACGCCAATAATTGGGATATCAGAATATTCCGGAAGCAAACGGATTTGTTTTGTAGCTTCAATACCATCCATTACCGGCATCTGGACATCCATTAAAATGATATTGAATTTTTTTCCCTGACAAAGCTGCCATGCCTGGAGCCCATCCGTAGCTTCTGTAAGCTCCGCATCAGGAATCAATGAACCTATCATTTTATGGTTGAGAACCATGTTAACCGGATTATCGTCCACGAGTAAAACCTGTGGTGACTGCATCAAAAAGGAAGATTCGGTTTCCTGCTGTGAAATGCTGGTTACGTCTTTTTCCGTATTTTTCACAGCCCGGCTTAATGTTTTATAGAGTTCTTCTGATTTAATAGGTTTTAACAGGAAGTATGAATCGCTTTCCTGACGGAAATAATTAATCACATCATGTTCTTCAGATGAGGTATGAAGGATAATCAAAGGTGAGGATTCATTCTGCTGATTAAACAGGTCTTTGATTTTTTCTATGGTTTCCAGCCCGGAAATAATTGGCATATGGTAATCCATCAGGATAACATCAAAGCGTTCTCCCGCAAGTAAGATCTGAAGCGCCTCCATTCCATTGGCAGCCAGCTTTGAATCTATATTTTTATAAGCCAGCATGTGCTGAATAATAATCCTGTTGGCTTCATTGTCATCTACGATAAGAACCTTATTGATTGGCAGCTCTTCATCTTCATGACGGTCGGACATTTCATAAAGAACCTCTATATCAAAATAGAAGACAGAACCTTTATGAAGTTCGCTTACCAATGACAAGCTGCTTCCCATATATTTCAGAATATTATTGGAGATGGTCAATCCGAGACCTGTTCCTCCATAGCGTTTGCTGATTGAGCTGTTTTCCTGGGTAAAGGCATCGAAAATATGCTGCTGTTTTTCCTTAGGAATACCAATTCCGGTGTCTCTTACGGAAAATCTCAGGGTGATATTTTTGCTGTCCAGATTCAGTTTTTCTACTTTAAGTTCTATTTCTCCCTGTTCTGTAAATTTTACGGCATTTCCAAGAAGATTGATCAAAATCTGTTTCAGCCTTGATTCATCCAGCCAGATTGTTTCAGGAAGTCCCGGTTCTATATTCAGCAGCAATTCTATATTTTTTTTCTGCGACTGGTAAAGGATAACATTGATTACCTGACTTACCATGTCGTAAATATTGGCTTTTTCCACAATAAGATCCATTTTTCCGGATTCTACCTTAGAAAAATCAAGGATGTCATTGATGATATTCAACAGATTTTCTCCTGATTCATTAATATAGTGGAGATATTGAGTCTGTATCTCGTTCAATGGAGTTTTTAAAAGAAGGTCGGAAAAACCGATTACTCCGTTCAGCGGAGTCCGGATTTCATGGCTCATGTTGGCCAGGAATTCAGTTTTTGCTTTACTGGCAATATCTGCCATTTTCTTGGCATTTTTCAGTTCTCTGTTGATTCTTACTGAGGCTGTAATATTCTGGGCAGAAACAATAATTCCTCCTATAACATGATTGGAAAGATACCATGGTGTCACCTCTACGCTGTAATGCTGAATGATTTCTTTACCAGGAATTTCTATGGCCATGTCTTCATTCTTATAAGCCTTTCCGGCCAGTGCATCCTGATATATTTTTATTCTTTCATCCGGTACATTGGGCGATATCTTAAACATATTTTCACCAATAAGCCTGATGTCATTCATCTGAAACTCATCTTTCCAGCTTCTGCTTACAGAAACATAATTGAGATCTTTATCAAACATGGCTACCGTAGCAGGTACATATTTTACAAAAGATTGCAGCATAGCTTCTTTCCTGGCCAGTTCCAGGTAGATATTTTTGAAGGTATCAATATTCTGAATGATTCCGTAGACTCTGGTGCATACTCCATCCTCAAATTCCGGGATCCCTTTTACCCTTACCCAGATCATCACGCCGTCATTCTGTATAAGCTGTAATTCTTCATCGTAGGGAACGCCTTCTTTTACAGCCTTTTCGAATAAAAACTCCAGCTTTTCCCTGCTTTTTTCACTGTAAAATCCCAGTGCATTTTCAAAATCGGGCTGGAAATCTCTATCTATTTTATGGATTTCCCTGGTAGACTGTGACCAAAAAACGGTATTGTTTTTCAGGTTGACTTCCCATCCACCCACCTGTGCCACAGCACTTGTCTGTTCCAGCATCTTTTTGGTTTGAACAAGGTCTTTTTCCAAACTTACTCTTTCAGTAACATTCAGGGCAGTACTTACCACATAAGGATTTCCTTCTTTGTTGATTTCCACAAGATTGTGATACATCCAGATCATTTCTTCACCTCCTTTTGTTTTCAGGATCATGGTTCCGAAATCTTCCTCGTTTTTATTGATTCTTTCGAGATATTGCTCAAGAAGGTACCAGTTTTTTTGGGGAACAAGGTCTCTTAAATTCAATCTTTCTACTTCTTCAGAAGAATATTGCAGGGTTTCTCTTCCTTTTTCATTAACAGCAATGATATTACCTTCCATATCATGCATACTCATCAATCCTATGGCGTTTTCGAAGAAGCTTCTGAAGCGGCGTTCAGAGCTTTCCAGTTTATTCTTTTCTTCGATACGCTGGGTGATATTGATTCCGAAGCAAAAAATCTCCGAGTGGTTTTGATTGAGCTTTAAATACCATTCAATAATGATGGTTTGAGTATCATCTATCTTTGTTGAAGTCGTAAATGTAACTTCTTCATTGGTATCGGGAAGATTTTTGGAAAGCATTTGCAGCTGAGAATTGTGATTCCCTATCAGATCCATGAAATTCTGATTAATAACCTCTGCTTTATCTAATTGAAACACCTTCTCAAAAGTCGGGTTCACATCCTTCAGCACAAAATCCTTATCCAGAACACAGATCAGATTATTGGAAATGGTAAAAGTCTGCTGAAAATACTCAGCCTGGAGATTTTTCCTTTTTCCCATGAGAACTTTTGTGACTGCCTCCCCTATTTTTTTCAGGGTTGAAATCTGATCATCTGTAATTGTTTTAGGTTTGTAGTCGATAACACAGAGTGTTCCTAATACAAATCCCTCATCATCAATCAGGGGAACTCCCGCATAAAACCGGATTCCACCTGCCAGAATAATTGCGTTATCAGAAGATCTTTCGTCTAATAAAGTATCGTTGATAATAACAATATCACCACTGGCGATAGAGTATTGACATACAGTATTCTTCCTGTCTACAAAATCAAGAGCAAGCCCCACACAGCTTTGGATGGTCTGGGTTTCGCTTTCCATCATGGCAATAAGCCCTGCCGGGCAGTCTGTCACCAGACACGCTGTTTCTGCGAAAATATCTAACTGGGGGTCTTTTTCAAGATTTAAAAGACCAAAATACTCCAGTTTCTTCATTCGGCTTTCTTCATTCGCAGGAATTGGATACTTCTTCATATATTATATCAACAATTAGAGACTTTTCTTTTTTGATTATTAAAAAATGATAATCAAGGTCTTAAAGTTTATATTTTAAATATTTTTAAGCGCTTTAAATTATTATTTTAATAAGTAAGCCAAATTACAAAATAATTTTGTATTCTATTACAGTAAATATGTTAATAAAGCTATATGTGTATTTATTTTAAATTAGCTTACGTGAATTCTGTATTTATATTGAATTAACGAGCATTATGAAAATAAAAGCACCATAAGTGAATATGGTACTTAAAAGATGAATCGGGATGAATATAAGATGTTGATTATGTGTTTTCTTAAGGCCTGAGGATTGATTTAGAAAAAAGTCCATTCCCTGAAAATACGGAAATGGACTCACCACTTATCATCATCCAAATCACAACTATACTATGAACAGGGAAGCAATGGCTTGTGCATCGCTGCCGCTTAAAATTTCGTCGTAGGCTGCAGAACCTGCTGCGGCACCAAATAAAGTTCCGGTATTATAACCTGCCTGGTTGGTATTTTCTTCTCCTGCATAAACCGGATTGGTGGCGGAGGGCATACTTCCTCCGTTGGCAAGCTCAATCCATCCTTTGTTCGCTCGCATTCTTCTTACCTGTGAGGCATGTCTGGCTTCAACGGAGTGAATCTGTAACGCTGCCTGCAGAACCACTTTATTGGACATTACATTTCCTGCCTGCCCTTTGTAAGCTCTCACTCCGGTATCTTCAAAAGCCTGCGCAAGGATAAGAAACTGGTTATAATCCGTAAAAGGCATAAAGTTTCCGCCGGCTGTAAAATCAAAAATAGGTTTATTTCCGGGAGTTGTTCCTAAAGAAGTCAGTGTACTTTTCAGAAAACTTACATGAGCTGATTCATGCTTTGAAATCTGCATAAAGACGGTTCTGTCTCCATTGGGAATCAGTCCCGGGGTTGACAATCCTATGCTGTAATATTCATTTTCAAGATATTCCAGTACCAGCGCCAGTTGTAAAGCATCTGTAAGGGTACTTTTTAAAGCAGTACCTGTTAATGCTGTTTTGGTAGTTTCTGCTTTGGCAGGAGTGGCCATCATAGCACCCAAACCAAGGGGTACAGCTGCTGTAGCTGCTTTTTTCCCGAATAATGAAATATCAGTAATCGTTTCTAATCTTGATGCTTCCTTGGTGAAAAATTTATCATCAGAAAGTTTATCCAGTAATCTAAGAATATTCATAATGTGAGTTTTTAGGTTGATGTTTAGTTGATTCCTCTTTCTTTCCAGGTAAATGGTGTTTTGATAAATGCTCCGGCAGCCATTACGATATCTTTCGGCTCTTTGGCAAGATCAAGTCCGTTGGCATCGATCACATCATCTCCTGAAAAATCTGCAGATCCGGGATTGATTAAATTTCTGATAGCAGAAGCATGTCTGGCTTCCACAGAAACTATTTTACCGGCAATAACGAGATAAGCCGGATTGGAAATGTATTTTCCTGCTCCATTGTAAGCTGCAACACCGGTATCTTCCAGTGCCTTTGCTGTAGCCAGTACTGAATTTCTATCATTAAAATTCACATTCGGATACTGGAATTCAAGCTTGGGAAGCACATGATCTGTCGCACCACTAATGGCAACTTTGAAAAAATCCCTGTGAATCACCTCATGATGATAGAGGTCTGTAAAAATCTCTTTTTCAATACTTGAAATTCCTGTATAAAAATTGTTGACCACTTTCGTATAAAAATCTGCTTCAAGCTGTTCCAAAGCATAGGCATAATTTAATACTCCTACATCTCCGGTTCCAAGATCATACTTTGATTCTTCTATAATCTGGAAGTCATCATCATCATTACATCCGATGATGGTAAGGCCTGCAATAGCCAATCCTACTCCACTTAGTTTTAAAAAGCTTCTTCTGCTGGTATCAAGGGTTGCACCCTGATTAGAAACCTGAATTGTTTTTTTCATAGTATTTATTTTTAGTGTTGGATAAATAAGAGATAAAAACAGCACATTGGAATATGCTGTTTGAAATCTTGAAATTTGTTATGGCATCAATACTGTATCGATTACATGAATCACTCCATTAGACTGATTCACATCAGCAATCGTTACTTTGGCGCTGTTTCCTTTTGCGTCTTTTATGTAAAGATTTTTACCTTTTGTCCAGAATGTAAGATCTTCACCCTGTACAGTTTTCATCATGCTTTTTCCGTTTCCTGCTTTTACAGCGGCCCATATTTCTTTAGCGCTATATCTTCCTGGAAGAACATGATAGGTTAAAATAGAAGTAAGCATCGCTTTATTTTCAGGTTTTACAAGGTTTTCTACGGTACCTTTCGGAAGTTTGGCAAAGGCTGCATCCGTAGGTGCTAATACTGTAAAAGGTCCCGCACCCTGTAATGTTTCTACCAGGCCGGCAGCTTTTACTGCAGCGACAAGGGTTTTGTGATCCTTTGAGTTGACAGCGTTTTCAATAATGTTCTTAGAAGGATACATAGGAGCTCCCCCTACCATTACTGTTTTTTCTTTCATCGTTTGTGCAGTTACCTTCCCACTGAATGCAAATGATAGAGCTACCATTGCTAGAACTGTGATTTTTGATTGTGTGTTCATTGTAGTTATTTTTTTTGTTAATTATATTTAATTCGTGCTTTTAATGTCATTTACGAGGTTGGTTTTATTTTAGATTGAAAAAAAAATAAATTTATTTTAACATATTGATTTTCAGTTTATTAATTTTAAATCCATAGTGATTTTATAATACTTTCGATTTTTAAAAACCGTTTTTTAAACCAATTCTGAGGTACAATAATGATATTCTCAATAGGATTATTCTATAGCTTTATAGGTTAGAATTTCTGATATTGAATATTTTTCAATGATTTATATAAAATTGTGTACGAAATAAAAGATGTGTTAGATTTTATTGTCTATGTGTTTTATTTTATTACATTTGGAAAGAAAAAATAAAAGCTATTAAAACAACCTATTCTGAAGAGGAGCTTATCGTTTTATTGAAAGAGAAAAACGAAACTGGTTTTCATTATCTGTATGACCACTATTCCGGTGCGTTGTACGGGATTATTCTTCGTATCGTTCAGTCTAAGGAATATACCGAAGAAGTTATTCAGGATGTTTTTGTTAAAATATGGAATTCTATCCATCAGTATGATGCTTCCAAAGGGAGGTTTTATACCTGGATCATCAATATTGCCAGGAATACAGCCATTGATTATTTAAAATCAAAAGCTTTCCAGAATGAGCTTAAAAACCAAGCACTTCCGGATTTCGTATATAATACTGCAGAGCTTTCAACGACTAATCATTCTTCCGATTATATCGGATTTAACAACGTGCTGGAAGGTCTGGAAACAGATAAACAGGAGCTCATCGACCTTGCTTATTATCAGGGATATACCCAACATGAAATATCAGAAAAGCTGAAGATACCGCTGGGAACGGTAAAAACGAAAATGCGGAATGCGCTGATGAAATTAAAGGATTTGCTAAAAGATTATCAATAAATTGAACACTAAAGAATACATATCATCCGGAATTATAGAATCTTATATTCTTGGCCATGCTTCTCCTGAGGAAGCAGGGATTTTGGAGTGTGTGATGAAGAATAATGCTGAAGTAAAAGAAGCTTTTGAAGAAGCACAGAAAACTTTGGAACATCTTGCTACAGCTCAGGCTGTAACACCTCCAGATGATTTGAAATCGAAGATCTGGAACAAAATTCAGCAGGAACAGGTGGTTGAAGAAATAACTCCTGCTCTTTCACCAGATATTCCTGAAGTAGGAAGACAGGCCGAAAATAATACAGACAGAAAGGTGATTCAGAGAAGCACTCCCTGGAAAACCTATGCTATAGCAGCTTCGGTATTATTTCTGGTAAGTGTTGCCGGAAATGTATTCTGGATGAACAGCCAGTCTGCCAGCCAAAAAGAAATAGCTTTAATGATAGCTGATAAAAAGCAGAAGGATCAGGCTATGGAAAAAATGAACCGAAAGATGGATATGATTTCCAATCCCGATATGCAGATGGTGATGCTGAAGGGCGTAGAGAAGCACACAGACGCCAAAGCAATGGTTTTCTGGGATAAAAAAACAAAAGAAGTGTATCTGAATGCGGAAAAACTTCCTAAAGCTCCCGAAGGAATGCAGTATCAGCTTTGGGCCATAGAAGATGGAAAACCGATCAATGCAGGAATGTACACTGAAGATAAAGACAGCAAAATTGCTTTGGCCAATATTCCCAAAGCGCAGGCTTTTGCCATTACACTTGAAAAAGCAGGTGGAAGTAATGTTCCTACTATGGAAAATATGTTTGTAATGGGGGAAATCTAAACCCCTGTTGATACAAAACAAGGCGGACACAATCAATCCGCCTCGTATCTCCCAAATAATTAAATATGAAAAAATATGAATGTCTATACCAGACAGGCCTTCAGCATCAGATCGTGAAGGTCTGTATTTTTAATAAATGGCTGTAAAAGTTCATTTCCGGGGCCGTAAGCAGCGACTTCCACGTAATCTCCAGAATGATCCATGCTGATCCATCCTACGGAATTTCTGCTTTTCTGAATTTCTGAATACAGTTTAAAAGGCAGTTTCTTGTAATTATAAAGTCCCGCTTCCTCTTTTTCAAGACCATTGTAGAAACTTAGCATATGCCTGGCTTCATCGTCACTCAGAGTAATCTTGTTGCCTTCATAAATCCAGTCTTTAATATCTTTTACCGAATCATCTTTGTTAATCTTGTTCAGAATGTATTCATTGGTGTATTTGTATTCTGAAATGCTGTTAAAATGTGTAGTAGCCTCTGCTCCGTAAATAGTTCCCGGATTAGCATTTCCATGGTCTGTAGTGATGATGACTAAAGTATTTCCGTCTTTTTCGGCAAAATCCATGACTGTTTTCACCGCTTCATCAAATGCCAGCTGATCATAGATGAGTGCCGCTACATCATTGGCATGGGCAGACCAGTCTACTTTTCCGGCCTCGATCTGAAGGACAAAACCTTCGGGATGATCTTTCATCTGACGGATAGCCGTATTGGCCATTTCAGCAAGAGTGGGTGTGTTTTTATATTCTGGAAGATGCGTTCTGTCGATGCTGTAAGGCAATGCTCCTGTATTGAAAATACCTAGCAGCTTCTCTCCTTCTTTGATTTCTTTCAGGTCATTTTGTGTTTTCAGAATTCTGTATCCTTTTTTGCTGTAAACAGAATAGAGGTCTTTTTTGTCTTCTCTTTTGGAGGGATTAAAAAATTCGTCTCCACCACCTAAGAGCACATCGAGTTCAAGCTCGGCGTACATTTCAGCAATTTGGGGTTCAGCATTTCTTTTCGAAGAATTTACACAGAATCCGGCAGGAGTAGCATGAGTAATGGTTACAGTAGTCACGCAGCCTGCTTTCTTTCCTGCTTTTTTATATTGCTGCCATATCGGAAGATGTTTCTCTCCGTTAGCTCCGATGTTTAAAACTCCGTTTTTCACTCTGATTCCCCCTCCAAAGGCCGAACTTGCGGCAGCAGAATCTGTCACAACAGAACTTGCTGAAGCGGTGTCCATCAAAGCACGGGTTACCTTTTTATCATGATACAGATTAAGCCAGTTACTTCCCTTTCCTAAAATATTCCGTGAATACAGATCTGCCATTGAAAGCGTTCCAAGGCTCATCCCGTCACTGATCATAAAAATAATATTCTTAGCTTTTCCTTTCCTGTGCAGTTCGGTATTCTTCCCGAAGCTCCAGAGATCAGATGGCGATAAGGTTAATAATCCTGAAAGTATTGCAGATCCTTTTAGAAATTTTCTTCTGTCCATATTGTTTTTGAAATAATGCCGAAAGTTATTATATTTAATTCTTTATCGTAACTTTGTTGCATTAATTAAAAGTTAATTTTAAATATTCTTTGGGAACGGATCCTCGAAACTTAGTTTCTTATCGAATTGTTCCTCTTCTTTTTCATTAATAAGACATTGCTGAAGATCTGCCAGCATCTGATCTTTGTCCAGATTCTGCCCGATAAACACCAGTTCATTGATCCTGTCGCCCCAGTTTTTATCCCATCTGCTTTCTATAAACTTCTGATTATCTGAAAATGAAGAATACTGAACCCTGTGACTCATCGGCATGCTGCACCACCAGACTCCTGCTTTTTCAAGTCTGAAAGAACCTCCTGCCTGAGAAAAATTCAATGCATCATCAGGTCTTGAAGCCAGCCAGAACAGGCCTTTTGCTCTGATGGTTCCTTCCGGATAATGATGGTTCAGATATTCCCAGAGTCTTATGGGATGGAAGGGCTTTTTATCTCTGAAAACCAGTGAACTTATTCCATATTCTTCAGTTTCCGGGGTGTGATGATCAGCCTGTAATTCTTTTTGCCAGCCAGCGGATGACTGTGCTTTTTCGAAATCAAAAAGCTGTGTATTCAAAATCTTTTGAGGATCAATTTTTCCAAACTCTGATTGTAAAAGGGTTGCCTCCGGATTTAACTTCCTGATTGCTGCTTTTAAAAAGCCAAGTGTCTCAGTATTGATAAGATCTGTTTTGTTTAAAATAATCACGTTGGCAAATTCAATCTGATCGGTCAGAAGATTAACAATCGTTCTGTAGTCGCCTTCCATATCAGTAAGATCGCGGTCCATCAGTAGTTCATTAGATCCAAAATCTTTCATGAAATTGAAACAATCGACCACCGTTACCATTGTATCTACATAGCTGAAACGGGAAAGATCTATTCCGCTCTCTTCATCAATATAAGTAAAGGTCTGGGCTATAGGAATCGGTTCACTGATTCCCGTACTTTCAATAAGGAGGTAATCAAAACGGTTTTCACTGGCAAGACGTTCTACTTCTACCATAAGATCTTCACGAAGTGTACAGCAGATGCATCCGTTACTCATTTCTACCAGTTTTTCTTCAGTTCTTGAAAGCGTATTTTGATTTTCAACAAGGCGTGCGTCGATATTAATTTCGCTCATATCGTTCACTATCACAGCTACTTTTAAACCTTGTTTGTTATGCAGAATATGATTCAGTAGTGTCGTTTTACCCGCTCCCAGAAAGCCGCTGAGTACCGTTACAGGAAGTTTCTTAGTCATGTTTTAATGTTTATGATTTTTAAAATTGATGATATGACCTGTAATCAAACCGACAGCTCCGATATAGATCAGAGGAAGATGAACTTCAAACAGAAAATCTGTCAATATAGAAATGAAAATAAGGCTTAATGATATCCAGAACAGAAACTTCAGCCACCGGTTTTCCATTTTCTTTGTTATTCTGAATACCACAACGGCTCCTATAAAAAGGAAAACCAGATCAATATAAGGATTATGGGAGATTCCCAATGGAACAATTAATAACAGTGGAAAGACAATACAATGAATCAGGCATAAAACAGCAGCGGAGATTCCTACAGCATCAAGAATTTTTGATTTCATAATAGTATGGATTAATTTTCTTATCGTAACTTTGTTGCAAAAGTAGAAATAAAAATTCAAATAACGCAACTTTGTTGCATTAAAATATGAAACAGGTCAGAAATACTCACGCCAAAACTGAAATTTTAAACCTTATTAATAGTTCGGATGTTGCCCTTACCCATTCTGATATTCAGAAGAAACTTGGAGATCTGTGCAACAGAGTAACCATCTACAGGGTTCTGGAAAGGCTTGAAAATGAAGGTGCGATACACAAGATCGTCAATATTGATGGTGTAGTGAATTTTGCAAAGTGCAGTGGAAAATGTACCCATGAACAGCATTTTCATAATCATGTTCATTTCAACTGTAAGGAATGTCATTCCGTGACGTGTATTGAAAACGCTATTCCGGAAATCAGTCTGCCGGAGCATTTTATCGCACAGGAATATAATTTTATCATCAGCGGGATATGCCCGAAATGTGCCGATGCTTAAAAAGTAAAAAGGCAGAAAAGCGAATATGCTGATCTGCCTTTTATTGTATTGAAATATAAATTCTGTTATAAAGAAGAAATATAGACTTCTATCTTGGTACCATCATAATTGAAGGTTCCGTCAGAATTCTTTTTACCCAGTACCCATTTCATATCTACAGGTACATTCCATGCTGATCCTAATGAAAAACCGTTAACAGAACGGATTTCATTACCATTTCCCGTAGTAATAGCCGAATGAAAGAATGTTTTGTCGATAAGCCTGTAAAAACCAATGGCTTTTCCTGCCGGAATAGGGGTATATCCATCCCACTTTTCTCCCGCCGGATAATTGAACAAGGTTAACCATTTTTGTCCTGCCGATTCTGCAAGCTGAGCAGGACTTATGCTGGCACCACGCATATATAATGCATAAGCAACCACATCATGACATACTCCACTGTTGTATTTCGAAATGTTCTCTTTCCCAGAGAGAATAGCGTGAGCAACGGGTGCTCTTTCAGATAGGGATAGCTGAGCCTTCCTGGCTCCTTCCGGTGTTATAAATGACATATTGTAATATTTTGTTTGGTGACGTAAAGATACGTCTTTAAAATTTAATCACTTATGTTAGAAAATATTTTAAGTTTCGGCTAAAGCCAATGGAAGGATACTTTATAAAATAAGCGGGCTAAAGCCCGCCTCTATTGATATATAAATGTGGTTTTATAGCAGAGACAAATGTAAATATTCAATAGGAACGGGCTTTAGCCCGTTTTAACAATTAGATACAAATACCTTGGCTTCAGCCAAAACTTAATATTGGCTAAGTTTCAGCTGAAGCCGTTGATACATCATTAATCAATAAGCGGGCTAAAGCCCGCTTATTGATATATAAATCAGGGATTAGCCCGCCTCTATTGATAATATAATTTAAAAACTTCTAACAATAATACATGCATTCATAGCTGAAAAGTTTCCCCTCTTTAAAAGTAAAAATAAAGAGCCCGGCATCTCCATTCTGAATGTAATATTCGTGTGGAGAGGAAATCCAGCGTGTTGAGAGTAAATCTCCAAAATGGTTGACAAAATCCTTTTCATTATAATTAGAATCCATACGTTCATTTCCCAGAATCACAGCTTCGCCATTGTTGAAGGACATTTTGTAAATGCTTCCGGAAACTTTTCCTTTATATTCTTCAAAAGCAACCATCATATCAGAGGTTCTGTAAAAATATTGAGGTTCCCAGCCGCATTCAGGGGTATTGGGAATGTCTTTTACCTTCTGCATCTCCAGCTGTTTCATCTGTGCATCAGTGATTTTTCCGTCAAAAAGCTGGGTTTCTTTCCACACAAAATGCATATTTAAGGCTTTCAGTTTTTTTTCATAAGCTTCAGTTTCTGGTTTTTTTGCCAGTTGATCTGCCAGAAGAAGTTCAAAATCGATATCTACTTTTGGATTTTCTATGCCGGTATTGGATTCTTTCCAGTACTGTAATGCTTGTTTAAGGTTTTTATCTTCCTGCCATGCAATTTCACGTAATCTTCCCACCTGAGCCAGTTCTTTTTCCTTGTTTTTATCTTTAACTGCGAGATAATCTTTCAGAATCCTGTCGTAAGTAAGTCCGGTTCCCAGATATTTCATTTGAATATATTCCGGATTCTCATGAAAATGATCCCCGATATAAATCCAGCCGTCCTCATATAAAGGAACATAATCTATACAGACAAGTTCGTTTAAAGCAGCCCTGCGTATGGCTGTACTTTCTGTGGTAGGCGCTTTTCGTACACGCAGCTCAGATACCTGCACATAAAAATGCGGACATTGATGTCCTTCTGTTCCTCTATAAAAATACTGAGCGGGTTCGCCGGCAGACTTTTTCCCACGCATACTTTTTTGTAACGGCTGACGGTCTATAAATCCAATATCACCGTTGCTTACCTGTACTTTGTATTGCGTTTGGGTAGAATCCAGAACATAAACAGGTGCTTCGGTAGAAAATATTCCTAAAAGATCTTTATTTTTTCCACTTTCACGAAAGAGATGTCCCCATTCTGACGTATAAACAGGGCGTTGGCCAGGGCTTTGTGCCATGGTATTATAAAAGCAGCACTGAAAAATGCCGGCTGCCAATAGTATCTTATTCAACATATTGTAATGGGTATCCACAAAAACGATCCTGTTTTTTGCAGATGGTTCATAATGGTTTCTAAGGTTATTCCTTCAAAAATAATGAAAAATCAGGGTTTATGCCAAAGTTATTGTTATTCAGAATGGGTATAAATTCCATCCTATTCATCTGTTCCCATTGGGTAAAGTAAATAAAAATACTATTTTTATCGGCCAAAAAAGTAAAGACTCATTATGCCCACTGATGCTTCTCTTAAGCTGATTCCGATGACAACTTTCGTGCTGGAATATTATTCACACGAAGGATATGCCGATCTTCAGATTTTGAATCTGATGAATAATTATGCCAATTTCTTAAAGAAGCGTTTGACTCTTGGAATGTTTGTTCCTGTAGACCGTAAAGGAAATATTCTGAAAGAACCGAAAAATTATACCGCATGGAAATCTTTGGATCATAACGATGGAAGAAGAACGGATATTATGGGTTTCGAAGAATATGCAGAGTACCAGAAGGCTGAGCAGAACTGTATGTTTGAAGGCTTTAAGGTAGATTATAATGGATATTCAAAAGTGAGAATCATTGCTTCATACGACCCTTCTATTGAATTGTCTTTTAATAAAAATGACCTGATTCCTACAGGCTTCAATGATGTGGAATCACTGACGGTGTTTGATGATATCTTTTTAACATCCAGTGCGTTAAAAGCAATTGGGATAAAACGATAAATAATAGTTGTACTATATAAAAAACCTTTATCAGCACTGATAAAGGTTTTTTTGTTTTCTTATTCTATCTGACACATTCTCCCGAATGGCAGTGGTAGCCTGATGGACAAAGCCCGTTGATGCAAGGGCCGGCAGCATCAGGATAGCACCTTTCATCTGCACGACAATGAGAGTGAGGAGGACAAAGGGAAAGCAGATTGCCAAGGCAAACGCCTACAGGAAGAGGAAGATTCAGTTCTATTCCAATGGCTCCGATCATGTTTTTTAATGTTTTTCTGTTTAATTTTTTCATGGCTTTTGTTGTTAGGTGTTAGTGATTTTTTAATATACTTTCAAGTTCTGTAATAAAATCTTTCTGTGCCGGATTGATCCGTTTTTGTGCTTCCTCTGAAGCAAACCATTCCCATTGATCCACTTCAGGAATTTCAATTATTTTGCCGGATTTGGGCGGCCATTCTAGTGGAAAGCTGTTGCTGTAAAGGTCTGAAGTATCAATGTCTCCTTCCAGGGCCCATGCATAAACTGTTTTTCCTCCTTTTTGTCTGACGGGTGATAATTCTATGAATTGGCCTTCTGCTGTTGTACCTGTTTCTTCTTTAAATTCCGTTAATGCCCTCTCCAAGGGATCTTCATCGGGAAGAATCTCTCCTTTGGGGATAGACCATGCCCCAGAATCTTTATTTCTCCAGAAAGGGCCGCCGGGATGAACCAGAAAGTAATACAGACTGTCTTTTTCTTTTTTAAAGAGCAGAATCCCGGAACTCGTTTTCATGGGTTTAAAGATTTGATTATTAAAGATATAAAAAAATATAATCAGATGATCAATAAGATCAACCTTTTTTAAACTGAGAAGGTGACATTTGTTTGTACGTTTTGAATATTTTATTAAAATGGCTGGCATCATTGAAACCCAGCCTGTCGGCAATTTCACTGATATTATAATGGCTTTGCAGTAAAAGCTTTTCAGCAGTCTTCAGCTTATGCTGTATGATGTGCTGTTGTATGGAGAAACCTGTCTGTTTTTTAATATAAATGCTGATATAATTAGGAGAAAGCATAAATTCTTCAGCCAGGTTCTCAATTTTCATTTTATCAGCATCCAGAGCATTGACATTGATATAATACAGTATTTTTTCAATTCTGTTTAGATTTTGAGCGAGCCGGTTTTTTGCAGTAGCATTTTGCATCGTATTCCGGATAAGAATAGTCATAATACCCGAAAACAGATCAGTAGTTATCTCTTTGTTATAGGTATTTTTATGGCTGAATTCATACAGAAGAATGCGGGCAAGCTGTAAAAGATGCTCCCGGTCTGTTTTACTCTTAATCGCTGATTCATACACGAAGGAATGATCTTCCATCAGGAGCTGTACAGCCTTTTTAAGTTCATTCTTTTTGTTGGGCAGTAAGTTTTCCCAGATATACTGTTCTGTGAATTTTATATAAATGAATTTCGTTTTGTTTTTAATTGAAAATTCATGGCCGTCACTTGGTCTGAGTAGAAATACATCCCCCTTTTTATACGGGAAAGTAATGCTGTTGAGGTGATGAAATCCTTTTCCGCTTTCTATGATGATCAATTCATAAAAATTATGATTGTGATATTCAACATCCCAGTTTTCCTTTTCAATACTGAAAACATTGAAAGAGTTGAAATTAACGATTCGTTTCATAGAAGAATGGATTTTTACAAATTTACCATTAATTTTTACAATATATGCCAATGGAATATTGATGAATTTTGCCTTATCAATACATTCAAAATGAAATATATAAAACAATCAGCATTGCTGCTTGCCTCAGCAATTGTTTTGATGTCCTTTTCTGATCATGAAAGGGGTACAGCAGAAAAAAAGCAACAGCATGAAAAACAGGCCCGAACAAAAAAATACTGGCCGAATGGTGCTCAATTGGTTATTTCCGTTTCCATGCAGTTTGAAACGGGTGGACAACCGGAAGGCGCTGAAAGTCCTTTCAGTGGAACTCCTCTTCCCAAGGGACAGCCGGATCTTCCCGCAGAAAGCTGGTACCGCTACGGAGGAAATGAAGGAATTTACCGTATGCTGGATTTATGGAAAAAATATGACATTAAAGTTACCTCTCATGTCGTAGGAAGTGCTGCTGAAAAGTATCCTGAAGTCGCCAAAGCTATTGCCAACGGAGGTCATGAAATTGCCGCTCATGGTTTTACCTGGGATAACCAGTGGAATAAAAATTATGCTGACGAACTGAATTTCGTAAAGAAAGGTGTGGATGTTGTAGAAAAAATTACAGGGCAGAAAGCTGTTGGTTATAATGCTAACTGGTTGAGAAGAAGCCCGAATACACTTAAAGTATTACAGGAACTGGGTTTTCTGTATCATATTGATGACCTGAGCCATGATGAGCCTTTTATTACAAAGGTAAAAGGAAAAAACTTTGTAGTCGTTCCTTATACGCTTCGTAACAATGATATTGTCAATATTGAAGGGAAACACTGGAGCCCGGAGCAGTTTTTAGCCCAGCTGAAATTTGAATTTGACCGTTTGTATGAAGAAGGAGCTTCCAAAAGGAGAATGATGAGTATCAGTTTTCATGACAGAATCGGTGGAACTCCTGCAATGGTACATGCCATGGAGGAATTTATTCAATATACACAACAAAAACAGGGAGTTGTTTTTATGAGAAAAGATGATATTGCTAAAATGGTGATGAACGATCCCGATACTCCGGTTGACAACAGCGAAGAAAAGTTTAATAAGTAAGGAAGCGGGAAGCTGGAGGAAGGAAGTTATCGAAGTCTGTAAAAACAATTACAGAATAATTGAATAATGATGAACACAATAAAAGTGTATCCCAACAGATTTATATCTTCCAGCATCCGGCTTCCAGCTTCCATCCTAAAAAAAATACCTTTATGAATAACACAAAAACAGCCTATTTTTTCCTTCGTGTGTCGATGGGAATCAACTTTTTGGGACACGGATTGGTCCGACTGGTAAAATTACAGGACTTTGCATCAGGAATGATGAAGGGTTTTGAAACAAGCTGGCTTCCGCAGCCATTGGTCCATCTTTTTAGTATCACTCTCCCCTTTCTCGAATTTATAATCGGCCTTCTGCTGATCATTGGTTTTAAAACCCGTATTGCGGCGATGGCCGGAGCTTCTCTCATTATCCTGCTCCTTTTTGGAAGCAGTACTGTTGAGAACTGGGAAGCAATGGGAATTCAGATGATCTATGCAGGTCTGTTCTACATTCTGATCAGCAGAATTGAGGATAATTACCTGGCATTGGATCGAAAATAAAAACAGTAAGGCTGAAAAAAGTAAAGAATTACCTGATTATTATAAATTTTTTACTCTTTATCCAACCACAAAAGTCACAAAAGCTTTCATTTTAATACACTTAAGTTTATTTAGGTAAAATGATATCGCAGTAAAGTTCACATAAGATGAAAATCTTTGATTTTCACAAAACTTTGGTGTACTTATTACGCACAATGTTTGGCTCTGAAAAAATTGAAGTATTAAAAACTTTTGTGCCTTTTGTGGTTAAAAATGATTCAATGCTGTATTTTTGTTTTCTCAGCCTAATTATTATCTGTTTTTTTACATTGTTCAGAGATTATGTTACAACTTCCTTAGATTCAGTTACTCTGTTTTTATAGTTAAAGCTCGCCTTAAAGATTCCCGGAATTTAATGTAACTACCTACATACAGGGAATTGAACAAATTAAAAAAGAACAGCAATCTGTAAAATAATAAGTGCTATAAAAAACGCAAAGTTTTAATGGTTCAGATTTCTACTAAAATGAGTAATGGTAGTGCCCATAAGGTGCATCATTAATTTTCCCCCTGATGCCTCAAAATAAAGTAAACATTAAAATCTCTGCGTTTAATACTTTCTGATGTATATTTGTTCTTATGAGAAGATTGATTTTATAATCGTAATAAGGCTCATGGCAATAACCACCATTCCTACCACCACAAACATTTTCTTTGTTGGAAGTTTTGCCGTAAGCATCGCAGAAAACGGAGCGGTAAAAACACCACCCAATAAAAGTCCCAGAACAATATTCCAGTGGTGGATACCTATGGTAAAAATAAAGGTAATGGCACTGGTAATGGTTAGTAAAAACTTGGCAACAGTAGAACTTCCCACTACATATCGGGGAATCCTTCCCTCTTTGATCAGCGTTCCAGTTACCAAAGGTCCCCAGCCTCCGCCGACAAAAGAATCTATGAAGCCGCCTGCCAATCCTAATATTCTGAGATTGGTTCTGCGTTTGGCTTTCGCTTGTCCGGTTTTTTTATCTTTAAATGCATTGTTTAAGATATTAATTCCAAGATAGAGCGTGTAGCAGGCAATAATTGGTTTTACGA
Organism: Chryseobacterium sp. 2VB; assembly: GCF_005503635.1. Classification (NCBI taxonomy): domain Bacteria; kingdom Pseudomonadati; phylum Bacteroidota; class Flavobacteriia; order Flavobacteriales; family Weeksellaceae; genus Chryseobacterium; species Chryseobacterium sp. 2VB. The sequence continues at coordinate 163,807 of NZ_SCNC01000008.1, forward strand.
TGTAAGCGTAATGTTCACCATAATGAGACAGTGTTAAAGCACCGATAACAGAGCCCACAATAGCCAATGGAAACAGCACCCAGACCATTTTTTTATTCACATTTCCCAGTTTATAATGACTGAAACTCCCGGCTGCTGTGGTAAAAGATTCCGCAGAGTGGATGCTGGCACTTACAACCGGCGGTGGAACATTCAGTAATAAAAGAATCGTAGTACATATCACTCCATAGCCCATTCCCATAGATCCGGCGACAATTTCTGCCATAAAGCCCGCAAACAGCATCCAGTAAAAAATATGACCATCTTTATTCAGAAAATACTGAATATCTCCGGAAAGATTGAACTGATACACCACAAGTCCAAACAGGCCGAAAAGAAGCAAAACTCCTATGATGCCCAGATAAATATTGGCTTTTCTCTGGGCTGTTTTGGTGATACTGATCAGCTTTTGAATTTCCATATCCGGTTTTGCAGCAGCTTTTCCTTCGGACAGATATTCTGTTGTAATCTTATTAAGTTCTTTTACTTTATAATCGAAATCGCCTGTCAGTTGATTACGGATATACTGCATATTGTCCAATACATGATCCATTTCGTCAGGAATCACTTCGGTAAAGGTTTCTCTTAATCTTTTAGCGATGGTTGGAGATTTTCCGTTGGTGGAAATAGCTATTTTAAGACTTCCCTTTTTAACAATGGATCCTAAATAAAAATCACAAAGATCAGGTTTATCCGCAATATTGACCAGTACACTTTTTTGCTGGGCTTTTTCTCTGATTTCCCCGGCCAGTTCAACATCATTTACCGCAATAATGGCCAGATCAGTATCGTTAAAATCGTGGTCATGATATGCTCTCTCATGAAGTGTTATATTGGAAAACTGGTTTTGTAAAGTTCTAACCTCCGGAATGATTTCTTTGGCTACCAGTTTGATGGAAGTTTCCGGAGAATTACCCAGAACAGATTCCAGTTTTTCAAGGGCAACCTTGCCGCCGCCAATGATCAGCAGCGACAGGTTTTCAAGTTTTAAAAATATGGGATATAAAGAATTGCTCATCCTGATTACAGTTTTAAGTCATACGTAAAAGCGAGATAATACAGTCCTCCGATTTCCGGACCTGCTGCATACTGGAAGTAACGGCGGTTCAGCAGATTGGTAGCACCTATTTTAATATTTGCACGGATTTCAGGAAGCTTCCATGTTGCCTGTGCATCAATGGTGTAATAAGCGGGAATTTCTCCGGATGCTAAAGGGCTTTCCCACATAAAACCGCTCTGCCATCTGGCCACAAGAGTAAATCCTATATTTTTAACAATCTCTCTGTTTCCCACGCTTATATTCACCATCCACTTCGGAGTGTTGAAAGCTGTAATAAACAGGTCTGAGTTATTATTGGAAGCCAGATCATTATAGGAAACATTGGTGTTGATATTATAATTTCCTGTGATATTATATCGGATTCCTAAAGATGTTCCGTAGCTTTTGTAGGTACTGTAGCTGTTGGTATAAACCCTGTATCGGTCCTGTTTACTTCTGTCTAGCATGGCAAGAACAGAGGTATTGCTTCCTACCTGGCTGTTTTTAGGAACAGCCACTTCTACCTGACCAAGGAATCCTTCGTAGATATTGTAATAAAAATCCCAGTCCAGCACCAGTTTATTATTGAAAAAAGTAGACTTATACCCTACTTCAAACGAATTGATTTTCTCCGGCTGTAACTTCTGCAGATTGGCTACCGTTAAAAGCTGTTTGTTATCCTGAGCTGCCTGATCCTGGGTTTTTCCTGCGTCAACATCAGCGTTTACTGCTGAGGTAAATTTATCGATGGATGCCAGCGTATAAGAGTTTTCCAGATAGCCTAATCCATCATTCACTTTTGAAAGTCCGCCTACTCTTCTTACATTTCCGTTATTCACGAATGAAAGGGCTTCAAATAAAGATGGAAAACGATAGCCGTTTTGAAAAGAGGCCCTGAAATTATGCTGTTTTACAGGGGAATACACTACACTTATTCTTGGATTTAGTTTGGCTTCAAATTCCGGGTTTCTGTCGATCCGTAAAGCGGCATTAATTTTTACTTTATCATCGAAGAAAAGCCTGGTAATCTGTGCAAAAGCCCCATATTTCTGATAGATAACATCTTTCCCGAAAGTACCATTCGCTAAAGGAATGTTTCTTTCATTCACGGGACGGTTAAAATCAACAAAGTTATTTCCATCCGGAGTAATGCTGTACAGTCGGTAATCTACACCAGCCAGAAGGCTGAATATCTTCACAAACCTGCTGAAATCATAGGTCAGTTCTCCCTGATAAAAGCGGGATTTCTGTTCCAGTTTTGCCCCTCCTGTTGCCGGAGCTCCTGCTACTCCTGCATTGGCCGAATCCCAGTTATTAATTCCGATAATGGTATTTTTTAGCTGTTCAAAAGCTACGGTTCCCGGTACAGCCCTGTTTTTATCAGCTTCCTGACGGGCGAGAATAAATGCTTCGTTAAGATTAGTTCCGGCATTCAGGCTGTTCTGAAGCGCAGTCTGGAATATATTTTTCCAGTTGGCATTGGAAAGATTAGTCAGATCAAGATTATCTGCCAAAGGTTTGAGATTATAGGAATTTCCTGTATTTTCTATCGATACATAAGCTCTGAAGGTTAATTCTCTTCCTGTGAGTTCTACTTTATGATTCTGAACCGTAGCATCCTGCAGACGGATTTTATTACCTCTCTGGAAAGTTCCGTCCAGCAAGCCGTAGCGATACACATAAGATGTTCTCCACTGATCTCCGAAACGATAATATAAACCTGCATCAAACTTGATATTTTTCACGTCAGGGCTTACCAGGTCTTTTTCCAGATATCCGGTTCTCGAAACGTTGAATGTGGTTGGTTTTCCGTTGTAATCTACTTTTACAGCTACACGGTTGTTTCTTTCGTCACCGTATTTATTCCAAAGATCTCCAGCCGGATTGTTGGCCAAAGCAAAATTAGGATTGGCTGTAACCAATGATCCCGGATTCTGATCTGTCAGATTATTCGATATCCAGTCTGTTCCACTGAAATAAGAGGCATTGACTTTCACGGCAAAGTTTTTATTGATCACTTTCGCAAAGCGGACAGCACTTTCTCCCAGAGAACTTATTTTATGGTTCACATTGTCTACATGATTTACTCCGCCACGGAAATAAACACTTATTCCTTCCGAGGTAAACGGATCTTTGGTCTGTAAACTTGCCAGTCCGTTGATGGCATTCATTCCGTACAATGCAGAAGCCGCTCCCGGAGTTACTTCCATAGATTGAATATCCAGTTCTGTAGGTCCTATCGCATTTCCCAGCGGCACTCCCAAGGTTGCCGACTGTACATCTACTCCATCTACCAGCTGCATAAAACGGAAATTATTGGGCGAATTAAAACCTCTTGAATTAGGAATTTTCAACGTAAGGCTTGATGTTAAAAGCTGAAGCCCTTTTACATTTTCCAGTGTTTCATAAAATGAAGCTGCCGGACTTTCTCTGATCGTTTTAATATCAATTTTTTCAATGGCAATCGGTGATCTTAATATTTTTTCCGGAACTCTGGAGGCAGAAATTACCACATCATCAATAATGGTATTCTGAGGGTTTAAGCCTATCGTTATTTTGTTGGAAGGCGAAAGGATTTCAACAGTTTGACTGCTAAAACCATCTTTCTGAACAACCACCCGGAATGGAATGGTAACTCTTGTTCTTATTTTAAAATTACCTGCCTGATCCGTTAATGCGGCATCCTGCGTGTTTTCGATCTGTACTTTTACGGAGTCAAGACCTTTGCTTGTTCCTGTGTTTTTGATGCTTCCGCTAAGCTCTATAAGCTGCTGCTGAGCTTCTGCCAGGTTAAAAAATAGAAATGTAAATGCAATAACACCTGCTTTTGGTAGAAAATTTCCCTGTTTTTTGTTTTTCATTTTTGCTTCATTTTTTAGGTTGAGAATGAAGCTGCCTGAAATTTTACATTGATTATTTTTACCACAAAAGGCACAAAAGTTTTCATTTTAAAACACTTTAGTTCAATTATGTAAGTTTAAAATGACACTGTAGAAAAGTTCACATTGGATGAAAATCAAAGATTTTACAAAACTTAGGTGTACTTATTATGCACATAGTTTGGCTCTTAAAAAGCTTAAAGGTTTAAAACTTTTGTGACTTTTGCGGTTTTGAATCGAAAAACTTCAAACAGCTTGTTTGTATTGTTATTTGAGAATCAACAACACATACACATTCGTCCGCTTAAATGAAGAGGTTGAGTTTTTTTGTTTTTTTTCAGATCATAATGAAAATCAGCCATATAATTAATTTAAGGTATGTAAGTAACGGTATGAAAAATCACCAAATGTTTCCTCTGCAAGTCTTTTCTGTACATAAATCCCGAAAAGTTCATCCAGAGTGGTCAGAATTTCTTCTTCACCAATATTTTCTTTAAATTTTGTATTCAGCCGCATTCCCAGGCGGTCTCCTCCAATGTGAAGATTGTATTTTCCATACGCGGTCCCCACAAATCCGATTTCAGCATTCGGAGATCTTCCGCAGCCGTTAGGACAACCGGTCATACGGATCGTGATATCTTCTTCCAGCAGGCCGTATTTTTCAAGAATTGGTTCTATTTTGGTGACCAGTGAAGGCAGATAACGCTGGGCTTCAGCCAGAGCCAGTGAACACGTATTCAAAGCGACACAGGCGACAGAGTTTTTACGCAAGGCACTGGCCCCATTGGTAGAATCTGAAATACCATATTCTTTTAAAATATGTTCAATTTCAGCTTTGTCTTTTTCATCAATATCAGCAAGGATAAGGTTCTGGTTGCAGGTAAAACGGAAATTGGCTTTTCCTGTCTGCGCAATTTTTAGTAACCCTGATTTTAAAGGATATTCTGCTGTATTAAGGATTCTTCCATGCTCTACAAATACGGTGTAAAACCACTTTTCTTCATGATTCTGTATCCAGCCGTAGCGGTCTTTTCTTTGTGTAAACTTAAATTCACGGGCCGGCTCAAAACTGAAGCCTGCTCTCTTTTCTACTTCAGCTCTGTACTGATCGATACCTAATTTATCAATGGTGTATTTTAATCTTGATAATTTCCGGTCGCTCCTGTTACCGAAATCTCTTTGTACCGTGATAATTTCGTAGACGGCTTTCAATACTTTTTCTTCGGTATCAACAAATCCAAGGATAGAAGCAAGACGGGCATACGTGGCTTCATTTCCGTGAGTGGCACCTAATCCCCCTCCGGCAGCAATATTGTAACCCACGATTTTATTATTTTCGATAATCGCAATTAAGGCAATATCATTGATGAATACATCCACATCGTTATTGGGAGGAACGGCTATTCCTATTTTCAGTTTTCTAGGAAGATATTTGTCCTGATACAAAGGATCTTCCTCTGCTTTACGGTCTACCAGAAGTTCATCATCAATCCAGATATCATAATAAGCTTTGGTTTTCGGAAGACACATTTCACTGATTTTACCTGCCAGTTCGTAGGCTTCCTGCTGTAAAGGGGATTCCGAAGGATTGGCTGTACAGGTTACGTTTCTGTTGACATCTCCACAAGCGGCAATTGAATCCAGATGCTGCAGATTGAAGCTCTGGATGGTAGGTCTTAAATGAGATTTTAAAATACCATGCAGCTGAATGGTTTGTCTGGTAGTCACTTTTATCGTTCCCGTAGAATGATCTTCAGCCGTTTCATTCAATCCTACCCATTGCTCCGGAGTTAAAAAACCGCCGGGAAGTCTTAATCTGATCATATAAGAATACAGCCATTCCAGTTTTTTGGAGACACGCTCTTCCCTTCTGTCTCTGTCGTCCTGCTGGTACATTCCGTGAAATTTGATCACAGTCTGGTCATCTTCTCTGATGGCTCCGGTGAAGTTATCTGCAAGACTTTCCTTTAAAGTTCCTCTGAGTCCGTTACTGCCGGTTTTAATTTTTTCTACCGGTGAAAGGTTCTCTTTATTGTTGTTCATAATCGTTTCCTTTAATTTTTACGGGTATTTCTTTTTAATACACATCTTTAGCATATCTGCCGCTCAGTTCCATTTCTTCCAGATAGGTTACAGCATCATCTTTGCTGCGTTTTCCTTCAGTCTGGATAATGGTGAGAAGCGTTTGTTCTACATCGTAGGCCATTGGTTCTTTAGCACCGCATACATACACCGATGCTCCGCCTTCCAGCCAGTAAAATACTTCCTGGGCTTTTTGTTCCAACCTGTGCTGAACATATACTTTTTCAGCTGTATCTCTTGAAAAAGCGAGGTCTAAATGCGTCAGACTGCCTGTTTTGAGAAAATCCTGCAACTCTGCCTGGTAAAGGAAATCGGATACAAAGTTCCTGTCCCCGAAAAACAGCCAGTTTCTTCCTTCTGCTCCTGTGGCATCACGTTCCCAAAGGAATGACCTGAAAGGCGCAATCCCTGTTCCCGGACCAATCATGATGATATCTTTATCCGCTTCCGGTAATTTGAAATGACCTGCTTCCTGAATAAAAAATTCCACCGCTTCCCCTTCTTTGAATTCACTCAGAAATCCACTGCATAACCCATTATGTTTCTGATGGTCAATAAAAAATTCTGATTTAGCAACCGTAATATGAATTTCCGTATCACCATGCGCTTCCACAGAGGAAGAAATGGAATACAGACGTGGTGCCTGAGCGGTTAATATCTGTAAGATTTCTTCAAATTCGTCTGCATTTTTTACAGGATAAATTCTAAGAAGATCAAGAAGACTTAATCTGACTTCCGGAATGGAATGTCCTGTTATTTTTGCATATTGAGCCACTACAGATTTAAGTAAATAGCTGATGTTAAGATGCTTGTGCAGGAGTTCTTCCACAGTGTCTGTAACTTTTGCTGTTTCAACCTGTTTTTTAGGATTAATTCCTGTGAGTGTAATAATCTCATCTACAACCTCTTTTGAATTGAAAGGGATCACTCCCAAAGCTGCACCGGGGCGGTAACTAAGCGCTTCTTCGGTTTCAATTTCAATATGATAGGTTTCTTTTTCTGAGGTAATATCGTTCAGATTGATAATGGCAGACACTTTCCCCTGATATCTTTTTCTTCCGGCGGAAACTTTTGGCGCTGAAATATTTTTTGTACTCTGCACCGCATTTTTATTGACTGTTTCAAATACATGCTCTATCCAATGGGAAGCTTCCTGTTCGTAATCAATGTCACACTTTTTCAATGGAATAATACGCTGGGCACCTAATATTTCAAAGCGTGAATCCACATCTTCTCCGGTTTGGCAGAACAGAGGATAACTGCTGTCTCCCAATGCCAGAACTCCGTATTTAAGTCCGCTGAGATCAATTTCATTTTCATGAATATAATCGTAGAATTTTTTAGCAAGAGCAGGCGGTTCACCTTCTCCCTGAGTGCTGATGACGACAAAAAAGAATTCCTCTTTTGCAAGATCTTTAGGCTTGTATTGGGAAAGGTCAGCCAGCTTTACCTGAAGCCCTTTTTTCTTCACTATACCGGCCAGTGCCGTAGCCAGTTTCTTACTGTTTCCGGTTTCTGTGCCGTAAGCCAGCGTTATTTTCTTTACAGCATTCTGTGTAGTGGTATTCGTTTCCAGTGGTGGCAGAACGGCTGTAATTGAGGACCCTCCGGCAATACCCGCAAGATATCCGCTTGCCCAGATGGCTTCGTCTCTGGAGAGGTCTCCGGAGATTTGTTTTAATACATTTAATTTAGATTCAGACAGCATATTCAAAGAAATTTTGAGTTGTAGGGATTAGAGTTCCGTTTTCCACTGATTTGAAATAAAGACCTTCCTGCTCGGCATTTTCAAGCCATGAAAATTCTTCATGGAGGTTTACAATTTTGCCCACTACCACCAATGAAGGGGAAGCAAAGTTTTTGTCTCCGAATTTTTCGTTAAAATCATCAAATGATGACGTATACACCTTCTGGAAAGGAGTCGTAGCCTGTTCAATGACTGCAATTTTTTTATCACCTGAAATCTGAAGTGCTTTCAGCTTTTCCACAAGAGGAGTAAGGTTTCCTTTAGACATATAGAAAACAAGGGTATCATTGGTGAGAGCAAGCTCTTGCCAATACTCTTCCGTCACGATTTCCGATTTATAATACGTCAGAAAACGGACAGATGTAGAATGTCCTCTTGCCGTTAAAGGCATCCCTGCAAAGGCTGCTGCTCCTAAAGCCGCTGTAATTCCCGGAATGATTTCGTAAGGAATATGATTTTCTTTTAAAGCCTGTAACTCATCAAGAATATTCGAGAATATGCAAACATCCCCTCCTTTGAGTCTTACAATCGTTTTATTCTGACGGGCATATTCCACCATCAAAGTATTGATATGAGACTGAGGGGTGGAAGCATTTTTGCTGCATTCTTTGCCTACATAAATGATTTCTGTGTTTTCATTAACGTAGGTTTCCAGAATTTCAGGACTTACAAGACGGTCGCATAAAACAACGTCTGCTTCTGCGATTGCTTTTACCGCTTTTACAGTGATTAGTTCAGGGTTGCCGGGCCCTGCACCGATAAGGAAGACCTTTGGTGATTTTATATTTGTTTTCATTGAAGTAGTTGTTAATTAAGGAATTAGAAAAGTCCTTCTACCGACAGATATCTCTCTCCGGTATCGTAATTAATCGTCAGGATTTTAGCGTTAGGCAGTATTTCCGGTAAATGTTTGGCGATGGCTGCTAAAGCGGCCCCTGTGGAAACTCCTACAAAAAGACCTTCTTTTTTAGCTGCATTAAGAGCATATTCATAAGCTTCTTCTTTGCCTACTGTAATCACTCCGTCTAAAAGAGTAATATCCAGGATAGAAGGTACAAAGCCTGCTCCTAATCCCTGTAACGGGTGTGGTGCCGGGTTTCCTCCACTTAATACAGGAGATAATTCCGGTTCTACAGCAATTACTTTTACGTTAGGAAATTTTTCTTTAACCACTTTTGCTATTCCGGTGATATGTCCTCCGGTTCCTACTCCGGTAATGATATAATCAAGGCCGTCCGGAAAGTCTTTTAAAATTTCCTGAGCGGTGGTTTCTACATGTACTTTTACATTGGCAGGATTGTCAAACTGTCTCGGAATCCATGAATTGGGTGTTTCTTCAGCAAGCTCATTGGCTTTTTCAATAGCCCCTTTCATTCCCTTTTCTCTTGGGGTAAGCACAAATTCTGCTCCGTACGCTTCCATGATTTTACGGCGTTCTATACTCATGCTTTCCGGCATGACAAGAATAAGTTTGTATCCTTTTACGGCGGCTACCAAAGCGAGTCCTATACCAGTGTTTCCGCTTGTAGGTTCTATAATGACGCTGTCTTTATTTAATAATCCTTTGGCTTCTGCATCTTCAATCATCGCCAGTCCGATTCTGTCTTTAATGCTTCCCCCCGGATTGTTTTTTTCAAGTTTGATCCAGACTTCATGATCTGAACCGAAGAGTTTGTTGATTTTCACGACGGGTGTATTCCCAATCGTTTCTAATGCATTCTGAAATTTCATATCAATGTACTTTTTATTTTGTTTTTTAGATCACAAAGGTTAATGATTCCGGCAATGAAGAATTATCCTTTATTTTTATTTCGCTTTTGTGGTAGACCAGAGAATTGGCAGGAACATCCTGTGTAACCCATACATTTCCGCCGATAATGCTTTCCCTGCCTATGGTAGTTTCGCCTCCCAGAATAGTAGCTCCCGAATAGATAATCACATCATCTTCAATATTGGGATGTCTTTTCTGATGGGCTTTTTCTTTGGAGACATTCAAGGCTCCGAGGGTTACTCCCTGATAGATTTTGACATTATTTCCGATAATCGTTGTTTCTCCGATCACAATTCCTGTTCCGTGATCAATGAAAAAAGACTTTCCGATGGTGGCTCCCGGATGAATATCAATTCCCGTTTTACTGTGGGCATATTCTGAGATGACCCTTGGTAAAATTTTCACTTCCTGACTCCAGAGCTGATGCGAGATACGATAGACATACGTGGCAAAAAAGCCGGGATATGCCAGGTATACTTCTTCCAGTGAGTCAGCGGCAGGATCAAATTCCAGAATGGATTTTGCATCCAGTACCAGCTGATCATAGAGTTGTGGTAAAGCTTCAAAAAAACGATTAACCTGTTTTTCGGTAATAATTTTATCTCCTGTTACCGTATTGATAAGGTCTGAAAGTGTTTTCTGGAGCGCTTCAAAATTTCTTTTCAGCTGATCTTCAGTATTGTCATCCTGAGGAAGGAAGAGTGTTTCATACAAATCCTTGACCCATTTTTTTGTCTTTATTTTATCAAAGAATCCATGAATACTATTGTGTTTGGTCTGGTGAATTCTTTCTATGAGTTGATAGGAAATTGCCATTTTTTTCTATTGAATTATGCAGGCTGCTATCGTTGAATTGGACGTTTCATCCACCAGAATGGCAGAGCCCGTTGTTTTATTATTGGTAAAGCTGTCATAGACCAAAGGCTGTGCCGTTCGCAGGGTAATTTTTACAATTTCATTCAGTTTAATCTCTCCATCGGCCTGTTCCCTTATAAGAGTATTCACATTGATCTTGTAATCTACCTCTTTTACCACAGCTTTTATCAGTCTGCTGTTCTGCTGCAAAAGGTATTTATTTCCTGGCTGCAGCGGTTTCTGATCAAGCCAGCATAAAAGGATTTCAAGATCTTTTTCAACGGTGGGAACATGTTCTTCTGTAGCAAAAATATCTCCTCTGCTGATATCTACATCATGAGCCAAATGGATAACGGCTGGCTGGCCTTCAAAGGCTTCCTCTTTTTCAATGCCATTGATCTCAATTTTAGTGATTTCAGTGGTCAGGTCCGCCGGAAGAATGTGAATTTTATCTCCTTTGGTGAACTTTCCGCTTAATATTTGTCCGGCATATCCTCTGTAATCATGTAGTTCTTCGGTTTGAGGACGAATCACATACTGAACCTGAAAACGGCTTCCGTTATTTTTTTCTTCATTGATCGTTACTTCTTCAAGATATTCCAGTAAAGAATTTCCTTCATACCAGTCTGTTCTGGAAGATTTTGAAACAATATTATCTCCTTTTAATGCAGAGATCGGGAAATAACTTACATCATTCAGTCCAAGATTTTCTGCAATTTTTGCATATTCTGATTTTATATTTTCAAAAACTTCTGCCGAATAATCTACCATATCCATTTTATTAATGGCTACAGCTACTTTCTTTAATTGTAATAAAGAGGCGATGATGGAATGCCTTCTGGTTTGTTCAATCACGCCTTTTCGTGCATCAATCAGAATAACCATCAGATCTGAGTTGGATGCTCCGGTGATCATATTCCGGGTATATTGTACATGACCGGGAGCATCAGCGATGATAAATTTTCTTTTTGCCGTTGAAAAATAGCGGTAGGCAACATCAATGGTGATTCCCTGTTCTCTTTCTGCACGCAGACCATCTGTTAAAAGAGCAAGGTCTACTCCGTCTTCATTTTTGTTTTTAGAATGTTTTTCAAGGACTTCCAACTGGTCCTGTAAAATGCTTTTGCTATCGTAAAGCAGTCTGCCGATAAGGGTACTTTTACCGTCATCCACGCTTCCTGCTGTTATAAATCTTAATATATCCATCCGAATTTTAATTATAAGTAATGAGTAATAGGCAATGAGTAATATTTTGTTGTTTTAAGAAGTAAAGGTGTTATCTTATTATTCATTGCTGATTGCTTATCTAAAAGTAGCCTCCTTTTTTTCTGTCCTCCATAGCGGCTTCTGTTACCCTGTCATCAATTCTGGTTTCGCCACGCTCTGAGATTCTTGTAGCTACAATTTCTTCGATAACGGCATCTATCGTAACAGCATTAGATTCCACAGCTGCAGTACAGGTCATATCTCCTACGGTGCGGTAACGGATTTTCTTAGTAGTAATGACGTCTTCCGGTTCTAAAACCACATGGGAAGAATTGGCCAGCCATTGTCCGTTAAAGTCGATTACTTCTCTTTCATGCGAGAAATAGATGGAAGGCAGTGCAATTTTCTCTCTTCGGATATAATTCCAGATGTCAAGCTCTGTCCAGTTGCTGATTGGGAAAACTCTTACATTTTCTCCTTTGTGGATTCTTCCGTTGAAGATATTCCACAGCTCAGGACGCTGAAGTTTAGGATCCCACTGCCCGAATTCATCACGAACAGAGAAGATTCTTTCTTTGGCGCGGGCTTTTTCCTCATCTCTTCTGGCTCCTCCTATGCAGGCATCGAATTCAAATTCTTCAATAGTATCAAGAAGAGTGTAGGTTTGCAGCCAGTTTCTGCTCGGGAATTTACCTTTAGCCTCAGTCAGTTTTTTACTTTTTATCGTGTCTTCCACTTTCCTGACGACCAGATTCACATCTAGCTGTTCCACCAGCTGATCACGGAAATCCAAAACCTCCTGAAAGTTGTGGCCTGTATCTACATGAACAAATGAAAACGGAATTTTTCCGTGGAAGAATGCTTTTCTTGCCAGATGCGCCAGTACGATACTGTCTTTTCCTCCACTGAATAACAACGCCGGACGTTCAAACTGGCCTGCGACTTCTCTTAATATATAAATAGATTCGGCTTCTAACTGATCTAAATAGTTTAACTGATGTATCGACATTTTTTTCTTTTTTTTATTGATGAATATGCAGACCGCATTCTTTTTTGTTGGCATCTTCCCACCACCAGCGGCCTGCTCTGAAATCTTCTCCTTCTTTGATCGCTCTGGTACAGGGCTCGCATCCTATGCTCACAAATCCTTTTTTATGAAGGTGATTGTAAGGTAGATGATGATCTTTTACATACGTTGTCACCTGTTCTGTCGTCCAGTGAAGGATGGGATGAAATTTGATGATTTTATTATCAGGATCCCACTCCAGCTGAGGCATATTCTGTCTGTTGGGAGAATGTTCGGATCTCAGTCCTGTAATCCATACCTTATAGCCTTCCAGTGCTTTTCTTAAAGGATGAACCTTTCGGATTGTACAGCATGCTTTCCTTTTTTCTACGGATTGATAGAATGAATCAGGGCCGTTTTCTGTTACAAATTCTCTGAGCTCTTCCGTATCCGGATAATAGGCTTTGATGTTCTTTTTAAAGAAAGCCTTGGTGGAAGTCCAGGTTTCATAAGTCTGTTCAAAAAGTCTTCCCGTATCCAGGGTGAAAATTTCAATATTTAAATCTTTAGTCAGATGAGTGATGACCTGATCCTCGTAACTGAAACTGGTTGAAAAGATCACTTTACCCGGGAATCTTTCAGTCAGTATTTGCAGTGCATTAGTTTGAAAAGAAGCTTCATCAGCCTCTTTCACAAGATTTTCGAATTCATTTTTCAGACTGTTTTCCATTTTGAATTGAGATTTAAGTCTTGCAAATATATATAAAATTCTATAACTCCTATCAAAATAGTAGAATTTAAATAAAAAAAATTTTATTCTTTATTGATGAACTTGGTTAAGGTAGCTTCCATCATGCTTTTTCTGGTCTTTTCACGAACGATCATAAGTTCTTTCCTCAGATAGCATACTGCTTCGTCTACACAATCATCACATGCTTCGTAAAAATTTAAGGAAACACATGGTGTAAGAGCAATAGGACCGTCAAAGATTCTGTAAATGTCTGCTAATGAGACCTCATCGGGTGATTTTAAAAGATAATACCCTCCTACTTTACCCTGCTTGCTGTTGACCAGTTTGGCTCTTTTTAGTTCTAGAAGGATTTGTTCCAGAAATTTTTTGGGAATGTTTTCGTCCTGTGCAATAACGGAAGTTGGCAGAAAGCCCTGGTTATAATTCCTTGCTAATCTGACCATTGCTTTAAGCGCATATTTGCAACGTTTCGACATCATAATTCCTGCAAGTTATGATAAATTATCTGATAAATGAAATGTTTTTATAGCTGAAAACTTTGTATTTTAACCACAAATCGAAGATTCGACGAAGTCAAAAGCCACAAAAGATAAAAACACTTAAGTTGATTTTAAGTGCAGATAAACTGCTGAGAAGTTCACTTAAGTTTAAAAATCGAAGATTTTTATAATACACAAACATCTGTGTAAATCCGTGAAATCTGTAGGAAAAGCTAACCACCCCGTCAAAAATTCTCTGAATTTTTGACACCCCTCCGGTGGACTATCGTGTGGACAGATCTTTAAAGATTTTGTAAGCTTTGGCTATATCTTTAAAACATTTGAGTCCAATCCACAGGGTTGTAATACCTGGATGCCTGTTGCTTTCGTATCCTTTCCATCCTCCCAAGCGGGCAATGACCCATACATATCTTTTAAGATCGGTCTTTGAATAATTATTTTTTTGCTTTTGGGTACTGCCTTC
>NZ_SCNC01000009.1:0-169219 GCF_005503635.1 Chryseobacterium sp. 2VB
ACTTGTCGTTTGAATGCCTCACTGTATTCTTGGACAGGGGACGATGTTTTTTTTAGATTCATAAGGATGACTAATTTTATGGTTTTTTAGTCAACCTTTTTCAGGACGAGACATTTTATTAAAAAACCGTTGCTAAAAAGCAACGGTTTACCACGTAAAAAACAGAAATACCAAACGCTAATTTTATTAAGATTCTGATACATTGATTCGTCAGGATCATATAATTTTCTATCAAATTTTACAGTGATATATATAATGACTAATTCTATAAATTAAAGATATAAATCCCATGTAGTTTCTGTTTCTGAGAAAGCTTACACTTCCGTAAATACCTCCGAATACAACAGTTCACACTACCTTTGTTCTCGATTAGCTAACATACTTTTTATAGATTACTAATAAAGCAATTAAGAGTATGAAACCCAGGAAAAAGTATAAAATATTTAATCGGTATTTTTTTACCTCCTCTTTTGTATAAGATAAGCTTTCTATCTTTTTCCTTGGGAAAATTAACTTCAGAGGCTGCGCTAATAAAAAGAAAATTAATAAAGTAAATAATAAAAATATTATTATTCGCAATATCTCCATTTCTAAATAGGGGTTAATAAATACCTGAACAAAGGCTCCCGAAAAAAGCATTATAGGAATATTATAGGGGAGACTAAAAACTAATATCGTCCAATTATACTGTCCCTTTGTTAACCAAACTTTTTCATAATACTTTTTTAAGCTCCAAAATAAATAAGTAAGTGTTTTCATAGATTATGGTTTTGCTAATTGTGTCTGGATATGGTTATAGGAGTTTATAATACGATTTGTTTTTTAGTGGTGGTTTTTATTCTTTCAAAAAAGGCTATCCCATAAATACGATAGCCTAAATTTTAAAATTATCTAGAGTTAGAAAATTATTTTCCTCGGGATCTATAGTATACTAAAGAATCAAAAGTGTGCATAAATTTTTTGAAGTCTTTAATTTTTTCAATATCTATATTCTCTTTTACGTTAAGAGAATATAGATAGTTTCTTTCATTTGTTCTTGTTATAATAGTATCTGCAGGTTGAATAGAATTTACTCTTTGGCCAATCTTTGTATCGTTACTAATACGATAGATTTGATTCTTATAAAAATCTTGGCTAGTCCTGAAAAAGATAGTATTTCACAAGAGCAGTTGTTAGGCTGTTAATAGCATAAGCTTTTTATCAAATATCCATTTATCCTTTTTCTTTGTAAAGAAATAAATATCAACCTTCCCTCCATATCTACCTTTAGTAAATACATTTTCTTCTAATACAATAAAAGCTTTATTTATGGAATGATCTATATATATATTTGAAAACTTTAATTGAACATATGCGTTCGATTTAATAACAGGCTCGTCTTCTATAATCTGAACCTTTTTCGCAGAAGATTCTTTTGAAAAATTTGTCAAATCAAAAGAAAGATATTTTGTATTTTCGTTAATATGAAATCCTTCTTTATTGACTAATGTGAAGTAATCTTTTCTACAATTTTCAACAGAATTTAACCCATCTATTTCTATTACAGACTCACATTGTTCTTTGAAGAAATCTGTCTTCCCTGCCTTTTTCAATAAAAAAACAGGGAATGTTCCGTCTTTATGATATTGTGAAGGAAGCCCATACATATTAGAAATAAATCGATCTGCATTTTCATCAATGATTTCCTTACCTACTGTTTCATCTTTCATTGAATTACTGCAATTAATGAAAAAAAGCAATAGAAATATGGGTTTCAAAAATCTAAAATTTCCAGCCATACTTATATGATAAATTAATTGTTTCCTGATTAACCCCTGTAACGGTACCGAAAGTACGTTGTTCCCAATAATTCCCATAATCTTTTTCTCCCCATTTATTATTTGGAGCATCAGAGGATAGGATATTATATGCTCGTCCCCAATGTACAAATTCATGCAATACTGTAACTGCGAGCAGGAAGGAAGTACCTTGTATAAATGCAGCAGTTTGCAATCCTTCAAATGTTGTTACCAAACCTGCGTTTAAATAGCTCACAGGGGAAGCGGATTGTCCTAAGTTTTTCATTTTGGCTAATTTAATTACCTGTCCCTCGGAGCTATTGATATCCATAAACTTTAAAATCTGTTCCTTGGTAATACCTGTATCTTTAGATAAAGTTTCCAATATTTCAGGATTATTTTTTAAATATTGCGGAAGTTTTTCCAAAACTTGATAAAGACGAGGGTATTGCTTTTTAATGGCCTGTATCGCTTGCTGTCGTGTTATTTTTTGAATTGTATGCTCTAAATGATTGAAGGCAGTTACAAAAAAACCATTCATAGCACCCTCCCAGAAGTTTCCTCCCGCTAACACACTTCCTACACCTCCAGAGGTCATACCCGTTAAAATTTTGCCCGTATCACTTGCAAAAAAGCCACTTTTAATACCTCTTAGCAAATCACCGCTTAAGCTTGCAAATGCACCACTTGCAGCACCACTCCAAAAACTGCCACCTGTAACAGAAGATAGGACGCCCATGCTTACGGCGTGCAATCCTGCTCTTGCAAGCGTAACGCCTGTTGTTCCTAAAGAATTGGCAATACTAGCGACCTGAAACAATGTTCCTATCCCAAAAGACAGTGCACCGCTGACCATTCCGGTAATCGCTGCTGAAGAAATAGACCTAAAAAATCCGCTAACTGTCCAATTTCCTTTTATTAGTGCTATGGTAGTATAGGTAGCAGCGGTTATTGCAATTGCAGCGAAGGCCGCTTTAGCCATTACCGCTACCAAGGCAACAAAGGCAAATTCCCCACTCGGGTCATTATACATCAGTGGATTGTTCAGTACATAGCCATATTTATTATAATTCTGCGTATTTGTAGGGTCCTGGATGTTCTCATCTGCATTTAAGAATCTCCTTAATAAAGGATCATACAATCTACCATTCATGTGGATGATTCCTACTTCTGAAAAATGCTCGTGACTGGTATAACCTCTATCAATGATTAATGATGATTGGTCAATAATATTTTTATCGGTAATAATTGCTCCGTTTCCAATCTGTAAGTGTGTGAAATTTCCCCATGCGTCAAAATGCCTTTGTTCCAGCTTATTTCCAGCTTCATCACTGATGGCTAAAATACTTCCGATATAATCTTTATGCAAAAATTTGTAAGAACCGCTGCTCTCCGTAAAGTTCTTTAAATATACAGTATTAGATTGATACGGGGTTCCGCCAATATAAATGATATGTTTTTCTTTCCCTGTCGTATTATCTTTTACAACTTCATAGCTGCCATCTTCACTGTAATATTTGGTGAACTTGCCTTCTCCGTCTGTACTAAAATTGCCTCCATAGGTAACCCTTTGTCTCATACTTGTTAAGCCATACTGGAAGGCTACATCTCCTTTCATTCCGTCTATGAATACAGGATCGTTGTTTTCATTATACACAATGCTTTGGATAAGATCATTGTTATAATTCTGTTCTCCTGTTGTATTCAGTGTCATTCCTGTTGGTTGGTAGATCTTAGCAGCATTTTCAAATTTGATGCTTCCTACCTGATCGTTCTGAGTGATTCTTCCTTTTACATCATAAACATTTCTATTGGTGATTGGCTTAATTCCTGTAACAGGATTCGTCCAATTCACCAACCGATTGTTGTCGTCATAATCAAATGATTCTGCTATATTAAAATCACCTCCGGTTGTTCGGCTATTTAATTCATTCTTGATCGCATTGAATGAATAAGAAAGTTGCAGAATACTTGGTTTTACTGCGGAAGAATGATTGACATTCGTTAAGAAGCCATTGGCATCGTAGATATTGTTAATATCTGCTGCTCCTAATTTTGCTTTCAGCACCTGTCCTTTGGCATTGGCTTCTTTGAGTTCCCAAAGGATTTTACCGGAGTTTTTATCCTTAACCTGATAGAGTTCTCCATTCCATGTACTGTATACATTTTCTATCTGAACTTTGGTTAAAGTACCGGAAGAATAGAGTTGTTTTTCATAAGAAATTACTCTTGCTTTATCATCGTATGTAATTCCTTTTTGGATAAAGTATTTTCCGTTGCTGCTTTCTGAGGATGATAATACTCGTCCCTGTGGATCATAACTGATATTGGAACTGTATGGTTTTCCTTTCGAGGTTCCAGATTTTGAAACAATTCTTCCTTTATTATCGTATGAGAAAGAAATCAACTTATTGGTTGCTTCTCCACCATCAGCGGTAGAAATTTCTTTTTGAGAAATTAATTGTCCTAAACTATTATAGATGTATTCTTTAGTTCCTTTCGGGCTGATGATTTTCTTCGGTTGCCCGAAAGCATCATACTCATATTTATATAATCCGTTGGAAGGATCATTGAATTCTGATTTTCTCCCCCAAGAATCATATTTAGTAGTCACAATATTTTCTGCATATTGAGCCTTGATCTGTTCTCCGGCTGCATCGTACGAGAATTGGATCGTTCCACCTTTATCAGTGGTAGAGACTGTATTTCCTAAAGCATCAGTGGTTTTAGATGTGGTTCTGCCATAATCAACAAGATTTGTTTCTTTTATAATTGTTGTAAAGCCTGACATCAAAGTTTCCATCTGTTTTCCAGTAAATTCAGTAGCGGTCACTTTAGCAGGGAATACAGAATCATCATATACGATGGTATTCCATTGATTCGGAGTCTGTCCTTCAAAATAAGGCTCGGATTCTTTGATTTTCCTTCCTAAAATATCATACTGAATTTCTTTAGATATAAATTTTCCTTGTCCAAATGCTTTGGAGGAGGTTTTATAATTCTGTCCTAATTTATTGTCAAATTTCTTAGAAATATCTCCATCCGGATCATATTGTGTGATGGTAATATTTGCATTATCATCCCTGTTATATTGATAGGTGGTAGTTCCTGCCAAATTGGTTTTGGAAGTTAAAAGTTTACCCCAGCCATCATAAGTATTAACAAGTGTATTACCTACTGGATCAGTTTGCTTTTTGATCTGCCCCCAGTCATTGTATTCAATATTAGTTTCTAATCCTAAATTATCAGTCTTTTTTTCTACAAATCTTCCTTTAGAATCATAAACACTTGCTGTCGTTTGTGTTTGAGAATCTATACTATTACTTACTACTTTCTTAGTAATATTTCCAAATCCATCATAATTGTAAGTTTGCTGTAAATATCCAGTATTGTCTCTATTCCATGTTTTCAGGTTTTTTAAGAGGTTGCTTTCATAGATATACTCTTCTTTGTCTGATTTCGTATCACCATACACCTGTGATATATTGGTTTTGGATGTTGTGCGTCCAATATAATAGTTAGAACCTGTTCCTGTCGGGTTGTGTATGTAATCAATTGTGGAAGTAGTTACTGCGTACCCATTATTAACATTTGATACTGTTTGTACCGGAAGATAATAATTATTATAGGATATTGTGTTATTTGTTATTGTACCCGTTAAAAAATCTTTTATCATGGTACTTTTTGGAAAAATAGCGGTAATAACTTTCGGCCTGTCTGCAATAGAGACAGAATAATAGTCTACGACCTGGCCATTTAGTAGGTAGTGATTTTGGTAAATGGTTGATTTTAAGCTTAATAATTCATTATTATTTTCTGAGATATCTGCTGGGAAAACTTTCGATTCATCATTAGTTCTAATGCTCCATTCTTTTGTTGGAACGCCTTCATTTTGAATGTCTATTTCTGTTCCAGACCATATCTTTGTGTTCTCTAATCCATCAGCATACCATGAAGAACGGGCAGTTTGATAGTATCCTATCATTCCTTTTCCTTGCATATGCAAAGTCATGCCCCTGTATCGGAAATCCTGTTTTCTACCTTCTTGTTGAAGTTGTGATACAGCGTACCCTCTGTCAATCCTGTTTAATGAAAAATAAGGATATAATTCACTTTTTGGATTTTTATAGAAAGTAGGAGTTGTCGTATTATCAGGAACAATTTCCAAGTATTTAACAGAGGTGCTGATTCCTCCTTGGGTAATTGACTGTATTCTTTTGAATTCATCTACACCTGTAGGTGCCTTAATTTTAAGAACATTATTTTTCCTGAATAAGAAAACGTTATAATAATTATTATTAGATCTTATCACATTAGTTATCGGCTGATAGATAGAAAGATCATCATAAGGTTGAACGATAGTAAACTGAGGTGGGATAGGAAAAGTATAAATATTCTGGGTTTCAAAATCTATGGCTCCGAATATAGGTGATCCTTTCGAAATCAGTCCATTCACAACAACCCCTATAGTTCTTGAATTTGAATTTAACAGATTTGAATAGGAATGAACCTGCACAATATCTGACTTTCCATCTGCATTAAGATCGGAAATAGAATACATGGTTCTACTAAACTTTAACCAAGCCCCATTACTCACTGTATTTTCATTTTTATACATTAAGAAATCAGGCTTATAAACGGTATTAAAACTTTTTCCTGTTCCTATATAAAATTTCCAGTCATCTTTACCCACTTTACCTTCGGTAAGAGGAAGGGTAAAATCAAGCTTTCCGTCTCCATTGAAGTCCCCAAATAATACAGGAAACTCATTCCCTTTGGTCTCTTCTAGATTTCCGGAAAACTTAATCTTCTTTAAGTACACATCGGGTTCTGTCTTTACAAATTCAAATACAGTATATGCAGTATTGGATACATTAATGATATCTACCTTTCCATCACTATCAATATCTATATATTTTTGATTTGTATATAAACTTTCATTAATCCCATTATCCAAAGTATAAGTAGCAACAGAATTCCTTACGTTGGTCAGATCTATGATATAATTTTCTACAACCCCCGACCCTGATAAAGTAAGAAAAACATTGGATATGCCGTCACCATTGAGATCTCCTTCATTTAGTACAGCTGAACACGTTGTACATGGTGTTTGAGAAACCTGTTTTTCGAATACCTTGACAAAAGTATTATTTCTAAAAGTATATACTGAAATTTTACCACCTTCATATTCTGCAACCCCATTACCATTAACCACTTTTTTTGTTTCATCTAGAAATGTGTTAACAACAACAGAACTGGAATTGAAGATTTTATTAGTCTGAATAACATTAAAATTATCATTAAAAGCCCCCAACTTGATAGTTCCATCGGTCATTACAAAATCAAGATAAGAATCTCCATTAAAGTCTCCGGTAAATTTAATTTTATCAAACAAAGCCTGGCTGTCTATATTCCAGCCACTAATAGAAGTTGGACTTTGAGCAGGGTAATTAAATTCAACTGGATTTGCTGACTCGCCAGCTGAGTTAGATTCAGTAATCTTTTTAACGTATTGATACCCTATAGAATCGGTTATATATTCTGGTACATATTTCTTGAAGATTTG
This sequence comes from Chryseobacterium sp. 2VB, assembly GCF_005503635.1. Taxonomy (NCBI): domain Bacteria; kingdom Pseudomonadati; phylum Bacteroidota; class Flavobacteriia; order Flavobacteriales; family Weeksellaceae; genus Chryseobacterium; species Chryseobacterium sp. 2VB. The sequence continues at coordinate 7,345 of NZ_SCNC01000009.1, forward strand.
TCCATTTGTTTTTACTGTAATATCCTTTAGAATCTTTGTTTGGGTAAATAAAGTTTCAGGGCCGTTGATGTATGCTCCTTCAAAGATATTTCTATCGTTATAAGTGAAAATGATTTCATTAAAAGAAGGAGTTCCTAAATTTTCATTTCCACCCCAGGTGATAGATTTTATAACATTGACATTATTTTCTTGATCATAGCTATAATTGATAACATTCCCTTGAGCATCTTTCCATTTTACGATACTAAATCCTAAGCGATTCGTAGCATTGTTCCAGCCGGGAGCCGTTCCTCCATACCAGGCCTGGGAGCCGTCTTCGAAAGTTACCTCCCAATATTCTGGCTGTTTCCAGTTAGCCATATTTCCAAGGGACTTAATTTTGATATTGGAATACTTTTCCGTAATATATTCTGCGCCATCTTTTCCGTATTCTCCTGATTTCAAAATAAGCCTTTGTCCATTGAAGCTGTAATAGTCAGAATAGTCAATTTGAATACTTTTTACCTCTCCATCTTTGTTTATATTTTTTCCAGTTCTGGAAATAGAAGTTATACCAGATAAATTCCAGCCATAACCGGCAATTCCATTTCCGGAATCACTCGAGTAAACAAGATTGATTTGAGGGGCAACACTTTTTACTCCGGGAGGTAGGGCAATGGGTAAACTAAATTGCAGTTGACCTCCTCCTGCAACTTCTATGTTACCTTTGGTATCATGGAAGCTTTGCCCTGCCGGAGCGGTTGTCCCCGATGGATTGCCTACTCCTGCCCCTGAATCCACTGGTCCTCCACCCGGATTCTCTGTAGCTGGGCCAATTTTAGCTACGAATGGATTCGATGAGCTGGAAGACGCGCGAAATCCTGGTGCTAATACTACTGTTTGTGGATCCTGAACCGTTCTCGAAGTACTCTCTGCCTGATACAGTATGGTCTGTGAAAAGCCCAATACCGAACATAAGGACAGGATGAATGATGAAAATAGTTGTATTTTCTTATCGTAAAGTTTCATTATCTTATCGTTTGGTGATGTTTTTACTGAAAATTCTGCCATCTTTTAGCGTAAAGCGTACAACATACACTCCCCAGTCATAACCTGTCATATTGATTTTAACCTGACGGTTTAAGTCCGGGATATTCTGTTGCTGGAATTTCCAGTGAATTGTACTGTGCTGATACAATGAAACGGATTCTATAAGCCCATCCACTTCTTCTGTCCAGTCTATGGTAAGATAGTCATTAACAGGAACCGGGTACAGACGTATTTGTTTCAGGAATGTTTTTTCATCAATAACAGGAGCTTGTCTGGTAACAGCTGCTACCTTTGATTCTTTTGAAACCATTCCTTCGGCTTGTTTAGCAGCAGCGTCGATTCCCCTGTATCGCTGGTTTCCGGCCTCATCATATTTGAAATACACCTCGGTTTGGGAAAAGCCGAAGAATCCTATCATCAGGGATGATAGTGAGAGTAATTTTCTTTTCATTTGTGGTTATTTTTGTGTTGATAAGAGTTGCTGAACCTGCTGTTCAAGTTTTTCAATTTTAGCAGATTGGACTTTTAGAGCTTCATTTTCATCCTTAAGATGTTTCAGCTGTTCTGACTGTTGCTTTATTTGTTTATTCTGCTCGATTGAATAAAGAGTAAGCTCTTCAATTTTCTGCAATAATTTTATTTGGAACTCACCAACATTTACACCTTCTTTTTCCATTACTTTAGCAGAAGCAATTTCAGGAAGGTGCTTTTTTTCTTTGATATGTTTTTCAACTTCTTCTAATTTTGGAAGATCGTATTTTTCATCAAATACAAAATCGGCAGTAGGAGTTAGAGTTACTTTTACTTCTTTGGCTTCAAATTTTCCCTGTAATAAAGCATTCCCATTGGGTTTAATGGCAAGTTGTACTTTCTTGTTTGTAATAAAATTAATCGCTCCAAAATCCGGGGTTGTAATCTCATTTTCAATATTAAAGTCACCATAAGTTCCATATCTGAAGCCACTGCCTGAGTAGGTAGAATTTACTTCCAGATTAGCCGTAGTACTATTATATGCTAAACTGACTATAGCACTACCCCCGGTTTGTCCTACAGATGTAAACTTGCCCAGAGACAAATTTTGGTTGTTTATATTGTCCTGAGCGATATGTAGTTTGCTGTTAGGACTTACGGTTCCGATTCCCACATTTCCATTATCATTGACTACTAGCTTTCGGTCATTATAATCTCCTTTGGAAACGACCCATTGAGAACCATGAAGATCACCAAAAAACCATCCGTTATCTCCATTAAGATACTGAGTCTGAATTCCTCTGATAAATCCACCATCGTTTACACTTCTTTTTAAATATATAGTTGGAGAATATGCCTGTACAGTAACTTCAGAAAATGTTTGGGCCTGTTGTGAAAATGCCAGGGATGAAACCAATAAGGCCATCGAAAATAATTGTGTTTTCATAATTATAATTAAAATTTATTTTTTTGTAAAGCTATAACTGCAAGGCGACAATTGGTGTCGTGTTTAATAATAATTTTATCAACAATTGGTAAATACCTATTGATGAGTTATTGTTTTTGCAAATTTACAAAAATAGATAGAATATTTTGGTTTTTATTTCATGTATTAGTATATTTTAATATAAATCATTTAATTTTATTTTTTATTTAATGAATAATCTGTTTTGTTGACGTTTTTGTTGTCATAATTGTTCATATAATGAATTTTTTTTGGCAAAATCTTTTCTATTAAATAAACCGGAGCTAGAAATTATACTTTTTATGAATCAATTATGTAATGAAAGCTTCAACTTTACAAAAAATCTCTACCTTTGTACCATGAACCTCTTAAGATGGATACTGGCAATTTATTTCATGGCGCTATCATTGATGCCATGTGCTGATGTGTCTCATCCACAGAATTCCGGGAATAAAATAGTTTCCCTGAGTGTTCAGGAAAACCATTCAAAAGAAAAAGGAGATATCTGTTCTCCGCTGTGTGCCTGCAGCTGTTGTCAGATAACAGTTTCAGCATTTAAGATGAATCCTTTACTGGAGATTCCCGAGCAGATTCCTGCATACTTTTCAAAGAAGATCCTGTTCCACAAAAACGACTTTGCTTATCAGGTTTACGATCCTATCTGGCAGCCTCCTAAAATTTAATTTTTATTGACTTTCAGAAAGCTTTTGCTTTCTGATATGTACTTGTGCTTGAAACTTTGCAATACCATTGCAGAGGTTTTCAGGATATTTTTGCTGCAGTATTTTATACTGTGTGCATTCACTTTTCAATAAAAATTAAATACAAATCGTGTTAGATAAAATTATAAAATTCAGTATCAAAAACAAGGTGATCATTGGATTGATGACCCTGGTGCTGATCATCTGGGGAACATGGAGTGCCACCAGATTACCGATAGATGCTGTACCGGATATCACTAATAACCAGGTACAGATCATTACCGTATGTCCTACGCTCGCTGGGCAGGAAGTGGAACAGCTGGTGACCTTTCCCATTGAACAGAGCATAGCCAATGTTCCCGATATTCAGGAAACAAGAAGTATTTCAAGATTCGGGCTCTCTGTAATTACAGTAGTGTTCAAAGAAAATGTAGATGTCTACTTTGCGAGACAGCTCATTAATGAACAGCTTAAAAACGCAGTGGAAGAAATTCCCAAAGGGGTAGGGACTCCCGAACTGGCTCCCGTGAGTACAGGTCTTGGAGAAGTATACCAGTATATTCTTCATCCTAAAAAAGGAAGCGAAAAGAAATACAATGCCAAAGAACTCCGTACCATGCAGGATTGGATCGTCCGCAGACAGCTGAACGGAACACCGGGAGTAGCGGAAATCAACAGTTTCGGAGGAGAATTAAAACAATATGAAGTGGCTATTGATCCCAATCGCTTAAAGGCAATGGGAACAAGTATCACTGAAATTTTTACAGCGCTTGAAAAAAACAATCAGAATACAGGAGGAGCTTATATTGATAAAAAACCCAACGCCTATTTCATCCGTGGAATTGGTTTGGTTACCTCTTTGGAAGACATTAAAAACATTGCGGTTAAAAATGAAACAGGAAGCGTTCCGATTTTTATAAAAGATGTTGCTGATGTTCGTTTAGGAAGTGCCGTTCGCTACGGAGCCTTAACTTATGATGGAAAGGTAGACGCTGTAGGAGGAGTAGTGATGATGTTGAAAGGGGCCAATAGTAATGAAGTAGTCAGCAATATCAAAGCAAAAATTCCGACAATACAGAAATCCCTTCCGGATGATGTGGTAATAGAACCATTCCTCGACAGAACAGACCTTGTAGACAGAGCCATCAATACCGTACAGAAAAACCTCATCGAAGGAGCACTGATCGTTATTTTCGTTCTTGTCATTTTTCTTGGAAACCTGAGAGCCGGGCTTATCGTGGCTTCGGCCATTCCGCTTTCCTTGTTATTTGCTTTAGGAATGATGAATGTTTTCGGGGTAAGCGCTAATCTGATGAGTCTTGGAGCCATAGACTTCGGGTTGATTGTAGATGGTGCCGTGATTATTGTAGAAGCAACCCTGCATCATTTAAGCGTAAGGAAATCGACCTGTGCTTTAACACAGTCTGAAATGGATGAAGAAGTATTCCTTTCTGCCTCAAAGATCAGAAGCAGTGCGGCTTTCGGAGAAATCATCATCCTTATTGTATACATTCCGATCCTTACCCTGGCAGGTGTAGAAGGAAAAATGTTTACTCCAATGGCCAAAACAGTAGGATTTGCCATTCTGGGAGCATTGATTCTGTCACTGACCTACATTCCTATGATGAGCGCTTTGTTTTTATCTAAGAAAATATCCCACAAAGAAACCTTCTCTGATAAAATGATGAACCGTCTTCAAAAGATCTATCAGCCATTATTACAAAAAGCAATCAAAGTAAAGTATATCATTGTTTCTGCAACAGCTGTAGTGTTCCTTATCTCTGCTTTTATCTTTAAAAATATGGGTGGGGAGTTTATCCCGCAGCTGCAGGAAGGAGACTTTGCATTCCATTGTATTTTACCGCAGGGGAGCTCACTGAGTCAGAGTATAGAAACCTCCATGCAGGCATCAAGAATTATCAAACAGTTTGATGAGGTGAAAATGGTCGTTGGGAAAACCGGTTCTGCTGAGGTTCCTACAGATCCTATGCCTCCTGAAGCAACCGATATGATCGTAGTATTAAAACCGCAAAGTGAATGGAAAACCAAGAAATCCTACAACGAACTCGCGGATGAGATCAGTGAAAAACTGGAAACCATTCCAGGAGTATTTTTTGAGAAAAACCAGCCTATTCAGATGCGTTTCAATGAGTTGATGACCGGGATCAGACAGGATGTGGCGGTAAAGATTTTTGGAGAAAATCTGGATTCTTTGGCAGTGTATGCTGATAAAGTAGGAAAAATCATTCAGACGGTAGATGGAGCTACGACGCCTCAGATTGAAAGAGTAAGTGGTCTTCCACAAATCAATGTTCAGTATGACAGAACAAGAATAGCCAATTACGGATTGAATATCGAAGATGTCAACAATGCAGTAAGTACAGCCTTTGCAGGAAAAGCTGCCGGACAGGTATTTGAAAATGAAAGACGTTTTGATCTGGTTGTCCGCCTGGACAGTCTTCACAGAACAGATATTTCAGATGTGAATAATCTGATGATCACTTCTGCTACCGGAGCCCAGATTCCACTCTCGCAGGTGGCGAATATAAGCTACAAATTAGGGCCGGCACAGATCAGCCGTGAACAGGGAAAACGTAGAATCGTTATTGGCTTCAACGTGAAAGACCGTGACGTGGAAAGTGTAGTGAAAGATATTCAGGCAAAACTGGAGAAAGTGAAACTGCCTTCAGGATACTACTTTACCTACGGAGGTCAGTTTGAAAACCTGCAGGAAGCAAGCCAACGTCTGATGATCGCTGTTCCGGTATCATTACTTCTGATTTTTATGCTTCTGTATTTTACTTTCCGCTCATTCAAGCAGGCTGCATTGATCTTTACAGCTATTCCTATGAGTGCGATTGGTGGTGTATTTGCCCTTCTGGTAAGAGATATGCCTTTCAGTATCAGTGCCGGAATTGGATTTATTGCCCTTTTTGGAGTAGCAGTTCTTAACGGAATTGTTTTGATCGGAACATTCAATCAGTTAGAAAAAGAAGGCGAAACGGATATTCTGAAAAGAGTATTTGAAGGAACAAAAACCAGATTAAGGCCTGTATTGATGACGGCTACTGTAGCTTCACTAGGATTTTTACCAATGGCTATTTCCACCGGAGCCGGAGCTGAGGTACAGAAACCTTTAGCGACAGTAGTGATTGGTGGTTTGGTAACTGCAACATTCCTAACATTATTCGTTTTGCCGATGCTGTACATTATTTTTAACACAAAGATTTTGAAAAGAAAGAATAATAATACGGGAATTATTACTGCCGTTTTGGTGGTAGGATTTATGATGGTGGCACAGACTTTTAACGCACAGTCCAGACCAATTTCCGTAGAACAGGCGGTAGAGCAGGCAGTGAACAATAATTTAACCCTGCAGTCAAAAGACCTAAGTATTAAATCTGCCGAAGCACTAAGGGCAACTGCAAAAGAACTTCCGAAATTGAGCTTTGAAGCACAGCTTGGTCAGTACAACAGCCCAAAGTTTGACCAATCGTTTGCGATCTCACAGAGTATTCCTTTTCCGACACTTTTTAAAGCAAGAAAAGATTTAATTAATGAAAATATTAAAAGCAAGCAGATTGATAAGGAGATTACAGTCAATGAGTTGATAAAACAGGTGCGTACCTACTATTACCAGATTGAATACCTTCAGTATAACAAGGCCCAGCTGACCAGCCTGGATCAATATTATGAGGAATTCATCAGAATTGCAACCGTAAGATTTAAAGCAGGTGATATCAAGAAAATTGAGATCAGTACTGCAGAAACCCAGAAAGGGGAAATTGATCTTTTGCTCAGACAAAATGAAGTCTATCTGAATAATGCCTATAAGAATTTAAAAACTCTTATGAACACTTCGGAAGATATTGAAGTTCCGTTTAATAAAGACTATATTCCTTTGAAAGCAGAAAATGTACTCGATAGTGCGGTAGTTGCCAACAATCCTACGGTAAAAGCTTTTTATCAGGAAATGGAAATCGCCGAAAAAAATAAAAAAGTTGAAAAATCACTTGGGCTGCCAGATTTCAGTTTAGGATATACCAACCAGTCTTTGATAGGTCTGCATACCATTAACGGACAGGAGAATTTTTATAATTCAGGAAAACGTTTTCAGTCAGCAACAGTAGGAGTAGCAATACCGTTAACATTTGGAGCGACGAAAGCAAGAATTCAGGCGCTCGAATATGAAAAACAGGTCGCTGAAACCAATGCTAAAATGCAGCAGAAACAGCTTTCTGCTCAGTTGGAAAATGCCTTCAGCCAGTATCAGCAGGATTTACAGCAGTATGATTACTATACAAGCCAGGCATTGCCTAACGCAGAGAAAATTGTAAAAGCAGCTCAGCTAGGATATAAAACAGGAGAAATTTCCTATGTGGAATATCTTTTTGCCCTACAGACTGCCACAAATATCCAGTTGAAATATCTGGAATCCATCCAGCAGGTGAACCAATCTGTCGTTACTATTAATTCAATCATCAATAAATAACATGAAACTAAAACACAATATCATATATCTTACAGTCACGGCTCTTTCCATCATAAGCTGCGGAAAACAGGAAAAGGCAACGGAAAAGACAGATGTTAAAACCGAACAATCGGAAAAAGGACATGACGAGGGACCTCAAACCATAGCTTCTCTTACGGAGGATCAGATGAAATCTGTAGGCGTTGCTTTGGGAACTGTAGAAATGAAAGAGTTGACATCAACGATAAAAGCTAACGGTTTACTGAGCGTTCCCAATAGTAATAAAGCAACCATCACTTCCCTGTATGGAGGAATCATCAAAACCATCAATATTCAGGTAGGAAGTATTGTGAAAAAGGGGCAGGTCATTGCCACCATTGCCAATCCGGAATATATCCAGCTTCAGGAAGATTATCTGACTACCAATAGCCGAATTACCTATGCAGAACAGGAATACAGAAGACAGAGAGAGCTTTTTGATAATGATGCAGGCGCAAAGAAAAATCTTCAGAGTGCTGATGCTGAGCTTAAAACCTTAAGAACAAAAAGAGCGTCTCTTTTGAAACAGCTTCAGATGATGGGAATAAGCCCGGGAAAAGTAAGCAATGGAAACATGAAATCCGGTTTGGTGATCACAGCGCCCATCAGCGGAACAATCAGCAGTATTACAGCACAGATCGGAAGTTATGTAGATATTTCTTCTCCCGTTGCTACAGTGATTGATAACGGTTCTATTCATCTCGATCTTCAGGTGTTTGAAAAAGATCTTCCTAAAATGAGAGTAGGGCAGATTGTTCATTTTAAACTGACCAACAATCCGGAAACTGAATACGATGCAAGAATTTACAGCATAGGATCTTCTTTTGAAAACGAAAGTAAAACCATCTCTATGCATTGCGAAGTAATTGGAAACAAATCCGGTCTGATTGACGGAATGAATATCACCGGAATTGTCAGCCTTGATAAAAGCACAACCCCGGCAGTACCTACAGAAGCCATTGTAGAAGCAGATGGGAAATATTACGTGTTTATTCAGACCGATAAAAAAGCGGAAGAAGAACATGAAGAAAAAGGAAAACCACATCCGAAAACCTTAAACTTTGAGAAAATAGAAGTAGTGAAAGGAACGTCGGATATGGGCTATACCGCGATAACTCCGGTTGGAAATATTCCTGACAATGCAAAGATTGTAGTGAAAGGAGCCTTTTTCGTGAATGCCAAACTGGTGAATTCCGGAGAACACGAACATTAATGAAAGCAGCCGGAACCCTAAAATATCGTTTTTTATCCTTATATTAGAGCTGTTTACGGAATTTTTATTGAATAGAAACGGCAGAAAAAAATAAAGAGTATCTCACCGAATTTTTAATAAATGACCTGATTATGTTACTAAACAAAAAAATATCAGTCTGGTATTTCATCCGTGAAATAAAAACCCAAATTCTTTTCATCGGAATATTTGCCATTGCTATTGGTCTTCTGGACGAATTACCATGGTTTCGCAAAATATCACTGCCCTTAAATATCCCTGCATTGCTGGGAACTGCGGTGTCATTACTGTTGGCATTCCGTACCTCCCAATCCTACGAAAGATGGTGGGAGGCAAGAACAGTTTGGGGTGCTGTTGTCAACGATTCCAGAACTTTTGTGAGACTGATCATTCAGTTTATGCCGGCAGGAGAAGACAAAGCAATAAAAGAGTTTGCCGAAAGACAGATCATCTGGACCTATGCCCTTGGAGAATCTTTGAGAAGGTTACCTTTTTCTGAAAAAGTTCAGCAATACCTGAATCAACATCAGATCAAAGCTGTCAATATTCCCAATGCTATTCTGGATGAACATTCAAGACAGCTGAAAGAAATGGCAGTATCCAAAGGATTGACGGATTTCCAGCAAATGCAGCTGAATGATATCATCACAAGACTCTGCGACAGTATGGGAAAATGCGAAAGACTGAAGAATACCGTTTTTCCACGTTCTTACAGTGTTTTGGTTCATATTCTGATCTATGTTTTTGCAGCCATTCTTCCGTTTGGGCTTGATGATTCACAGCTGTTGGTAGAAATTGCCATTACTTTCCTGGTTCCGGTGACATTCATTGCCATTGAAAAAACATCTATCATCATGCAGGATCCGTTTGAAAATGGTCCTGTAGATACTCCAATGACTTCTCTGGCGCAGACCATAGAAATCAATATCAGACAGATGATTGGTGAGCAGAATGTTCCACCCAAAAAAGAGAATACATCTTATTATGAAATGTAATTAAACCATACCCAATATGGAAAGCACACCAACACAAACCGTTTCTGCAGGAAGCAGACACAAAAAGAACCTCCTGATTGTTCTCTGCCTTAGCGGAACCTATCTCATTGCCGAGGTAATAGGAGGGATCATCACCAATAGTCTTGCACTATTAGCGGATGCAGCCCATATGCTGACCGACGTGGTAGGATTATTGCTGGCATTTATTGCCATTAAAATAGGAGAAAGAAAAGCAGATCCATCCAGAACATACGGTTATTATAGAACAGAAATACTGGCAGCAGTAGTAAATGCTGTGGTTTTACTGGGAATTTCAATCTATGTTTTGTTTGAAGCCTATCAGCGTTTTCAGAACCCGCCGGAAGTACAAAGTAAATCCATGCTGATTGTAGCCGGAATCGGATTGATCGTTAATATTGTCGGAATGATGATTTTAAGAAAAGATTCAGAAGGCAGTCTCAATATGAAAGGTGCATACTTTGAAGTTCTTTCAGATATGCTTACTTCTGTAGGAGTCATGATCGCAGGAGTAATTATGCTGACCACAGGCTGGTACTATGCCGATCCGTTGATTTCAGCAGCCATCGGGCTGTTGATCTTTCCAAGAACATGGAGACTTTTGAAAGAAGCCATTAATGTTCTGCTGGAAGGAACTCCAAAAGATGTGGATATCCGGGAACTTCGTCAATCATTGGAGAAAACTCCCGGAGTGAAAGATGTTCATGATCTGCACGTATGGTCACTAACATCCAGTGTGAATGCGATGAGCGCACACGTTGTAAAAGAGAATGGACATCCTCAAAGCCAATTATTAAAAACATTGACTGATGCTACTGTGAATAATTTTAAAATCAGTCATACCACTTTTCAGATCGAAGAAGAAGGCTATGAAGAAAATGAAGTTCATCTGTAACCATTAAATGCGTACAATGAAAAAAGATATAGAACACAAACTCATTGATAAAAATACCAAACCCACCAGTATGAGGATTTTGGTATATGATTTTTTAAGCTCTCAGGAAGCGGCTCTATCCCTTTCTGAAATAGAAAATCATTTTGATAATGCTGACAGAATCACCATCTACAGAACATTGAAAACCTTTGAAGAAAAAGGAATTGTTCACAGCATTCAGGAAAATACAACCACGAAATACAAACTTTGCGAAGATGATTGTGATGAAAAAACACACAAAGACTGGCATCTGCATTTTTACTGTAAAATATGCAAGCAAACCACCTGCAAAGAAGATATTTCCTTCCCTGAAAATATCCAGACCAATTTCAGGATTGACGAAATAAGACTCTTTGCCAAAGGAATCTGCGAAAACTGTCTTGAAAGTTTGCAATAGCATTGCATCAGTCTCATCTTTACATTTGTATAAAAATATTCAGTTATGGAAAAATGCTGTAGTACAACCCCGGAAAAACCAGATACAAAAGGACACCAACATCATCACGCAGAAGGAGACGGACATGACCACGATGGGCATGATCACTCTCACGACTCAGGAGATCAGACGGTCTTCCAGATGTTTCTTCCTGCCATAATATCATTTATCATCTTATTATTGGGAATTGCCTTTGATAACTATATAAAACCTGCATGGTTTACAGGCTGGGTACGGTTGGTATGGTTCCTGGCAGCTTATATTCCTGTAGGATTTCCGGTATTGAAAGATGCTTATAAAAGTATCATTAAGGGAGATGTGTTTTCAGAATTCTTTCTGATGAGCATTGCAACCATTGGTGCTTTTGCCATCGGAGAATATCCTGAAGGAGTAGCGGTAATGCTGTTTTATGCCGTAGGAGAAGTATTCCAGTCTATGGCAGTTACCAGAGCCAAAGGAAATATAAAAGCATTATTGGATCAGCGTCCTGACGAGGTAACGGTTATGGAAAATAATCAGCCCAAGGCTATGAAGGCCAAAGAAGCTAAAATTGGAGACGTCATACAGCTGAAACCCGGTGAAAAACTGGCACTGGATGGGGAATTGCTTTCAGATTCGGCTTCATTCAACACAGCAGCTTTAACGGGAGAAAGTAAACCCGATACCAAAAATAAAGGAGAAATAGTCCTTGCCGGAATGATCAATATGAACAGTATTGCTCTGGTAAAAGTAAATACCGCATATGAAGACAGTAAACTGAGCAAAATTCTGGAACTTGTTCAGAATGCTACGGCCCAAAAAGCCCCTACAGAATTGTTCATCAGAAAATTTGCGAAAGTATACACGCCCATCGTGGTATTTCTTGCCATTGGAATCTGTTTACTGCCTTATTTCTTTGTGAGCGATTACCAGTTCAGAGACTGGCTGTACAGAGCATTGATATTCCTTGTGATTTCCTGCCCTTGTGCCCTTGTTATCTCAATTCCGTTAGGGTATTTCGGAGGAATTGGGGCAGCAAGTAGAAACGGAATTCTGTTCAAAGGAAGTAATTTCTTAGACAGTATTGCAGAGATTCAGAATGTGGTGATGGATAAAACCGGGACCATGACAGAAGGCGTATTCAAAGTTCAGGAAGTAAGCATAAGCCCTGAATTTAACAAAGAAGAAATCCTTCAGCTGGTCAATGTTCTCGAAAGTAAAAGTACTCATCCGGTGGCAACAGCAATCCACAATTATGTAGGAGAAATAAATCATAATAATCCCTTAGAAAATGTAGAAGAAATTGCAGGTCACGGATTGAAAGCTACGGTTAACGGAAAAGAACTTCTGGTTGGGAACTTTAAGCTGATGGATAAGTTCAACATCCGTTATGATCTTAACCACTCCAATATTGTCTACACGGTGATTGCGGTGGCCTATGATAAAAAGTTTGCAGGCTATATCACGATTGCAGACAGCATCAAAGAAGATGCTAAAGAAACCGTAGACAACCTGCATAAAATGAATGTAAAGGCTACGATGCTGAGTGGTGATAAAAGTACCGTTGTGAAATATGTAGCAGATCAATTGGGTATCGACAATGCATTCGGAGATCTGTTGCCTGAAGACAAAGTAAACAAGGTGAAAGAAATCAAAGCTAAAAACCAGACTGTAGCTTTCGTAGGAGACGGAGTGAATGATGCGCCTGTAGTGGCTTTAAGCGATGTAGGAATTGCGATGGGAGGCTTGGGAAGTGATGCCACCATTGAAACTGCAGATGTAGTGATTCAGGATGATAAACCAAGTAAAATCCCGATGGCCATCAATATCGGAAAACAAACTAAAAAGATCGTTTGGCAGAATATTGTCCTTGCCTTTGCTGTAAAAGCTGTTGTTCTCATCCTGGGAGCCGGTGGATTGGCAACCATGTGGGAAGCTGTGTTTGCCGATGTAGGAGTAGCATTGCTGGCTATTTTAAATGCGGTGAGAATCCAAAGAATGAAATTTTAACAAGCAAATAATAAACACAACTCAATTATATTGAATAAAGCTCTGCTGAATTTTTCAGCAGGGCTTTTGTTTTTAAACTTTATCCGACATAAAATCTTTGCGCCTTAAAATAGTAAGCATTTAAAAAAACTTGCGTCTTTGCGCTTCCAACATTGCATCACGCCAAAACTTAATTTAGAAGAGGGAATAGGTTTTTGTTGGAGAAACGCAAAGGTGCAAAGAAGATAAAAATTGTAGTGTTTTTTTAGGACGCAAGAAAATCAAAGATTTTCAGCAAAGTTACTTCTGAATGATCAGCTTTATTCAATCTTATTATTAGCCGTATTAAATTTTATCGGAGATAAAATCCTGGCGCCTTAAAAACAGTAAACATTGAAAAAACTTGCGTCTTTGCGTTTCCAACAAAAACAAGACATTAAAAAAATAAAAAACTCTGCCAAATACATCGGCAGAGTTTTTATTAACAAGATTAAATTGTATATAAAGAACTAAATTGTATTCAAATTTCGGGATAATATGATGTTAGCAACAGCCACAGTTTTGTAAATTTTAACGGTAACAGCTCAACTTTCCAATGACATTCATCATAAATGGAATATAAAACAGTTTTGAAGTAGTATATTTGTAACAGAGAAAAAATCGTTGAGGTTATTTATTTCCATATTCGTCATTTTTACCATTGCATTACGCCCTGTTTTGCCATTGGCAAACTATGCAGTGAACTATGATTATATTGTAAAAAACCTTTGTGAGAAAAGGAATGTACCACAATCCACCTGTAAGGGAAAATGCTATGTGGAAAAAGAACTGGCAAAAACAGAAAAGCAGTCCAATAGTTCCCAAACTATAAAGATTGCGGGATTAGATGTTTTTATTTCTCATGATATTCTTTCATTTTCGTCACAGCTGAACTCAGAATTATTTACTAAAGCTCCGGACTCAAGCTACTTTAATTCTCATTCTTCAGAATACTTTTCAAGGATATTCCATCCTCCGTTAGTTTAGTTTTATTTTAAACTATATTTTTAGTTTAATAAATGGAGGTTTTTAAAATCTTCATTAATAGGCCGTTAAAGAAACATTCTGCAGTTAAAATTAACTGTTGTAAGTATAAAGGATGCATCAGTTATTCTTAAGAAATGTTGTGCTTTTCCGACTTAGATTGTACCATAACTTATTTAATAGTATTAATTCAATTTAACATTACAATGAAATCTCTCATTATTTCGGCTGCTATGCTGTCGATATCATTGCTGTCGTGTGCGAAAGAAACGCCTAAGGTAAAGCATGCAAGCCACATGGATACCTCCGGAAAGAAAATAGAAAATGTACAGGTAGTGAATGAAGAAGACCCTATCTGCCACATGAAAACTGCCGGATCTACTCAAGATACTGCGGTATATAAAAATAAAACGTACGGTTTTTGCAGTGTGTACTGCAAAGATGAATTCAAAAAAAATCCTGAGAAATATGCCCAAAAATAAAAAGACCGCAAATAAAAGTAAAGTGATCATACCCATTGCGGTATTTGCATTGCTTTTTCTGGGAATCGGGGTAGGAATGGGATATTTTAAAAAGAATCTTTATACTGTCATGAAAGTTCCGGATTTTGAACTTACAGATCAGAACAGTAAAAAAGTTACCAATAAAGATATGCTGGGAAAGGTATATCTCGTAGAATTTTTCTTCAGCAAATGTCCTACGATATGCCCGGTGATGAATACCAATATGAAGGCAATCCAAAACCAGATTAATGATCCCAACTTCGGCATTATCTCCATCAGTATTGATCCGGAAAATGACACGCCTGAAGCTTTGAAAGAACATGCCCAAAGAATTGGTGCAAAATCTCCCAACTGGCATTTCCTGACCGGAGATCGTGCCTATATTGGAAATCTCGCTGATCAGTTTAATATTTATGTGGGTGACAAAGAAGATGAAGGAGAAAGCCTGAACCACAGCGGAATGATTGCGCTGGTAGATCAGGAAGGAAATATCCGATGCAGATATAACAAGGAAAATATGCCTATTCTGTATTACTCAGGATTGAATTACGCAGATCCGGAAGGTAAAACACCAATGCTGACAGGAAAGTATCACCCGGACAGAGAAATTCTTATTGAGGATATTAAGAAATTATTGAAATAGGGAAGATGGGAGCCGGATGTCTGAAGCTGGAAGTTATTCCAGACGATGAAGCTCTAGCAGTTTTTTGAGATGGCTGTAAAAGGAGATAGAAGTTGAAAAAGTTAGGCTATAACATTAATTACTTCCAGCTTCCATCACCCATCCTCCCGCTTAACAAGAAAACATTGTTCAACCATAAACAAAAAAGTTATGAAGATTATGAAAATAGCTGCTTTAAGTGCAGTTTTCGCAGCTCAGTTTGCACTGGCCCAGTTTAAGCAGACGCCTCTGCCGTATGCTTATAATGCTTTGGAAGGAAATATTGATGCCCAAACGATGGAAATTCATTATTCAAAACACGGTGCAGCATATGCTGCTAACTTGAATAAAGCGATTGCCGGAACTCTACAGGAAAAAGAAACTTTGTTTCAGATTCTTTCCAATGTTTCAAAATTACCTGCTGCAGTAAGAAATAATGCAGGAGGACACTACAACCACGAATTGTTCTGGACGGTCCTTACACCTCAGAAAAATACACAGCCTTCAGCAAAATTAGCAAAAGCTATCACTGAAACTTTCGGAAGTATGGATGCTTTTAAGGAAAAAATGTCTAAGGCAGGTGCAGACCGTTTTGGTTCAGGATGGGCCTGGCTTTCTGTAGGGAAAGATGGAAAACTGTTTGTTTCCTCTACTCCTAATCAGGACAATCCTTTGATGGATGTTGTAGAAGAAAAGGGAACTCCAATATTCGGCATTGATGTTTGGGAGCACGCTTATTATTTAAAATATCAGAATAAAAGAGCAGATTATCTTACCGCCATCTGGAATGTTACGAACTGGAAAGAAATCAGCAGAAGATATGACGAAGCGATAAGCAAGAAATAATCTGATGAAAATATTGTACAGCATACTTTTTACCTTCTATATGGTGCTAAGACCTTTAGTAC
Source organism: Chryseobacterium sp. 2VB (assembly GCF_005503635.1). Lineage (NCBI taxonomy): Bacteria > Pseudomonadati > Bacteroidota > Flavobacteriia > Flavobacteriales > Weeksellaceae > Chryseobacterium > Chryseobacterium sp. 2VB. The sequence goes on from NZ_SCNC01000009.1 coordinate 23,697, forward strand.
CTATGGTAGAGTATGCTGTAAATTATGATTATATTGTTAAAGTTCTCTGTATCAATAAAACCAGGCCGGAGGTTCACTGTAACGGAAAATGTTACCTGAGTAAAGAGCTCGCCAAAGCCAATGATTCAGAATCTTCACCTTTTCAGAAACTCAAAAACTCTGGGCAGAAAGTTCTGGATACCTATATTCTGCCGGAGACTACAGAGATCAACACTACTGGAAAAATTTCGTTTTTCAATTTCAATTTTACCTACGAAACAGCCTATTCTTTCCCGTTTCTTACCCATATTTTCAAACCACCTGTTTTTTAAGTTAAACGATCACTATTCAACCAAAAAAGTCACAAAAGCTTACTCAATTAAAAATCAAAGATTTTAAAAAGCTTAAGTGCTCCTCTGAACATAATATGTATCACTTAATAAACTTAAGTGTAAGAGCTTTTGTGCCTTTTGTGGTAAAAAAACAATGCTGTTACAGCCATTCAAATTAATTTAACTTAAAAAATCAACAATGAAAATTTCTCAATTTTTATCACTATTCTTTATTGCCTTTACTGTATTCTCTTTTACAGCCTGCGAAAGCAGCAGGGATGATGATAACCCACAGGATACTACGCCTGGAAAACTTCAGATCAAATTTGAAAACGGATTTAACAATGTGGGAGATATCGTTCTAAATCAGACGTTTCAGACTTCTGCTAACGGACAGAAACATAACTTTTCTGCTTTGAAATACGTCATCAGTAATATCACATTGATAGATGAAAACGGAAACGAATTTAAATACAACGAAAATAATCCTGACAAAGGAGCTTTTATCGTAGATCAGGCAGATGCTGTAGCCGGAATTGTTTATCTTAATCTGGATGGCGTTCCGAAAAACAATTACAAAAAAATAAGATTCGGATTGGGTGTCAGCCAGAAAGCCTATTTGCTGGGACAGGACGGACAAGCTGAATTCTGGACAAAAGCCAAGCAGAAGGGAATGTCCTGGTCATGGGCTGCTGGTTATGTATTTGTAAAACTGGAAGGAAAATATGGAAATGATACACCTTCAAAAGAATTTATGAATCACACCGGAAATATGGGAAATACTGCAGCCAACAATACACCTGATCTTTATCGCGAAATTACATTGAATCTTCCAACAACGGCCAGAGTAACAGGACAAATCCGTCCTTCTGTTCACATTCTTGCAGACCTGAACCAATTTCTGAGCGGAGATAAGGCACTGACTCTTACCACATCCAATGATATGCTGATGGGGTCCAACCAGCACTTGGTAGACGTTACCAACAATCTTACAAAAATGTTTAAAGTAGACCATGTTCACAATGATTAATTTTTTTATTAAAACGATACTCGTTCTTCTTGTATTGGTCTTAAGCTTCATTTCATGTTCTGATGAGGTGATTCAGCCACTGGAAAAGGATGAAGCCTATAATCTCCGGTTTCCTTCTTATTTTCCGAAAATGACTTTTGATACATCCATCAATCCGGTGACCAAAAACGGAGTGGAGCTGGGACGGAAATTATTCTATGAGGGCAGACTTTCAAGAAATAATACCATTTCATGTGGTTTCTGTCATATCCAGGAAAATGCTTTTACCCATCATGGTCATACGGTGAGCCATGGGGTAGACGACAGAATCGGAATCAGGAATGCACCGCCCATCCAGAATATGGCTTTTTTGAAAAGATATATGTGGGACGGAGTGATTCACAATCTGAATGAGCAGCCCATCAGCCCGATTACTGACGTAAATGAAATGGACAGTTCCATACCGGAAGCTATTTCGAAAATAAAAGATGATCAGAAATATAAAAAACTGTTCAGAGAAGCTTATGGAGACGAAACCATTACAGGAGAGAGAATTCTGAAAGCATTGTCGCAGTTTATGGCTTCTTTAATTTCTGCAGATTCAAAATATGACAGATTCAGACTGGGAAAAGAACAGTTGACTTCAACAGAAGCTCAAGGGATGGCCTTATTCGGGCAGAAATGTGCTTCCTGTCATAGCGGAGAACTGTTTACCGATGAGAGTTTCAGAAATACAGGACTCTATTACAATACGGAGTTCAAAGATGCGGGACGATACAGAGTTACTCTTAACCAGGTCGACTGGATGAAATTCCGTGTTCCCAGTTTAAGAAATGTGGAATATACCGCACCTTATATGCATGACGGAAGATTTTACACCTTAGAAGCGGTACTTAATTTCTATTCGGATCAGGTGGAAGATAATGCCAATCTTGATCCTCAGCTTAAACAGAATGGTCACATAGGAATTGCTATGAACAGCCAGGAAAAACAATCGATCATTGCGTTCCTGAAAACATTATCGGATAAAAGTTTTATATCCAATCCAAAATTTGCAGAATAATTTATAAAAAACATGAAGAAGATTATATTGATAGTAAGTTTGATCGTGTTTAGTCAGTATCAGGCAAAAACCATCAGAGACAGTGCTTATATTGCTCCCGAAACGCTTAACAGATTCGATTTTGATGATGACTGTGATGCTTGCGGCTGTGCAGCAGGAAACGGATCTTCCGGCTTTGAATCTTTACTGAATCCGCAGTTTATCGGGATCAAATACTTTGCGCAGCATTATAAAGCGAAAGAGAACTTATTTGTAAAAGATCTTACCCAGGATCAGTATTTCAATACGCTGCAACTTTGGGGGAAAATTCCACTGACTAAAAAACTGAGTGTTTATGCGAGCCTTCCATTCCATTTTCATAAAAAGAAAACCATGCAGGGAGATGTCAGAATCAATGGAATAGGAGATTTAAACCTGATGGGAATTTACCAGTTGATGAGTTCCAAAGATAATTTCCATTATCTGAGCGGAGGGCTGGGAGTGAAAATTCCACTAGGGAAGTTTGATGAAAAAGGAGCATCCGGTGTCAACCCAAGCTTTCAGCTGGGAACCGGAAGCTGGGATTATCAGGCGGCTTTGAATTATAAGTTTCAGAAAAATAAAGTAGCCGTACTGGTGAATACAGATTATACCATTAAAACAGAGAACAGGAAAAATTACCGTTTTGGAAACCAATGGAACTATGCAGCAACAGGTTTTTATCAGGTTGCAGGAAATGAAAAATCTATATTCTCTGTAAAAACTGGAGTTCAGGGAGAAGTTTATGCTCAGAATAAACAGTTTGATGAAGCATTGCCGAACACTGCAGGAAGTGCTTTGTACGGAAAATTAGGTTTTGAAGCCTCTTATAAAAAGCTGAGCCTGGGAAGTGAAGTCATGCTTCCCATGTACACGCGCCTGGCGGGAGGAGATATTGAAGCCAAATCAAGATTCAGTATTTTTCTGAATATTGGAATTTAAAAAGAAACCCTTGTTGAAATCATGTTAAAGCTCCTTCGGGAGCTTTAATTGTTTATAAATCATGATTTTAGTTGGGGATTAGGAATAATTATTTATCTTTGCCGGAATTTGGTGAGCCGTAAAAAGCTCTTAAAAGGGAATCCGGTGAAAATCCGGGACAGACCCGCTGCTGTAAGCTCCGCACCAAAGTTTTTGAAGAATATATCCACTATTTTTTAATGGGAAGGATTTCAAAAATGGAGTAAGTCAGAAGACCTGCCAGACAATAATCGTTTGACGCTTTCGTGGAATAAAGCTTAGGACATCAATGATTCTGTGCAGTGACCGCTGTGCTTTGTCGTTGTATTCTTATACCCATTAGCGTCTTCATTACCTTAAATGAGCTAATGGCGGCAAAACTAACTACTTCTGCAATTCATAAAGCTGTTTTCACAATATTGGTGATCACATCTCAACTTTTGTTTTCCCAAACCAAGAAAAAAGACAGTCTTCAGGAAGAGACCATTAAAGGAATCAACCTTTATAAAAAGAATTTTAAAGAAATCCTTCCGGCACAAACCCTGCAGGGAGAACAGCTGGAAAGACTGAACAGCCATTCTGTTGCAGATGCACTACGGTATTTTTCAGGCGTTCAGATTAAAGATTACGGAGGATTGGGTGGTTTGAAAACCATCAACATCCGAAGCATGGGAAGCCAGCATGTAGGGGTTTTTTATGATGGAATTCAATTAGGAAATGCTCAAAACGGACTGGTAGATCTGGGGAGGTACTCTTTGGATGATCTGGAAGAAATATCGTTGTATAACGGACAGAAAAGTGAAATTTTTCAGCCAGCAAAGGACTTTGGCTCTTCGGGGTCTATCTATTTACAGCCTAAAACACCCATATTTAAAGGACCAAGAAAAACCAATTTGGTGATAAGAGCAAAAAGTGCATCTATTGATCTCTTTAATCCTTCATTCCGGTTGGAACAGAAAATTTCAGACAAGATTTCTGCCAGCTTCAGCGGAGAATTTATGCAGAGTGACGGAATTTACAGGTTCCGGTACGCGAAGAAATATCCTGATGGGCAGCAGGCGTACGATACCATCGCTAAAAGACAGGACTCAGATATCAAAGCAAAACGGTTTGAAACTTCTTTCAACGGAACTTTAAATAATGGAAGCTGGAATATCAGAGGGTATGGTTATATTTCAGATCGTGGAATGCCGGCTCCCATTGTGAATGGTCGCTTTGGCGGAAGAGGAGCGAGACTTTCAGATGAAAATTATTTCGTACAGGCCAATCTGAGAAAAAAACTGTTCCCGAAATTTGAAACACAGCTTAAAGCAAAATTTGCTTACGATTATACCCATTTCATGGACACAGTTCGTTCGCAGTCTATTATTTATACCGATAACACCTATATCCAAAGGGAACTTTATCTTTCCTCTTCCAATATTTACTCAATCACTCCCAATTGGGATGTCAGCCTGAGTGGAGATTTTCAGTACAATAATCTGGACGCGAATCTGGATAACTTTTCTTATCCTACCCGCTACACTACATTGGTCGCATTAGCAACAACCTATCAGTTGAACAGATTCAAAATTATGGGAAGCCTTTTAGGAACCTTTACTTTTGAAGAAGTAAGAAAAAATAAAAGACCGGGAGATGCCAGAGAGTGGACACCTGCGGTGTTTATGAGCTATCAGCCGGAAAAAATTCCGGAGCTTACTCTAAGGGCTTTCTATAAAAGAATTTTCAGACTTCCAACCTTCAATGATTTGTATTATACCAATATCGGAAATACCTACCTGAAACCGGAATTCACCAATCAATATGATGTAGGATTTACTTATCAGAAGAATTATAACAACCGTTTCCTTAAAACATTTTATGCTAAAGTAGACGGTTACTACAATAAAGTACAGGATAAAATTGTGGCAGCTCCGAACGGAAGCATGTTCCGCTGGCTGATGATGAATCTTGGATTGGTTGAAATCATTGGTGCAGATGTGAATGTGCAGACTGAAATGCAGCTTGGAAAAGTAACCCTCCGACCTTTGCTTTCTTATACATACCAAAGTGCAAAAGATATCAGTGATCCTGAAGATACTTTCTACCGCAATCAGATTCCTTATACCCCATGGCATAGTGGATCTTTCAGTCTGCTGGCGGATTATAAAGACTGGAGTTTCAATTACAGTGCGATGTATGTAGGAGAAAGATATGATGTGAATCAGGATAACATTCAATACAATTATGTGCAGCCCTGGTATACTCACGATTTGTCTGTTCAGAAAAAATTCAACTGGGCGAATCATCAGTTTAAAATAAGCCTTGAGATGAATAATATTTTCAATCAATACTATGATGTTGTCCTCAATTATCCGATGCCCGGAAGAAACTTTAAACTTATTCTAAACTTCACCCTATGAGAAAATTAAACTTTTATTTTTTATTTCTTGTATTAGCTTTTATTACTTCATGCCGTACAGATGAAATTATTGTCCGCCAGGAAGTGGTAGAAGGGCTTCCTTCAGAAAATACAGCAATAAAAGGCTTCTACATGCTCAATGAAGGGAATATGGGGAGTAATAAATGTACCCTTGATTTTTTTGATTACACCAAGGGAACTTATTTTAGAAATATTTATGCAGAAATTAATCCCAATGTGGTAAAAGAGTTGGGAGATGTAGGAAATGATATCAAAGTGTACGGAAGCAAACTTTATATCGTAGTCAATGTTTCCAATAAAATTGAAGTTCTTGATGCCAAAACGGCCAAACGTATTACTTCTATTCCATTACAAAACTGCCGATACCTTGCTTTCAAAAACGGAAAAGCTTATGCCAGCAGCTACGCCGGACCTGTTGCGATTAACCCGAAAGCACCGAAAGGGAAAGTATTGGAAATTGATACCACTTCTCTTTCCATTCAGCGTGAGGTAGTGGTAGGATATCAGCCCGAAGAAATGGAAATTGTGGGAAATACCTTATTTGTTGCCAATTCCGGAGGATATAAGGCTCCCGATTATGACAATACAGTTTCCGTCATCGATCTGAATACTTTTACAGAACTTAAAAAAATAAATGTTGCCATCAATCTTCACCACATTAAAAAAGATAATTACGGAGACCTCTATGTAACCTCAAGAGGAGATTATTATAATGTTCCTTCCAGTCTTTATTTAATAGATGCAGCTACAGGAACGGTCAAGAAAGATTTCCATCTCTCCGTGAGTGAAATGACAATCGTGAATGATAAACTCTATTTCTATGGAAATGAATTCAACTACAATACCCACAGCTATAAAAAGACATTTGGAATCATTGATGTAAAAACAGAACAGATCATCGCCAACAGAATTTTTGACAAAGAATATGAAGATGCCATTAAAACCCCTTACGGCATTGCCGTAAATCCCATCACAGAAGATATCTACATGACAGATGCCAGAAATTATGTATCCATGGGATTTGTGTATTGCTTCGATAAAAACGGACACTTTAAATGGAAAACGGAAGGCGGAAATATCCCTGCCCACTTCGCTTTTTTATACAAATAACCAATCTTAAGACATGAACAGAAATACCTTTACTTATTTAAAAACCGGGCTTTTTTCCTTTTTCCTTTTAGGAGCGATTGCCTGTAAACATGATGATGAAGACGAATTTACCTTTAACGGCCTTGATGATTCCTATACCATTGAGCGTTTAAAGGTTTTGAGTATTCCTACCAATGCATCAGGATCGGTTACTTGGAGTATCAACGATTCTATTATTTCCCAAAACTCAGAACTTGAATTTATCAGTGTAAATGCAGATGCTTATCCTCTGACTTTAAAGATCAGGAATAAAGGAAACGAGCAGGTTTTTCATTCTAAAATAATTGTAACCAAAGAAAAAACACCTTATAGCAGATACATTTCCAAAGTACTGGAGTTCCGCCCTGCCGTAGGACAGTTTATGAATGAAATTCCGGAATATTTACCGGGGAATACTGCCGCGAATATGCTTCAGAAAGCCAATGAATCTTTGGTGGGAGGTAATTCAACCATGATCAGTCTGGGAGGATATGGGGGATATGTAGTGTTTGGTTTTGATCATACGATTCCCAATCTGAATGGACGTGATTTTAAAATACTCGGAAATGCATTCTTTGGAAATGATGCCGCGGATCAACGTTCAGGATCCTGTGAACCGGGAATTATTATGGTGGCCTACGACAGAAATAAAAACGGAAAGCCGGATAATGATGAATGGTACGAAATTGCAGGTAGTGAATATTTTAAAAATGCTACCGTAAAAGATTACAGCATAACTTATTTTAAGCCTGACGAAAATAAAACACCTGTAGCCGGAACTGAATTCTGGCAGACCGATGTGGAATATATAAAATGGAGTGACAATCTGGGGAATCAGGGCTTTAAAACAAAAAATACGTTCCATGCGCAAAGCTATTATCCTTTATGGTTTACCGAAAGTTCTTACGGGTTTTCTGGAACAAGACTGGCAAATAATTTCTACGATCAGAACGGGGACGGATCCTATTGGGTAGGAAAATCATATGAGTTCGGATATGCAGACAATGCTCCGAATAATGATGAAGCCTCCAATATTGATATTTCATGGGCGGTAGACAGAAGTGGGAAATACGTGAAACTTCCGGGCGTTGACTTTATGAAAATATATACAGGAGTCAATCAGGAAGCCGGCTGGCTGGGTGAAGTTTCTACAGAAGTAGCAGGAGCTTACGATCTGCATTTCAAATAATAAGTCAATAATACAATCTATTTAAATTAATAAAAAATGAAAAAGTTTTATCTTTTTATGATGCTTTTTCTGTTTGCATGCGTATCCAATGCACAGATAAAAGTACAGGGTGTGCCCAGAAATGATATTTCAGGGATCAGTAATCTTAATACCACTGCCATCAGTTTTTCTGATATTCAGTATTGGGTAGGGTCGGGAACCAATCAGGCTGCTTTTGTAGTACAGTGGAACGACGGTAAAAATCCTGATGCGATGGTTTGGGGATTCAAATGGAACGGAAGTGCTACCGGAGAAGACATGCTGAAAGCTATTGCTAAAGCAGACCACAGATTATATACGTTGCTTTATCAGGGAACACAATTTGGATCAGCAGTCGGAGGGATTGGATTTGATCTGAACGGCCAGGGGACCAATGCCCTGATCAAAAGCGGAAATACCACTTATCCGTTATATCCGGTCAATGGTTTTGTCAATACGACAGCTTATGATTTCGACAGCTACACCATTGTAGATGCTGCGAACGATCATTGGCAGTCAGGTTGGACCGTGAACGGATATTGGGCGTACTGGGTAAAGAATCCGGCGGATGCAGATTTCGGATATTCCAGTGTTGGAGCTTCCTCACGGACATTGCAAAATGGTTCCTGGGATCTATGGAATTTCAATGTAGGATTTAATGAAACACCTGTTTCTTCTACCATGACTCCGGTTTCTCCCTATGTAGCTTCTACAAACTATACCAACGGATATTTTATGGTGAACGAAGAATGGTTTGGTCATACCAACGGTTCTGTAAACTTCATTGATAATAACGGCCAGATTAATTACCGTGTCTACAGTAATGCAAACAATAACCAGGCTTTTGGGGCAACTACACAATACGGAGCCATCTACGGAGATAAATTCTATTTTGTTTCAAAACAAGCTGCTGATGGAGGAGATACTCAATATACTCCCGGAGGAAGACTGGTTGTAGCCAATGCGCAGACCATGCAGAAAATTGCTGGTTTTAATAACATCGGAGGCGGTGATGGTAGGTCATTTGTGGGAGTAAACGAACATAAAGGATATATCGGTACTTCCACCGGTATCGTTCTTTTTAATATTGATAATTTACAGGTTGGTAATTTAATTACCGGAACAGGTGGAAACGGGCAGATCGGAAATATGATCCGTACTTCTCAATATGTTTTTGCCGTAAAACAGGGAGTAGGAATTTTAGTGATTAATCCTAATACCGATACGATAGTGAGTACTATTGCAGGAGGGTTCTACTCGGTGGTTCAGGCTAAAGACGGAAGTGTATGGGGAATTCAGGATCAGAAGCTGATCAGCATTAATCCTACCACTTTTGCAACACAGATCTACAATATCCCAACTACAAAGTATATCGGAGACTGGGGAGCATGGAATGCCGGAAGATTCACAGCAAGTAACAAAGAAAATGCTTTATACTGGATCAATTCAATAAGCAGCTGGAGCTCAGGAACACAGATTGTGAGATTTGATGTTACAACGAAAACATTTAACGAAAACTTTGCTGCAATTCCAGGACAAACAGGTCAGTTTAAACAAATTCCGTACGGAGCGGCTCTTCGTGTAAACCCTGTTACCGGAGAGTTGGTTCTGAATACCACAGAAAGCGGATATGGAGCACACTACCAGAAAAACTGGATTCATACCTATGATATGACCGGAGCCCTTATCAATACAAAAACTCTGAACGACTACTATTGGTTCCCTGCGTTAACGGTATTTACCAATAACTCAGTTCCTGTTGTAAGTAATGTTTTCCCTTCACAGGTTACTGCAGGAAATACAACGGCAATTGATCTGAAATCAATAGTTTCTGATGCAGACAATATGACGGTATCTGTTGTGAAATCTATCAAATCAAACAGCAACCCTGCCACGGTTTCTGCAGTGATTAACAATAATGATGAGCTGGTTCTGACACCACTTTTTTCAGGCACGTCTGATATTGTGATCAGCTTTAACTCAAACGGTAAATTAGTTGAAAAAACACTTACAGTAAACAGTACGGCTTCCACTTTAGCAACTGCTGAGGTGAAGAAACTGGAATTCAGCATTTATCCGAATCCGGTAACTGATATTCTTACGATTAAAACTCAGGAGAAAATTCAGAATGTTTCTCTTTACGATGCTTCGGGCAGAATAATCAATGTGCAGCTGAACAATGGTCAGATTAATGTAAGTGCACTTCCAAAGGGTATTTATATTGTAAAAGCTATAACCGATAAAGCGGTATATCAGCAGAAATTAATCAAAAACTAATACTATTGCAGATAGTAATCTTGTTATTTTAACCCCTGATCAATTTTGGTCAGGGGTTTTTATTGACCAATCAATAGGGGATGATATAAAAAACCCGGCAAGCTTTTAAAGCTTGCCGGGTTCATTCTGTTGTATATCTTCTTTATTTGATAATCACTTTTTTAGAGTATGTTTTTCCTTCTTTTGTCTGAAGTTTCATAATATATACCCCTTGTGGCTGTTTGGTATCAAAAGTATTTGATGTCAGCTTGGAACGGAATACTTCTTTCCCTGAAGTATTGGTTAAAGTAACTTCGGAACCTTCTGCAGAAACATTTTTGTCAAGAGTGAACTGCCCATCCTGGCTGTGAGCCATGAAATTGATGAAAGGATCTTTGTACTGGTAAGCATAGTATACTCTAAGCTCTCCACCGATATTCAATAATCCGGAATTCACATTTATTTTAATGCGGTCAAAAGGGATGTTCATCGTCATCTCTATTTCCCCTTTGCTTGGATCTCCGCTTCCAAGAGTGATCAGTTTTGTGGCAAGACTTGTGTAATCGTTATTGGAAACATCTCCATTAAATGTTTCAATAGATACCCCGCCCAATAGCTGTGCAGATAGAGGAGTTCCGTTTGAACCTATCGCAAGAACAAGTTTATTGGTATTGTTCGCAATATTGGTAGTTGGGAAAATCAATGTCTGTTCTGTTCTTGCAAGAAGCCCCACTGAAACCTGTAGAGTAGAATAGTCATTCTCGTTGCTCCCTACAGCATTCTGAGGATTCAATACACCACAACCCAGGCATACTCCTAGCACCTGATTGGTCTGGCTGCTTGCGTAGGTTTTTACGATCTGAGCAAAAGACATTGTGCTGGTTAAAAATAGGAATGATGCCAAAACTGCAGCTTTCATCGTGCGTTGGCTCAATAATAAATAAGTTTTCATATGTAGAAAATTTTGGATTTTAGTTTTTTTTGTAAATTTATAAATAAAATAATTATGTTGTTTATTTTATTTCATAATTATGTGATTTGTTAATAATTTATTGATATTTGCAATTAATGATTTATTATTATTTAATGGGGTGAATGCTTGTAGTTGCTTGAAAATGAATGTAAAAAATATGGCAAGCTTGAAAAAAGTATACTGCATTTATTCTGTAATCAATTAAATTATTTGATTACAATTTTTTTGGAATAGGTTTTACCTTCTTTCGTTTGTACATTCATGATATAAACACCTTCCGGCTGTTTCGGCTCAAATGTATTTGAGGTCAGCTTGGAACGGAATACTTCCTTTCCTGAAGTATTGTACAGGATAACTTCGGAACCTTCTACAGGAACATTTCCACCAAGAGTAATCTGTCCGTTCTGACTGTGAGCCATGATATTCATCAATGGATCCTGGTAAGCATAATAAACTCTGAAACCATCGCCAAGGCTTAGAACACCGCCTGTTAATCCGATTCTTATCCCATCATAAGGCTTTGTAGGTTTGAATTCTATTGTACCTCTGTTTGGGGTTGCGCCCAGTTTAAGAAGGCTTACATCAATTGTTCTCCGATCATCATTGGATGTACCTCCATTCATTGTTTCAAGCGTTACTCCGCTTAACAACTGTACAGATAATGGTATGTTGTCTGTTCCGATTCCTACTACCAGCCTTGTGTCAGATCTTAGGTCAGGGAAAATCAGGGTTTGCTGAATTCCTCCCAACAGAGCTGTTCCCAATACCATTGTTGAGTAGTCATCTTCGTTATCTCCTACGGCATTAAGGGGATTATCGATATGACATCCCAGGCAGGCTACTCCGAATACTCCGGAGCTTTGTGCGTGTGCATAAATTCTGTTTTGTGCCAAGGACATTGTGCTGGTAGAAAATAAAAATAAAGCTATCAATCCGGCCTTTAAAGAGGATCGGCTTCCCGAAAATAAATTGAATTTCATGTTATATATTTTAAAAATGAATAGTTTTATTCAAATGTAAGGATTAATGGAAGAAGTAAAAAAAATATTTCCATTATTGGTGATATTTTTAATGAAATTTAATATGACGTTCCTGTTGGGGTGAAAATTGTACAAGAGGTCTTGTGGATAGGCTTTTGTATCTGAAGAATTATCGCATAGTTCCTTAGGGTAGGTATAATGAAACTATAGAAAGCTTAAACCTTGGGAAGAATCCCCGAAATCTATATATAGAAATGAAAAAAGGACTTTCGAAAAAGTCCTTTTGTAGCCCGTAGGGGAATCGAACCCCTCTTACCAGAATGAAAATCTGAGGTCCTAACCGATAGACGAACGGGCCCTCTATCTTCCATTACCGAAGTAATGTGTTAGCTTTTGTTTTTATAAGTGTCAACTCTTATTGTAGCCCGTAGGGGAATCGAACCCCTCTTACCAGAATGAAAATCTGAGGTCCTAACCGATAGACGAACGGGCCGGTTAGATTTATTTAAATATAGCTTTTTCTACAGTGATCTTTATAAAACCACCGTTGTTACAGTGGTCTTATAAGATGTAAGTAGCCCGTAGGGGAATCGAACCCCTCTTACCAGAATGAAAATCTGAGGTCCTAACCGATAGACGAACGGGCCAGCTATATTGTTACGCTAATTTATTAACGTGCTTTGTTAATTTGCTTTTCAAGTTAGCTGCTTTGTTTTTGTGGATAATATTTTTCTTAGCTAATTTATCCAATAAAGCGATAACTTTTGGCAATTGTTCTGTAGCAGCAGCTTTGTTCTCTTCATTTCTTAAAGCTTTTAAAGCTGTTCTAGCAGTCTTGTGGTAATATCTGTTACGAAGTCTTCTAGTTTCGTTTTGTCTGATTCTCTTTAGTGCTGATTTATGATTTGCCATATCGTTTAAATGTGAGTGCAAAACTATAAACTTTTTTTTAAACTACCAAATTTATTTTTAAAAATTTTAATTTTCTTCTGATAGGTACTTTCTGAGTTTATTTATTGCCTGTTCTATTTTTAAATTTTCTTGTTCTTTCTCTATTTTTTTGATCGTATTTCCAAGCATGATCAGTGCATTATTCCATTCTCCAGTGGTATTGGTGAAAGTAAGTTCATCAATTGTTACTTCAAAAGCAACCCTTTCTCCAGTCCTGTAAAGCCTGAAACTGATTTTATCATCTCTGCCTGTAATCCCGCCTTCATTGATTTGTAAATCGTAACTTTTTGGGTTAGAGTGGATTTTCTTAAAAAGCAATTTCGCTTCTTGTATTTTTAAATCCGGCATGATATAAAATTTGATGGTCTGCAGAAAACTACAAACAATGATTTATCAATAATATTTTTCATCAGTGTTACCCTATTGGTAGAACCAACTATGGATAAATTTTTTGCAAATATAATGCTTTTGTGACATATAACATATAGGGATTGCTTTTTTCAAATAATTCTTAATACAAATATTGCTAATAGCAATATTATGAGGTGAAGTCTCAAGTAAAATAAATATAATACGTCAGGTTCTGTCGTTACCCGAATCTACATTTGGCTCATAGTAAATTCAAATGATATGATACAAAGATTAAATTACGTCTTGAGCAGAGACATTGACAGCCCTTATGGAAAAAACAGTGTGTTTTTTGAAACATTTGTTGTTCCTCCCGAAGATTTCGATAAAATCCCCGAAACTAAAGTAACAGATCGCATAAAATATACTTTCATACTATGTAAGAGTGGTGTTGAAGTGTTTGATAGGTACGAAAAAGAGGGTGTAGAAGAGAAACAATTTAAAGTTTTCTATGAAGAAGATGACGCTAAAAAAAGTAACTTTTTTGGCACAGCCTGTCGGGTAAAAATGGGAAAAGATGCCAAAAACTTCTTTAACAGAATTTATAGTAATAATCAAAATACCACATATGTAACTCCAACAGAATCAATAACTGTAAGTGGGTTTGACAATCTTGTTAGAGAGCTTGCTGATGATAAAAAGATAAACGAAACTCTTTTGAAAGGTGCAATCTATTTAGAAATTGCAGAACAAACCCAATTGAACGAAGCCTTTAAAAAGGTATTTTCTTTAAATAATCAATTGGCTGATTGGCTTAGAGGAGGTATTGAAACTGTTGAAACTTGGAAATTCACGGAAGAAAATTATGATTACGAGAAGTATTTTGTATTACCGATGTACAGTACTTATCAAAATAAAGTAGGTACAAGCGGATTTCAAAAACAAGAAGCAAAATATAAGCCCATCATTCCTGTTCCTATTTCTGCCAGAGAATACAAAACTATGCAGAATGCTTCTGAAATAGCAAGTGAAGGATTTAACAAGCTCAAAGACTTTGTAGATTATTTTGATGAAATTTCCCTGGCAATAGTTTCAACTGTTGTTAAAGCAACCCCAACAATAGCGGACGATATTTTCTTTGCTGTAGTCTTCTATTTAAAGAATTTCATAGAAGATAATATCCCTGAAAGCATTAAAAATATATATAATAAACTCAAATCATTCTTTAAGGATGTCTTAGATGTCATTTCTGGGATTGGAGCGTTTATAGGAGAAAAAATCAATCAGGAAGTAGCAAAAATTAATGCTTTTTTATGTGGATTACTTAACGGTCTTATCTCATTGGCTCAAACAGTAATTATGTTATTAGCTATGATTACTGACAATCTTCCATTTTTAAATATGGAGAAATTCAGCCCTGTAGAGCTTAGAAAACATCAAGAAAAGTTAGAGTTTATTGAAGATTTTGTAGATTTATTTGCTGAAAACTCAAAAGAGTTTCTTAGTGGAATTAAAAATATTTTTAGCAATGGTAAAATTTGGAAAGAAATTTCACAATTCACTGACATGCTAAAAAAGAAATTTTCAGAACTTAATGACTACTTTTGGGCATACTTTGTAGGTGCTATTGCTTTTGAGCTTATTTTGGATGCTATCATCACCTATTTTACAGGAGGCGCATCTCTTGCTGGAAAAATCTCTGAGAAGATAGCACAGGCAGCAGGTAAAATTGGTAGAGTATCTCAAAAATCAGCAAAATTAGGAAAAGCGATAAATTTTTCTAAAAACATAGGTAAGAAAATTGGTAATTCATTGGCAGATCTGTGGAAATGGTTAAAAAAGGAATTTTTAGAGTTAGTAGAAGCCATAAAAAGTGGGAATTTAGCTCATTATTTGAAGAAAAAATTTTATGAATTAACAGATGATGTGGAAGGTTTGCGTAAATTGGCTTTTGGAAGATGGCTCAGTAAATTTGACAAAGGTTTTTTCAATCATTTAGATGGAGAATTTAATACAAGTTTGCTTGAGCGTATACAACCCTCTGGGTTTAAATATCTTGATGAGTTTTTGGTTTCACAAGGTGGGCACAGAGGTTCAGCTATTCTTGACGGAATTATTGATGTAGAGAAAGTAATAGAACCTGAAGGAATTTATTCTATGGCACAATTAGCAGATGATGTTCCTTTTAAGGCTAAAATCAGTATAAAATACAAAGATGGCTATTTAGTGAAAAATGCAGAATCTTCTATGTTCCCTAAAAATTGGGATCTTAAAAGAATACAAGAGGAAATAGCGTATGTATATGAAAATACGGTAGCTAAAGGGCTTAATAAAAAAATAAAAGCACCTACTGACTTATTTGATAAGTACGAGGGTTCAACTTCAGTAGGATTTAAAATTAGAATAGAAGTTGACAATACGGGTAAAATCATGAATGCTTATCCAATTATTTAAAAATAAAAGAAAATGAAATATAAATTTTACATTGAAGTAATAGAAGATATAGTTACTTTTGGAATAATGCCTGAAGAAGAAAAATATAATGTTTTGTTTAGGTTCGGAGATTCGGGTTGGACTCCACAAAAAATTCAAAAATTAATTGAAGGTGTGGAACACAGCAAAAATAAAGAACCTGACGAATCCTTTGACTGGCAAAACGAGGATGTTTTCTTCCGAAGCAATAAATATGGGGTTTTCTTCGTAGACCTCATGAAACAAAGGGCAGGTGAAAAATCTAAAAAACAGGATTTAGATTTAGAACATGATGTTTTTATTAAGTTTTTACAAGACTTTAAAAAATTTGTAGAGGAAAATAGTTGATAAATTTGAGTAATAACAAGAAAATTTTTAGTTTACTCTTAACATAAAGAGATTGTCTTAATCAAAGGCAGTCTCTTTTTGGTTTCCAAAATTTATAAATCTTGAAGTTTTCAAGTTGTAAATAACAAAAGTTAAAGAAAGTAAAGGAAAATTTTAGCGAACAAAAAAGATTTTCGAAATTCGCCTTGTACAAAGCGTGTATGAGCGTTCTTTTAAAATTCGTGGAGATTTCGTTGAATTTTGGAATAAAAAAATCCCTGAACCTTATATTGGTCAGGGATTGATTGATGTAGTTTTGTAGCCTATAGGGGAATCGAACCCCTGTTGCAAGAATGAAAATCTTGAGTCCTGACCACTAGACGAATAGGCCAAATTTTGAGGTTGCAAAAGTAGGAATTAACTTTTAAACTTCAAAATTATTTTTTTTGATTTATTTGTAGACCTTTTGTATCACCGTATTTTTGATACCTTTAGCTTCAAGTTCCTTCTGAAGTTTTACAGCATCTTCCAATGTGTATACTTTTCCATACGTGTAGTAGAATACACCGTTGTCCTTATTTCGTTCCACATCTTTTAAATTCTGGAGGATATAAGAATTGCCGTTCAGTTTATCACCTGCATACACTTCAATCGTATAATATCCCATATTGATTCTCTGGTTAGGCATAAATCCTACGGCAAACGCATTTCTGAAACCGGCATCCTTCGCTGTTTTAAGATTAATATCTTTTACCGAAGCCATATTGGTGACAGCATAGTAATACTTGTACTGCCCGTTTTCTTTAAGCGTAAGAATATAGTTCAGGCCTTTCAGGGCAGGATCATTTTCATTGTATTTCATAGGAGAACTCATTAATAGAATTCTGAAATCATTTTTCAAAGGAACCTCTGCAGGTTTTTCCGGCTCTGGCTTTCTTGTTGCAATAGAACCACCGGATTTTCTGTCAATCGCCTTTTTATAATCAATAATAGCATTGTAGATACTTTCTGCAATTTCAGTCTGCCCCTTATCTGAAGCAATGTAGTGACTTTCTTCAGGGTGATTGATGAACCCGGTTTCTATCAGTACAGATGGCATGGCATTCATACGGAGAACATGAAGGTTTTTCTGAAATACACCTCTTGATGATCTTTTATCTTTATTCACAAAATTATCTTCTACCAATCCTCCCAAAAGAAGACTTGATTCGAGATATTTACTTTGCTGAAGTTTCAGGGCAATTAATGATTCCGGTGAGTCCGGATTATAAGAACCAAAGATCTGCTTATCTTTTTCATCCAGGAAAATTACGTCATTTTCTCTTTTGGCTACTTCCAGGTTTTCATTATTCTGGTTAGGTCCCTGTACATACGTTTCTGTTCCATACGCTGTAGGTCTCTGGGATGAGTTACAGTGAATGGATATAAAAAGGTCTGCTTTGCTTCTGTTGGCCAGATTGGTTCTGTCAGACAGAGACGGATACTCGTCTATTTTACGGGTATAAATTACCTTAAAATCTCTGTTTTTTTCTAACATGGCACCTACTTTTAACGTAATGGCAAGTGTAATGTCTTTTTCTGCGATTCTTCCGATGTCGGAATAGGTCCTGTTGGCTCCATGATCACTTCCTCCGTGTCCAGCATCCAGAACGATAGTAAACTTCTTCTGGGAGAAAATAAAGTTGCTGATAAGGATAAGGAGAAATGATAAAATTATTTTAAAATTTTGTTTGTGCATCTTACAGTTATAAAAATTATATTAATTTTGGGCCTTAATTATATAGTATAAAATTGGCCAAAACCGTCTTCAAAAATATATTACAAATTTTAATTATCCTAATTTTTAACAATTTTTTAGCACAGAAAACTCCTGAAAAATTGCCTAAAAATGCGGTTAATGATACTATTTCCAAAAAGGATACCATAGTTGTAAAAAAAGAAACCCTCAATGATGTTCTCCGTACAAAAGCGGATGATCAGAGAAGAGACGTTCCGAAAAAAATGACATTCCTGAACAAAAATGCTCAGGTAAAGTATCAGGATATGCAGATTGATGCAGATTATATCTCTATTGATGATAATAAAAATCTGATCTATGCAAGAGGAAAACAAGACTCTTTGGGCAAGATTGTGGAGCCTGTAATCACTACGCAGGCCGGAAAAAAATACGAAACCAACGAATTCAGCTATAATACAAAAACAAAACAGGCCATTGCCTTCAATGCAAGAACAGAAGAAAGTGAAGGGGTAATTATAGCACAGAAAACCAAAAAATATAATGATTCCGTATTTGCAATGAGAAAAGCAGATTATACAACGGATGATTATTTTATCAAGAAAAAAGATACGGCAGCGGATTATTTTATGAGAGCTTATAATATTAAGCTGATTAAAACCAAAACAAAATCCCAGATCGTGACAGGTCCTATTCAGATGTTTATCGAACAGGTTCCTACACCGCTTTATCTTCCATTCGCTATTTTACCATTCTCAGATAAAAGAGCTGCGGGTATTCTGATTCCAAGTTTCGGGGAAAGAGAAGATGTAGGTTTCTTCCTGAACGGAATTGGATATTATCAACCGATCGGAGAACACTTTGACCTTAAGGTTTTAGCAGATATTTATACAAAAGGAAGCTGGAATCTACGCCCACAAGTGAATTACCAGAAGAAATACCGTTACTCCGGAAACTTTACGGCCGATATCGGTACAATGGTGAGAGGAATCAAAGGTCTGGACGATTATACTAAAAACAGTACCTACAGAATCAACTGGACACACTCGCAGGATTCCAAAGCCAATCCTTTCCTTACATTCAGTGCTTCTGTTGATATTGTAAGTACCAAGTTTTATAACAACCCGCTTAACAACAATTACATTTTCAACCAGAATGTATTGAATACTCAGCAAAACTCTACGGTAACCCTTACCAAAAGATTCCTGAAACTGCCGATGACGATTACAGGAACTGCTTCATATTCCCAGAACTTTGCGACAGGATTGGCAGACCTTCGTCTTCCGCAGATGAACGTGGCCATCAACCAGTTTTATTTATTTAAATCAAGAACAGGAATCAGACAGGGATTGCTTGAAAATATTACAGTGAATACCGGTTTCAACCTTACCAATTTCGTGAATACTCAGGAAAATGAGTTGTTTAAAAAAGAAATGTGGGATAAAATGCAGACCGGCCTTAAAAATAATATCGCATTGGCTACCAATACAACTTTGGCGAAATATTTTACTTTCAGTTTAAGTGCGAATATTGACAATGCCCTGACAACAAAAACACTGAACAGGTATTATGATCCGGTAAAGAATGTAACTGTTGATGAAATCAATAAAAACTTTACAGGATACTCTACTTTCTCCACTTCTGCCAGTCTTCAGACCACACTTTTCGGGATGATGAAATTCAAAAAAGGATCTGCTGTGGAAGCCGTAAGACATATGATGACCCCGAGTGTAAGCTTTACTTATTCCCCGGATTTTTCAAGTCCTAATTTCGGATATTACAGAAACTATTATAATGCAAACGGAGCGTTGACGCCATATTCTATTTTTGAAAAAGGAATTATCGGAAGCCCGTCAAGCGGTATGCAGGGAGCTTTGGGTTTTAATATCGGTAACAATATCGAGATGAAAGTAAAATCTAAGAGTGATTCTACAGGGGTGAAGAAAATCAAAATTTTTGAATCTTTAAACCTTGCAGGAAGCTACAACTTTGCCGCTAAAGATCACCCTTGGTCTGTGTTCTCCATCAACGGACAGTCTTCATTTTTCAATAATAAGTTAACGGTAAATACCAGTCTTGCACTGGAACCTTATAAAATTGAGTTTTTACCGGGACAGGATACCGGAATAAGAACAGAGCAGTTCGGACACTTCAGTGTACAGGGATTCAATGTTCAGTTATCATATCCTTTAAGCAGCGAGATCTTTGGAGAAAAAACAGATTATGCCAAAAAATATTCCTCGAAGGGAGAAATCCGTAATGAAAATTATTATTTTGATGATGATCATTATGCTCACTTTGATCAGGCCTGGACTTTAAATGTCAGCGCCAATTACGCTTATTCCAAAGGATTAAGCAGATTTGGTAATAAAATTGCATCCATTGGATTGGATGGTAGCATCAAACTGACTCCATACTGGAATATCAACGGAAGTACCCATTATGATATGGTGACCAAAGAATTGGCATATACAAGAATTGGTTTTTCAAGAGATCAGCGAAGCTTTACGATCAATTTCAACTGGGTTCCTTTCGGACAATATAAAGTGTATGACTTCTTTATCGGTATCAAAGCCAATATCTTAAGTGATGCCTTGAAGTACAAAGACAGAAGCTTTACCCAGCCTAATGCACCTTTCTAATATCAGATTGGCATTTGAGAATATAAATTTTATATTTGCAGGCAGAATAAATTCTAATGAAATCACTGTTGGCTGAATTCAAAGACCAACGAATATGGCAGATAGTGATTGCTTATGACCCTTAGAAAAAAATTAAATATCCGCATATGAAACAAATAATCAACACAGTTAATGCACCTGCAGCGATCGGACCTTATTCACAAGCTAATATGGCCAACGGAGTTTTGTATATCTCCGGGCAGATTCCTGTAGATCCTGCAACTGGTAAACTGGTAGAGGGAATTGAAAAGGAAACGCACCAGGTAATGAAAAACCTTGAAGCAATCCTTACTGAAGCTGGCATGACTTTCAAAAACGTTGTAAAAGCTACTATCTTTCTTAAAAGTATGGATGATTTTGCTGTAATGAATGATATCTATGCATCTTACTTAGATTCAGAAAGCTATCCTGCCCGTGAAACAGTACAGGTTTCATGTTTGCCTAAAAATGTGGATATCGAAATTTCTATGATTGCACATCAGGATTAATGAATTTTATAAGAAATACAATTGCGGTTCTGATAGGTCTTGGTATTGCAGGGCTTATTATTACTCTTGGTATAAGGGCTTTTCCGCAATGGGTAACTTTTGAGGCTTTTGCTCCGTTTGAGCACTGGCAAAGGTTTCTTTTCAGTATGAAAGATGATAAGGCGTTTTTCGGCTTCCTTTTATTTATTTCCGGATTAGGAACTACGATTGGAGGAGTGGCAACAGCGATTATCGTTAAATATGCTAAAGTAGCCTATGCTATTCTTATAGGCTTTATTATGCTTTTTATTGCCATGTTGGATGTTATTATTTTTCCATATCATCCTACGTTTTATAAGATCTCCATTTTTCTTACGTTCTTTCCGTTTTCCTGGATTGGAGGGAAGATTGTAGAAGTGATCTATGAAAGAAATAAAAAGAAAAGTATCGCTGACAAAATGAATAAGTCTAAATAAATAATAAAAAAAACGCTGCAGATTCTGCAGCGTTTTTTGTTGAAAAGAGTTAGTAGATTTCCGTATTAAACATATTTCAAAAAATAAAGAGGATAATCAAGCTCAAAGGTTTCATGGAAAATGGTAAATCCATTTTGTTGGTAGAAGGTTCTGTTTTCTAATGTTGTTGTTTCAACATATATGAGTTCGTTCTCATATTTACTCATAGATTCTTTTAAAAGTCTTGTTCCAATTCCTTTGCCCTGTTCACCAGGAACTACAGCCATTAACCATAAATGAACAAATTTTTCTTCCGGATGAAATTTTACTAAGAGTTTTTCTCGTTGTAAAACTTTAAAGATATTTTCAATTACAATACAATTGAACAGCAATTTTATTTCAAGCCAGATTTTTTTTAAACTGATTTGGGATTTTTCTAAGTATAAAATGCATGCTTTGTGATCGTCGCTGAGAAATATGCTTCCATTTAACAGTGATAAATCAAATTGAAATTCCATTAATGCTCTCAATCTCTTATATCTGTTGCCAGAATTCTTTATGACAAAATTGATAGAATTAGGAATAAGAACATTTATGAAAGACTGGCATAAAATAGTAACGACTTTTTCTCTATCCTCATAGGTAGCTTTTTTCATGCATTTTTGTTTTTTCAAATATATAAAAAATAGAAGTGTGTTAATCAGTGTTTTATATGGCTTGTGTTAGTTTCTGCATTGAGCTTAGTTAACTTTTTTTCAAAAAAAACCATTCTTAAGCAAGAATGGTTAACTTTTTAATGTGAAATCAAAAAAATTCAATTAAGGCATTTTGAATCCTTTCGTATAAATTCTTCCGTAATCATCTACGAATTTTACCTGTACATTCCCCTGATATTTCTCAAGGATTTTTTCTACATCTTTTTGTGAATTGACAGGTTTGCCGTTTACCTCGATGATGATATAGTTATCTACAATTCCGATTTTAGCCATTTCACTGCCCTCAGAAACGTTTTTAGCTACTACACCACTGTTCAGTCCATATTCTGTTTTGAAACGTTCCGTAAGAGGGTCAAATTCAGATCCGATTTTTTCTGTTACGCTAAGATCGGCTTTCGTTCTGGTTGAAGTTCCTCCTTTCTGGTCTCTAAGTGTTACCGAAGTAGTTCCTTCTTTACCATTTCTTGAGTAGGTTACCTGAACTTTGTCACCAGGACGCTTGCTTCCGATAGACATGGAAAGATCAGCAAAGTCTGTAATATCGTAGTTGTCTACTTTGGTGATAACGTCTCCTTTTTTCAATCCTGCATCTTCAGCACCACTGTTTTCACCAAATCCTGTAATATAGATTCCTGATCCTACTTTTAGATTTGTTTTAAACTGCTTGTTGTAAGATGCTACTAACTGATCATTTGAAAGATCTAAAGACTGAACTCCAAGGAATCCTCTCTGTACAATTCCGAATTTCTTGATATCCTCAACAATTTTTCTCGCCAGGTTAGAAGGAACGGCAAATCCGTATCCCTGGTAATATCCTGTGGTAGACTGAATCGCAGAATTGATCCCGATCAGTTCTCCATTGGTATTTACCAAAGCACCTCCTGAGTTACCCGGGTTAATAGCAGCATCCGTCTGGATGAAGCTTTCAATAGGATTAGCAGCTTTTCCCTGGCTTCCCAGGATTCCGATACCTCTTCCTTTAGCAGAAACAATACCTGCTGTTACCGTAGAGTTTAATCCTAATGGATTTCCTACTGCAAGAACCCATTGTCCTACATCAATATTGTCAGAATTCGCAAAATTCAGATAAGGAAGCCCTTTTTCTTCAATCTTTAATAAAGAGATATCTGTATTAGGGTCTGTTCCAACCAATGTTGCGATATATGATTTCTTGTTGCTTAGTACGACTTCCAGCTTATTGGCACCTGCTACCACGTGGTTGTTGGAAATGATATAACCGTCCGGAGAGATGATTACCCCTGAACCCATTCCCGATGGCATATTATCAGGAACCTGCTGCTTTTGTCTCTGCTGGCCTCTTCCCCCGAAAGGATCTCCGAAGAAAAAGTCAAACAAATCCTGCTCTGAAGCTCTGCTTGATGTTCTGCTTTGATAATTTTTAATAGTTACTACAGCGGGAACGGTTGTTTTAGCCGCCTTTACAAAATCATCACCTACGGCTCCCGTATTCATTCCTGCGAATGAAGTATTGGGTGCTGCTGTTGTGAAATAAGATTGATCTCCATTGTTGGAGCCGTGTCCGAAATATTGTAAAGCTCCAACGGTAGTAGCTCCGGAAATGACTCCAACTACTGCAAATGGTAATAGTTTTTTTAAAGTACTCTTCATTGTATATCTTTCTTGTTTATTAATTAATTTTCTTTTTATGTTTTTGAGTAAACAAATTTAATGTTAAATAAGTAAGCAATTAGTATGCTATGTTTCAATTTTAACTAAAATTTAACGGCTATTATATGATTTTGTGCCTTATGTCATAATTGTTAATGCCACAGTTAACAAAACTTAAAAAAAAATTAAAGAAAATATGGCAGACTTATCATACATAGTGATCTGATTTTCATTGCTGGCAGGTTATTGCTTATTGTTCGTAATTGGTGTCATAAATATACTTAATTCTAAAATTATTATCTTTGCAAAAATTTTTATTCTCACTTAAAACGTTTATAGCATGCAACTGTATAACACCTTAAGCGCAGAAGAAAGAGCTCAACTTATTGATGAAGCCGGTAAAGACCGCCTTACCTTGTCTTTCTATGCGTATGCCAAAATCGAAGACCCCAAAAAATTTCGCGACGAATTATTTATAGCCTGGAATGCCCTTGATGCTCTTGGCCGTATTTATGTTGCTACAGAAGGAATTAATGCTCAGATGAGTGTTCCTGCAGATCAGTTTGAGGCTTTTCGTGATACGCTGGAAGTTTATGACTTCATGAAAGGAATCCGTTTGAATGTAGCGGTAGACCAGGACAATTACTCATTTTTAAAATTAACCATAAAAGTCAGAAACAAAATTGTTGCTGACGGTTTGAATGACGAAACTTTTGATGTGACCAACAAAGGAATTCACTTAAAAGCTCAGGAATTCAATAGTATGCTGGAAGATCCCAATACCATTGTTGTAGATTTCAGAAATCACTACGAAAGTGAAGTAGGGCATTTTGAAGGAGCCATTACTCCGGATGTGGAAAATTTCAGAGAAAGTTTACCCATCATCAATGAACAGCTGCAGGATTTTAAAGAAGATAAAAACCTGCTGATGTATTGTACCGGTGGAATCCGTTGTGAAAAAGCAAGTGCTTACTTCAAACATCAGGGATTCAAAAATGTATATCAGCTGGAAGGCGGTATCATTGAATATACACGCCAGATCAAAGAAGAAGGAATAAAAAGTAAATTCATTGGTAAAAACTTTGTATTTGACCACCGCCTGGGGGAGAGAATTACAGATGATATTATTGCACAATGCCACCAGTGTGGAAAACCTTGTGATAATCATACCAATTGTGCCAATGATGCCTGTCATTTGTTGTTTATCCAATGTGACGACTGTAAAGCTGCGATGGAAAACTGCTGCTCTACAGAATGTCTGGATACCATTCATTTGCCGTGGGATGAACAGGTTAAACTGAGAAAGGGATTACAGGTTGGAAATAAAGTATTCAGAAAAGGAAAATCAGATGCCCTGAAATTTAAAAACTCAGGAGATTTAACTGATAAACCTTTGGCAAAAGCTGAGACAAAAAATATCCGTCAAAAAATTGCTGTTAAAAAAGAATTGATTGGTAAAGCAGAGCATTACTATTCAAAATCAAAGATTGCACAGTTTTTAATTGAGCATAAAGATTTATCAGTGGGTGATAAAGTATTGATCTCAGGTCCTACAACAGGAGAGCAGGAAGTTACCATTACTGAAATCTATGCTAACGGAGGGCCTTGTGAAACGGCAAACATTGGAGATCAGATTACATTTGCACTGCCATTCAGAGTTCGTTTGTCTGATAAATTGTACAGAATTGTGCAAAATGCATAATTCATAGCTGTCAATACAATTATTTCTGTTTTAACAACTTAATAATTCCAGACTTGAAATGACAAAAAGCGGAAAAATAGAACTGATGTCTCCTGCAGGAGATTTCATATCACTTCAGGCGGCTATAGATAACGGTGCAGATTCTGTCTATTTTGGAGTTGAGCAGCTCAACATGCGTGCAAGAGCAACAATGAACTTCACCATTGACGACCTGCCGGAAATCGCCAGAAGATGTTCTGAAAAAGGAGTAAGAACGTATCTGACCCTTAACACCATCATCTATGATCATGATCTTTCTATCGTCAGAACACTTTTAGATAAAGCGAAGGAAGCCGGTCTTACAGCAGTGATTGCAATGGACCAGGCTGTGATTTCTTATGCAAGGCAAATTGGTATGGAGGTGCATATTTCCACCCAGATTAATATTACCAATATTGAAACTGTAAAATTCTATGCTCTTTTTGCTGATACCATGGTGATGAGCCGTGAATTAAGTATCAGCCAGATCAAAAAAATCTGTTCTCAGATTGAAAAAGATCAGGTAAAAGGACCTTCCGGTAATCTTGTTGAAGTGGAGATTTTCGGACATGGTGCCTTATGTATGGCAGTATCCGGGAAATGCTATCTAAGTCTGCATTCCCATAATTCTTCAGCAAACAGGGGTGCCTGCAAGCAGAACTGCCGGAAAAAATATACTGTGATTGATCAGGAGTCAGGTTTTGAAATTGAACTTGATAACGAATATATGATGTCTCCCAAAGACCTTTGTACGATTGGTTTCCTGAATCAGATTGTGGATGCCGGCGTGAAAGTCTTAAAGATAGAAGGAAGAGGAAGGGCTCCTGAATATGTAGCAACAGTTACAAAATGTTATAGAGAAGCAATTGACAGTATTGCGGAAGGAACGTTTTCTCAGGAAAAAGTGGATGAATGGATGAAACTTCTGGAGACTGTATACAACAGAGGCTTCTGGAGTGGATATTATCTTGGTCAGGAGCTGGGTGACTGGTCTTCAAACTCCGGTTCGAGTGCAACACAAAAGAAAGTTTATATTGGAAAAGGACGGCATTTCTATCCGAAATCCAATATTGCAGAATTTGTGGTTGAAGCCTATGATATTTCTGTAGGAGACAGTGTCCTTATACAGGGACCTACTACAGGATCACAGGAAATGGTCATCGAAAGTATGATCGTTGATGCGAAGACAGGGGCAGACAAGGCAACAAAGTCTGATGTGATTACTTTCCCTACGAAGTTCCGTGTACGGCCAAGTGACAAATTATATAAAATTGTTAAAGCGTAATGGTCATTGCTACACTTCAGAGAGATAAATGTATTGGTTGTAATTACTGTGTCGAATTTGCTCCGGAATATTTTAGAATGTCTAAAAAAGATGGTAAATCGGTATTGCTTAAGACGATTGATAAAAAAGGCTTCTACACGTTAAAAACACCAGACCACGAAGCGTTTGAATATTTGGAGAGAGCCGCCAACGCCTGTCCTGTGAAAATTATTTCTGTAAGAATCACTTAATCATTATGCTGAAAGCTGAGCTTAGAAAAAAATACAATCAAAAAAGGAAAGCATTGTCTGCCGATGAGGCTTTTCTGTTATCTGAGAAGATTTTTGAAAATTTCATTCAATATTTTAAGCCAAAAGAATCAGAAAAAGCACACATTTTTATCCCGATTCCGGCAAGGAAAGAAATTGATACCCAAATTTTCATTCAATATTTTTTAGCACAGAATATCCGGGTGTATGTGCCTAAAATTGTAGCGGATAAACTGATTAATATTGAAATTTTTGAAGATACTGCTTTTGAAACCAACAGTTGGGGGATTTCAGAACCTGTTTCCAATGAAGATTCTGGCGAAAAATACTTTCATTATGTGATTACGCCTTTGTTGTATTGTGACAAAAAAGGGAATAGAGTAGGCTATGGTAAAGGATTTTATGACAGATTGTTTCAAAGTATTTCTGAGGAGACAAAAAAAATCGGAGTCAATTATTTTGCCCCCGATGAATATGTGGATGATGTCTGGGAAAATGATATTCCTCTTGACTATTTGGTTACTCCTACCGAAGTGCTGTCTTTTTGAAGCGGTTTGGAATAAAAATCTAAAAAGTAGAATTTAAACTCTTTTTTAAGCTTTGATGTAGACAATAAGATGTATTGTACATTCTTTTCAAAGCTTCCCAGAGACTTGTTTTTACTGTCAAAATATTCCACATTAAACCTGGCATAGTCTAGTGTATCTTTTTTATAAAAATCTTTATATACATTCAGATTGCTGACTTTCGCTGTTTTTACTTTCATGCTGTCCAGTTCTTTCAGCAATCTTTTAAATGTCAGTGAATCCGGTTTGTGAAAATAGCTTTCCATCTGGGAATAAATGACAGTATCTATTTCCGTATTTCTGTTTCCGCTGAGATATAGAGTAGACAGATCAAGAAGTTCCTGAACTTTCTGTTTGGTGATGGAATTAATCGCCTGCATGCTATCCATCTGTACGGCAGGATAG
This sequence comes from Chryseobacterium sp. 2VB, assembly GCF_005503635.1. Classification (NCBI taxonomy): domain Bacteria; kingdom Pseudomonadati; phylum Bacteroidota; class Flavobacteriia; order Flavobacteriales; family Weeksellaceae; genus Chryseobacterium; species Chryseobacterium sp. 2VB. Next base: position 52,029 of record NZ_SCNC01000009.1, read on the forward strand.
CTTTTTTCGTTGGTGCTGTTTCGTAGTTTATCGAGGTCGCTTACCTCTGAGGTTTTATTATTACAGGCAATAAATAACGTCAGAAGCACGGTGAAAATTAAAAAATTACTTATTCTTTTCATCTGTGGTAGCAATTTTAAATTTGATGGATACAATTTTACCTTTGGTATCCTTTTTCATTTCTATTACATTCAGGTTTTTCAGAGAGGTCGTTGGAGTAGTTACCAGCGTGATATATTTCTGCTTATTCAGGCTCTCTATACCATACGTATCATTGTCATATACCTGATAAATTACTGCATTGTTACTGATCAGGTTTTCAAGCTGATTTCTTTTTTGCTTGATAAGAGCAACCTGCTCATCCGGATTTCCTCCTTTGATGTCTTTGATAGAGAAATAATAAACCGCCATCTTATAATCATCCGGCTTTAATTCGATCTTTTCTTCTTCAGGAGCATTTTCAAGGTTTCTGTTCACTTCCAGTGGCTCATAGAAAGGAGCGCTGATTCGCATTTTTAGATTTTTATCCTTGGTAGAATAATAAAAACATTCGCCCGGCTTTATTTTATACATCAACGGAGATTCATTTTCCTTCACTACCATTATTTCTAAAGTATTGATCACAGAAACTCCTCTGTCCTTATCAATGAAACAATATTTATAAGTTTTTGAAAAAAGAACATCTTTAAAACCTAAAAGACCGGTAATGGTAATCAAAACTGAAGTAACAAGTGCCCAGGCATTCTTTTTGAAGAAATTTTTCTTTGCCGGAACAGATGAAATTTCAGTTTCGTGGGTAATTGTCTTATTTTGATTAACTGATTGATTTTCAGTATTTGATTTTTGTAAATCAGTGTTTTGTGGAGGGGTAGTTTCAACTTTTTTAGGCTGAAATTCAGTTTTTGGAAGTTCGGGAGCTGAAGAAACCGTTTTTTCAATTTCATCAATATCTTCTTCATCAAAATTTTCATTTTCCTGCAGCAGTTCACCCGCAAAAAGATGCTGTTTTTTGAACTCGTACCAGGAGTCGTAACCCGCATAAATACTCAATAAATTGAGCATATCTATTCTTGGTAATTTAGTAACCGGTGAAGTTTTAAAATAAGTGTAAAATGACTTTTCACTGATGTTACCTTTCGCTTTTTTTCGAAGGTCTTCCTGAAAATATATAATATCTATACCCTTCCACTTGGATATGTCATCCTGCGAAGGGGTATATTCTTTTAAGTATTGACCCTGAACATCCTTTTTTAGCTGTTCAAAGTGTAATAGATCCAAATCTGTCAATTTTTCAAAAAATAATTAAATTGTTGATTATCAGCTATGTTTTTTTGTAAAACTATTTTACAAAGGTATTACAATTATTTTTCATAGACAAATTTTCTAACTGCTCTACCTTTGTCTTGTTCAAATAACAGAACAGAAGAAAATTTTATAAAACAATATTAACAAAATTAAATTTAATTTATTATGAAAAAGTCATTATTCGTAGCTGCTATCGCTGCAATCTCTCTAGTTGCTTGTAAAAAAACTGAAGCTACTGCTACTGAAGGTACAACTGATTCTGCTGCTGCTACTGTAGCTGATTCTGCTGCTGTAGTTTCTGATTCAGCTGCTAAAGTTGTTGATTCAGCTGCAACTACTGCTGTAGAAGCTACTAAAGATGCTGCTGCTGCTACTACTGCTGCTGGTGCTGAAGTTGCTAAAGATGCTGCTAAAGGTGCTGCTGACGCTGCTAAAGGTGCTGCTGACGCTGCTAAAGGAGCTGCTGATGCTGCTAAAGATGCTGCTAAGAAATAATTCTAGCATACGCTTAACAATAAAAGAACCGTTTCACCCAGTGAAACGGTTTTTTTATGCTTAGTCATTGCGAGCTAAAGGCGAAGCAATCTCTTTCATATCAAAATCAGATCAGGAATAGCTTATCCCTTCTTCTGTTTCAGAGATTCATAGCAGGTAATAGCTACTGCATTACTCAGGTTTAAAGAATCAATACTTCCTGCCATCGGAATTAAAGTGTTTTTTCCTTTTCCAATCCAGAAATCACTCAATCCGGAATGTTCCGTGCCGAATAATACGGCAGAACGCTGTCTGAAATCTCTTTGATAAAGGTCTTCAGCACTTTCGTCCATCAGCGTAGTGTAGATATTGAAACTGTTTTTCTGCAGGAATTCCAATGTTTCTGTATTTTCAGCCTGATAGACTTCCATTCCGAACAGGCATCCTACACTGGATCTGATCACATTAGGGTTGTAGAAATCGGTTTTCCCGTCAGCAACAATCAGGGCATCAATACCAAATGCCTCACAGCTTCTTAAAATAGCGCCAAGATTTCCTGGTTTTTCCACGCCTTCTACAATGATTATCGTAGCATCTTCTTTAGGCACAAATGATGAAAGTGAATTTTCTTTGGTATGGTAAATGCCGATAATTCCTTCTGAACTTCCTCTGTAAGCGATTTTTTCATATACCTTCTCACTTACATAATGGATTTTCCCATTAGGAAGAGTTCCTTTAAAGATATTTTCACAGATAAAGAACTCCAGCGGTTCAAAATCATACTGCATGGCCCTTTCATTTTCCTGCTGGCCCTCTACCACAAAAACTTTTGATTTTTTACGAAACCTGTTGTCAGTAAGGAGCTTAGTGACATTTTTTATTTTATCGTTTTGAAAACTTTCTATCAACATGCTGCAAAATTATGCAAAATTTATGATTGAACTTCTCTGGTTTTAATAAAAAGACTTTTCCACGTAATCTCCATTGGAATTTTATTTTTCCTTTTAAAATAGATAACTACTAAGATCAGGGAGACAATGGATAGGAATTTATAGAGGTTTCCATAGAAATTCCCGGAAACATTTTCTGATACATTAAAGATTTCCCAGTACAGATTCATAAAAAGATGGAGGAGAATGGAGGTCCATAGGTTGTATTCCGATTCAAAATATGCCCAGGCGAAAAATATTGATCCTAAAAATGTAATGGTAAATATTTCGGTAAGTTCTATTAAGTTCTGACTTTGATACAAATGTACTTGTGCAAACAGCAATGACCCTGATAATGCAGAGGATAAAAATCCAAGTCGTGTAAATCTGTATAGTATTCCAATAAGAAATGCTCTGAAAATAATCTCTTCAAAAAATGCTGATGAAAGAGTATTGATAAACAGGGATTCAAAATTTATTTTAGAGATTGTTTTAAAATGAATCAGGTATCCAATGAGCATAGGAGTAGTTCCTATAAGTGCTAACACAAATCCTATGGTAATGGGTTTGTTTAATGAGAACAGATCAAGGATATTTCTTTGAGGTAACAGAATTTTTAATGTGACTATCAATGGAATTAATGTTACCGAATAAGCAATTATATGGGCTATTGCTTTACTGTGAAACAAATCTTTTGAGAGAGTCTGTATGGTTTTAAAAAAGAGAAAATCAAAGAAATAATAGGCTGTAAATCCTAGAATAAAGATGAAAAAGAAGCGGATGTTTTTACTCATGTATGTTAATTTTGAGCAAAAATGTAGTTTTAAATCAATGCTTTCAAGTTAATGTGATGAATGACAAAGAATAGTGACGAATGACAAAATTTATAGATTTTGCTTCTGTAGCTGAGGAATAATTGAAGGAATAAAACTTCTTGAAACAGGAATTTCAAAATCAATTTCCGGAAGAATTAATTTATAACCCTGAGCATTTCCTTTGAGTTTCTTTACCCTTCCAAGGTTGACAATATAAGAACGGTGGCATTTTTTGACAGAGCCTGTTTCGATTTGTTGTAAGACATTGGTTAAACTTATTCTGATCAATGCTTTTTGTAAGCTGTTGTTCTCTAAAAAGTAAAATGTACAATAGTTTTCCATGGACTGCACGAATAGAAAATCGTTCTCATTGATGATAAGTTCTGTATTCTGTGCCGTTATTTTTAACAGATTTTGTCGTTCTGCAGGAGGCGAAACGGGAAGGTGTTGAGAAATGTCGCGGGCTTTCTTTTCATGAATATTCTTTAAATAGATATACCGTGATAAAATATAGATGATAGAGATAGGAATTCCGACAGCCAAAGTATACAGGAACATATAAAAGTAATTGACTATATCCAGCTTTACATGGCTCAAGAATAATGAATTGTAAAAGTAAGATAGAACAGAACCCATACATAGAATGAAAGTTATTTTTAAGAGTTCCAAACCAATGCTCCAGTTGCTGAAACGGGAAGTTATAAGATTGGCCATTAAAAATGCAGTTCCAAAGATTATGCAATAGGGAAAAAGTAATACAAATTTATAGGGATGCTGAAAGTTTTCCGTACCAAAAGGCTGAAAAATGATCAGAAATAAATAAACAGCAGCTCCTGCTCCCAGTGAAGAAACGAAAATTTCTTTGAAAGATTCGGATTTGGGGTATGGATGTGCTGTAAATGAAAACATAAATCCAGATTTAGCTTTCTGATGTTTCAATAAAATTGCCGTTGTCAATAAGACTTTGTGGCAGCTCTTTTTTGTTTTTAATGCCTAATGATTTCAATTTCTGAGTCTGGATCACCAGGTTGTCATTTCCGGTATGAAGCTGTTTGTAAGCATCATTGAATACATTTTTCGCCTGATCCAGATTTCTGCCTACTTTTTCCAGGTTTTCTACAAAACCTACGAATTTGTCATAAAGTCTGGCTCCCCGATCAGCAATTTCAATAGAATTCCGGTTTTGATATTCGCGTTTCCAAAGATCGGCAATCAGCTTAAGAGAAGTGATCAGATTACTTGGATTCAACAACAGGATTCTTCTTTCATAGGCATAGTTCCAAAGATTCTGGTCTGCCTGCATTGCCGCAATATAAGCCGGTTCACTCGGAATAAACATCATCACGAAATCCAGTGATTTTCCATAGTCATCGTACGCTTTTTGACTGAGTTGATTAATATGGTTTTTGATAGATCCAAGATGCTGGCTCAGTTTTATGGCATAAACATCTGCATCAGTCTCGTCTACCAATTCTGTGAAAGCGGTCAGAGACACTTTAGAATCTATAATAACATTTCTTTCATCCGGATATTTCACAACAGCATCAGGACGCATTTTCTTTCCTGAAAATTCGGAGAATAACGCTTTGTTATCTTCATCACGCAATTCATGCTCCAGGAAATATTCTCTTCCTTTTACCAGTCCGGATTTTTCAAGAATACTTTCCAGAATCATTTCGCCCCAATTCCCCTGGGTTTTGCTTTCCCCTTTCAGAGCACGGGTTAGTTTTTTGGCATCTTCGGAAATCTGCTGGTTCAGTTCTGCCAGTTCTTTCACCTTTTCCGCAAGGGAGAAACGTTCTTTATTTTCCTTTTCGTAAGCTTCGTTAACTCTATTTTTTAAATCCGCGATTTTCTCCTGAAAAGGTTCAAGGATATTTTTTAAGTTATTTTGATTTAAGGTAGTAAACTTTTCAGTTTTTTCTTCTAAAATTTTATTGGCAAGATTTTCAAACTGAAGTTTAGAATCTTCCTGAATCTTGACAATTTCTTCTTTCTGGGTGTCAAGAGATTGTTGAAGACCTTCATTTTTGGCAGAAAGCTCAGAGTTTTTAGCAAAAAGGGTCTGCTTTTCAAGAATGTGGGTTTCTATCTGAGAAGTCTGCCTCTGATTGATTTGTTTTAACTCCTGAAACTGGATATTCAAAGAAGAATATTCTGCGGAGATTTTAGAAAATTCGTTTTTCAGATCATCCAGCAGGTCCTGCTGCAGCATATTGGCTTCTTTCTCTTCACTTATGATTTGATTAAGCTCCTGAATTTTCTGGTTGGAATTTTCAAGATCAGATTGATTTTTAATAGATAAGGTGTTCAGTGCATCATAAGAACTTCTTGAAACCATTGACGATTTCAGCGCAAAATATAAAATAACCGCTCCCAGTATGCCACCGGCAACCAATCCAATAATTAAATATATCATCTCCATCTTCCAAAATTATGAAAAAAGGTCGGAAGCTGGAAGCGGGATGTTGGAAGTTCCTTTTGTACAGATAAGAACTGACTTTTTTTACAATTAAATTCAATGTTTTTTAAAGGGAAGTAATATGGGAACAATTGCTTTGTAAAATTCCATTACCTCTCGCTTTTGGCCTCCAGCTTTCTTTCTGAATTAGAATACCTATATTTATGGGAAATTTCAGAGACTTATGAATATTTTGTTGGTAGAAGATGATCAAAGAATCAGTAATTTCCTGATAAAAGGCCTTTCCGAGGCTGGCTATAATACAACCCTGGCAGATTCCGGGGAAAAAGCACGTGAGCTTCTTCATACCTATGATTTTGATATTATTTTAATGGATATTATGCTTCCCGGACTGGATGGCATGCAGTTGACACAAATTATCAGATTTAAAGGAAACTATACTCCGATTTTGGTTTTAAGCGCATTGAATAGTCCTGATGATAAAATCAAAATGCTGGATATGGGAGCTGATGATTATTTATCAAAACCGTTCCATTTTGAAGAACTGATTTCAAGGATTAAGGCGTTAACCAGAAGAAATAAATTAAGCTATCAGAAAGAAGACCAATTGTTATCTTGTGGCACTATCACCATTGATACGGATCTTCATAAAGTAACCCAGAACGGTAGGGAAATAGAGTTTTCACCGACAGAATATAAACTTTTTACTTTCCTGATGGAGAATAAAAATAAAGTGTTGAGCAGAACCCAGATTTTGCATAAGGTATGGGGAATTGATTTTGATAATACAACGAATGTAGTGGATGTTTATATTTCCTATGTCCGTAATAAGATCGATGAGTCAGAACAGAAAATTATTCATACAGTAAAAGGAACCGGATATTTGATCAAAGACTGAAATGACCCTCAGAAATAGATTTACGCTTATTTCAAGCCTTTCATTCGGCATTGTTTCTATCATCACATCTGCGGTGATATTTTTTGCCTATTATGACAGTACCAAAATTTTTTATTTTGAAAAGCTAAGAAATACGGCTCTGATCTCTGCTATTTATTATCTGGAAAAAGATGAACTCCCGAAAGACCGACATGCCCAGATTAAAAAAGAATACAACCATCTGATTCAGAATAACAGGGTAGCGGTTTATAATCAGAATAATGAAGTTACCTTTGGACATAACCTGAACGATAAGAATATAAAGCTTTCCCATTTGCAGGCTGTCCGAAAAAACAAAGGAATACAGTTTATGTCTGATAATCAATTCTACTACGGGATTTTTTATCCTGATAACCAGGGTGATTTTGTGGTTTTTGTAAAGTCTTCCAACGATTCTTTCCAGTCGCAGATCCTGAGATTGGCTATTATCATGCTTTCGGTATTGGTCATCGGCCTGCTTGCGATTTATTTCCTGAGCAGATATCTTTCCAAGGTAGTTTATAAACCTATTTCCAATGTGGTGGAACGGATCAATAAAGTGGAATATGATAACATTTCTACGGCAATTATTACTTCCACCAATACCAATGATGAAATTGAAGATCTCATTAAATCTTATAATAAACTGCTGGGAAGAATTTCCGAAAATGTGCTTTTACAGCAGAACTTTATCAATTATGTTTCTCATGAATTTAAAACTCCCTTAGCAGCCATTTCAGGGAATCTTGAAGTATTTGCCCAAAAAGACCGTACACCGGAAGAATATAGGGAAGTGGCCAAAGAGTCATTGGAAAACGTATATGAGATTGAAAATATTCTCAACAATCTTTTGCTGATGTCCGGAATGACCAAACTGGAATCATCTCACAAACTCATGAGAGTGGATGAGCTGATCTGGAAGATTTATGCAAAACTGGAACCCAAAGCAAAAGAAAACCATTCATCTATCAAAATACAGCTTCAGGTAACAAAACCTGCTTTACTGGAATTCCCGGGAAACGAAACACTTCTCTACCTGGCGATATATAATATTGTAGAAAATGCCATCAAATATTCCTATGACAAACCTATAGTGATCACATTATCTGAAAAGAACAGTCAGTTATACATTGAGGTCAGGGATGAAGGAAGAGGTATTCCGGCTGATGATCTTGTGAAAATATCAGAGACTTTCTACAGAGGAAAAAATGTAGATACTGTAAAAGGCAGCGGAATTGGTTTATCACTTTCAAAAAGTATTTTTGATCATCATCATATTGTCATGAAAATTGATTCTACGGTCAATGTGGGAACCAATGTTCTCCTGGAATTTCCTGCCCATTCATAATCGTGTTATTTGTGAAAAGATTTGTGTTTTTCGTGTTTTAAAAAAGTTCTAATCAAACTCTAATGTTGAACTAACCGAATTTTAATTTTCTTTACAATTCCCTCTAATATTAGACAAATAGCTTTGTGGTCTTAAATAAGAGACCTTGAAGAAGCTATTTTTTACACTATTTTATATTCCCTGTTTCAGTTTCTTTTCTGCACAGATTTCAGACACTATGAAAATCAGCAGAAAGGAGGCTGAAACTATTTTTCTGGCTAAAAACCTTGACCTTATTGCACAGAAACTTGAAATTTCACAAGCCGAGGCAAGAGCTGTCCAGGCTAAATACTGGCCTAATCCTACATTGAGTATCAGTGAGGTGAATCTATGGAGAACCTATGACATCGAAGAACAGCCTGCGCTTATCAGAAATTGGGGAAAAAGTACTCAGATTTCTGCCGAGATCGAACAGGTGATTCAGACTGCGGGGAAAAGAAGAAAAAATATTGAACTCCAGAAAATAGAAGTGGAAGGAGAGAAGTATGAACTGCAGGAAGTTTTGCGTGAACTTAAAAAGACACTCAGAAATACGATTACTGAAATTCTTTATAATCAGGAACAGCAAAAAATCTATCAGGGACAGATTGCTTCCATTGAGAAATTAACAAAATCCTATAATAATCAATTAAACCTAGGTAATATCAGTAAAGCTGAATATGTCCGCTTAAAAGCACAGGAAATTGAATTCAAAAAGAAACTGGTTTCATTGAAGCAGGAAATCGAAGAGCAGCAGGTAGAACTGAAAGCTTTATTAATGCTGCCTTCTCAAACGTATCTGGAGATTTCAGATTCATTGGTCATGCCCGAAAAACAACTATCAGAACTGGAAGTGACTCAATGGATGGAAAAAGCAAAAGAAAACCGTCCCGATATCATGATCTCCAAAAATAAAGAGAAACACGCTGCCAAAAATCTGGAAATTCAAAATGCCATGAAAACACCTGATGTTGCAGTTTCTATAGGATATGACCGCGGAGGAAATATCATGAAAGATTTTATAGGACTGGGGGTTTCTATGGATCTCCCCATTTTTGACCGTAACAAAGGGAATATTCAGGAAGCTAAGCTTGAGATTGAAAAAAGTAAACTGGAGACCCGCAAAAACATGATGAAATCTGATAACGAAATTGTATCTGTTTTCAGAAACTATATCAGAACACAACAGGTCTCACAAGAAATTGATGAAAATTATGAATCTACACTGGACGGTTTGCTGGTAAGCCATGAGAAGAATTTCAGACTAAGAAATATCAGCATGCTGGAGTACATGGATTTTCTGGATACCTACATCGGAAATAAAATGATCATCCTGGACACTAAAAAAGAATTGAATCAATACTACGAAAACCTGCAGTATGTTGTAGGACAAGATTTATAAGATATGAACAAGAATATGAACCCATACATTGCTGCGGCTTACCTGTCTGCCCTCGTCATTTTTACAGGCTGTGCCGAAAAAGTAGAAAATAAAAAAACCGAAAAAGCCTATTGCATCAGCAAAGAACTTAAACAAGAGATTAAACTGGCCAAAGCTGAAATGCTTCCCATAGAAGAAAGTATTACGCTTACCGGGGAAGTGGAAAGTAATTCCGATAAAACGGTTCCTTTTGTAAGTCTTGTAGACGGAGTAGTAATAGATACCTATTTCTCTCTTGGTGATTATGTGAAAAAAGGGCAAACGCTGGCTAGTGTAAAAAGTACGGCCGTTAACGAAATGCAGGATGATACCCGGACCCTTCAGGCGCAGCTGGCTGTTGCAAAAAGAAAACTGTCTTCCGTAGAAGCCATGTATAAAGATGATATTGCCTCCCAGAAAGATTTGCAGGAAGCAAGATCAGAGGTGGCCATATTGCAATCCAATATTTCCAAAACACAGAAAAATATGCAGCTGTATTCCGCAGGAGGAAGCACGATTCAGATAAAAGCACCTGCGGACGGATATGTGATTTCAAAGAATATTTCAAAAGGAATGCCTGTTACTGCCGGAGGAGATCAATTGTTTACCATTTCCAATCTGGATAAGGTATGGGTAATGGCCAATGTGTATGCTACCAATATGAGACACGTTTATGTGGATCAGCCGGTCGTGGTAAAAACGCTTGCTTATCCTGATGACAGTTTTTCAGGGAAGATCAACAATATTTCTCAGGTTTTCAATGAAAACGAAAGAGTACTCAAAGCCAAAATCATTATGGATAATAACGGAATGAAGCTAAGGCCGGGAATGTCTGCAGATGTTGTATTACCAGTTAATTCACAAAACAAAAGCGCACTGGCTATTCCGGCAAAGGCTTTAATCTTTGATAACAACCAGAGTTATGTAGTGGTTTACAAAAAAGACTGTGAGCTTGAAATCAGACCGGTAACAGAAATTGCTTCCAACAGTCAATATATTTATGTAGAAGGTAATTTAAAACCAGATGAAAATGTCATTGCTTCCAACGGACTGCTGATCTATGAAAACCTGAAAAACCAATTAAATAATTCCACGAAGTAATGCGAAAATTTGTACAGAATATAGTTTCCTTCTCACTAAGAAACTCATTGATTGTTCTTTTGGGAACTTTTCTATTGCTCGCCGGAGGAATCTATTCCTATCTGCATACCCCCATTGAAGCATTTCCGGATGTTACCAATACCAGGGTAAGAGTGATTACCCAGTGGCCTGGAAGAAGTGCTGAAGAAATAGAGAAATTCGTCACATTACCTATTTCAAAGGAAATGAATGCCATCCCGAATAAAACTTCGGTGCGTTCCATTTCCTTATTTGGATTGTCTGTGGTGACGGTTATTTTTGATGATCATGTCAATGATTTTTATGCCCAGCAATATGCTTCCAATAAACTGGGAAATGTAGAACTTCCTGCCGGAGCAGAATACAGCATTGAGCCTCCGTCCGGTGCTACAGGTGAAATTTACCGATATATTATAAAAAGTAAACTTCCCATCAAAGAAGTAACCGCTATTCAGGATTGGGTAGTAGAAAGAGAATTGCTTGCCGTTCCCGGTGTTGCGGATGTGGTAAGCTTTGGTGGAGAAGAAAAAACATATGAAATAAAAATTAATCCTACGGAATTACACAATTACGACCTTTCCCCCCTGGATGTGTATGAAGCGGTTTCGAAGAGTAATATCAATGTAGGAGGAGATGTAGTAGCAAAAGGTGATCAGGCTTATGTAGTGCGGGGGATCGGTCTTTTAGAGAAGAAAGAAGATATTGAGAATATTCAGATCGAGGTAAAAGGTTCTACCCCTATTTTGGTGAAACACGTAGCGGAAGTAAAAGTTTCTGCAAAACCTAGATTGGGACAGGTAGGATACAACAAAGACAATGATGTTGTAGAAGGAATTGTGATTATGCTTCGGGGTGAAAATCCAAGTGAAGTCATTGCAAGGCTGAAAGATAGAATAGAAGAACTGAACGGAGGAGAACTGCCGGGAGATGTCCAGATTGTTCCGATCATCGACCGTACGGAGCTTGTGAATACTACAGTGCATACGGTTTCTAAAAACCTTATTGAAGGAGTCATTCTGGTTTCCATCATTGTATTTATTTTCCTTTACAACTGGAGAACAACTTTCATCGTGGCATCAGTAATTCCTTTGGCTTTTCTGTTCGCTATTATTATGCTGAAAATTCAGGGATTGCCGGCCAACCTTATTTCCATGGGGGCGCTGGATTTCGGATTGCTTCTGGAAGGAACGTTGGTTATCGTGGAACATGTCTTTGTCGCCCTCGAACTTAAAGCGAAAAAGATAGGACTGCGCAGATTCAATAAAATTTCAAAACTCGGAATCATCAAGAAAAGTGCGGGAAGCGTAGCGAGCTATATTTTCTTCGCCCTACTGATTCTGATCGTTGCCCTGATGCCTATCTTCTCTTTCCAGAAAGTAGAAGGTAAGATGTTCTCTCCATTAGCATTTACGCTGGGATATGCATTATTAGGATCATTGATCTTAAGTTTGACCTACGTTCCGGCAATGTGTAAACTGCTATTGACAAAAAATATTGAAGAGAAAGAAAACTTTATTTCAAGATTTTTCAGAGTTAATATCTATAAAATTTACGAATTCAGTGACCGCCATAAAAAAGGATTCATTGTTGGTTTCGTTGCTTTGCTTGCCGTGTGTGGATGGAGATTTTCCAATTATGGATCCGAGTTTTTACCCAAACTGAACGAAGGTGCTATCTATGTAAGAGCGACACTTCCCAACAGTGTCAATCTGGATGAATCTGTAAGACTGACTAAAGAAATGAAGGAAATTCTCATGAAGTATGATGAAGTAAAATTTGTCATGACCCAGACAGGCCGTCCCAATGACGGAACCGATCCCACCGGGTTCTTTAATATCGAATTTAATATTCAGCTGAAACCGGAAAATGAATGGAAGAAAAAAATATCCAAAGAAGAACTTCTTGAAGAAATGAGAATCTCCCTTGAGAGATTTCCAGGTATCAATTTTGGATTCAGCCAGCCGATACAGGATAACGTGGAAGAATATGTGGCAGGAGTAAAAGCTCCGCTGGTTATTAAAATTTTCGGAAATGATTTATTTGAGCTGGAAAATTACGCCAATAAAGTAGCTAATTCCATCAGAACCGTTCCGGGAATATCGGACGTGAATGTTTTCAAAAATATCGGACTTCCGGAATTGAGAATACAGCTTCACGATTCCAAAATGGCAAAATATGGAGTCTCCACAGCAGATGCACAGGCTGTGATTGAAATGACAATCGGAGGTCAGGCAGCCACCAAATTTTACGAAGAAGAAAGAATGTTTGACGTAATGCTCAGGTTTGAAAAAGATTACAGAGATACGCCTGAAAAGATGGGAAATATTCTCATCCCGACTCAGGACAATAAAAAAGTTCCGCTGAAAGAAATTGCAACCATTGATTATCATACGGGGCCATCATTTATTTACCGTGAAGGAAACAGTAGATATATCGGAGTAGGATTTAATATTGAAGGACGCGATCTGGGAAGTACCATTAAAGAAGCCAAAGCGAAAGTAGATAAAGAAGTGAAGCTTCCAAAAAAGCATAAAATGACGTGGGCCGGAGAGTTTGAAAGTAAAGAAAGAGCTGCAAAACAGCTGGCCATGGTAGTGCCGATTTCTTTAGTTCTTATTCTGATGCTGTTGTACTTTAATTTCGGAAATATAAAAGATACGCTGATTTCATCCATTACACTCGCATTTGCATTTATCGGAGGGTTTTTATCCCTTTGGTTTACGGGAACCATCTTCGGAATTTCAGCGGGAATCGGATTTATCATCCTGTTTGGAGTGGCTACCATAGACGGTATTGTACTCATTGGAGTGATGAAAGAAAATCTGCAAAACAGAATGTCACTCAAAGAATCCATAGCTCAGGGAGTGAAAAGCAGAATACGTCCGGTGGTGATGATCGCCCTGATGGGTTCTATGGGACTTCTTCCGGCAGCCATGTCGAATGGAATGGGATCGGAAATTCAGAAACCTTTAGCCATTATGATTGTAGGAGGACTGATTATCTGTATGCTGCTGTCATTTACTGTGTTACCAATTATTTTCCATTATGCCTACCGTAAAAAGCATAAGGAAGCAATATAGTTTCTTTTATTTTGTTCATTATGAGCCGGGATCCGTGAGGAAGATCCCGGCTTTTTTGTTATGAATTTTTTGTAGATTCTAAAATTTCAATATTTTTTACCACATCACTGCTTTCACAATTTTTAAGTTCTTTTAAAAGGGAAGGAGTGAGGATTTTCGGATTCAGAATTTGGGTGGCAACTTTTGCAGCGGCATAATCTACAATACCAATCACAGATTCTTTTAAAAAATTCGGCGTATTGGAGGCAATGACTGCCGTTGCCCAGGAAGTGTCTCTTGCTTTGGATATGGCAAAATCAAGGACAGCATTATCCTTTCCATTGGAGAGTTGGTCAACAAGATCTACAGGATAACAGATTTTGTTCAGCGAATTCTGTACATTCTGATTAATGGAAGCGATGACATTATTAATGTTTTCAAAATCCTTTTTCAAGGGGTTTATTTTCCGGTAAGGCATAATAGAAGCGGCAGAAACACCAAGGTCCAGGTTGATGTGAGCATTCATACCAAGAAATATATGCTGTAATATTAAAATATTCCTGTTTTTAGCAGCTTCAAAAGCGATGTACCATGAGTTGGTGCATCTTTCATTTTTACTGTAGCTTTCCCACGCCTGAAGATATCTTTGTGCAAAAGCAATATCAAGCAATGTCATTCTGGGATTATCTTCAAATTTTTTCTGCTGAATTCCTTTCAGAACCTGTGCGGTCATAATTCTGTAGGTACAGGCAAAATATCCTGCCGGACTCTTGTTTTCTTTACACCAGATAATAATTTCATCCAGTTTTTTAAGAACTTCGTCAATGGTTTTCATGATGGTTTTTTGTTATTTAAAGATACTAAAAAAGTGAGCCGCAAAGCTCACTTTATGTATGGTTCATTCTGATTATGGGGTGATGATAACCGGATCAGTGATGATAATCGGATCTGGAAAAGGTTCAAGAATCAGTGGCTTGCACATGGCAGCCGGTTGGCAGGTTCCTCCCATGCATATAAAGTTAGTCATTGTGGTAGTACCGTCAGGACATCTGATAATGCCTTCACCAGGGCATCCTCCGGGACATTCTGCCGGGTACAGTGTTCCGCCGAATACATCTTTCAGCTCTCTTCTCGAAAGTTTTGTAATGTTTAATTTTTTCATGAGTTTATTTTTAATTATGGTATTAATTTGATGGTTAACTTATTGGTAGTTAGTTGAATAATGCTAATTGTCAATAAGCTAAAATAGTTAAATTAATTCATAGAAACAAAGTGTATTAATTAAAATTTTTAATTTATTTAAGTATAATTGTTTGAGATTTAATGAATTAAAAAATAAATTGTATATTTATTTCCAGATGAAGAGAAATAATAAAGAGGAATCCGAAAATCTTCAAGAGTAGGAAATCAAATTAAACTAAATTAATCATGAAAAATTTAAAAAGCTTAAACAGAAAAGAGTTAAAGACTGTTTTAGGAGGTACAGCATTAGCCTGTGAAGCACCTGTAGATGGGGGATGTCCGGCAGGGTACACATTCTGCAGCAACCCTTATTGCTGCTATCCGCCAAGAAAACCATTTATCTGTTTTGATTTATAAAAAATAAGGAGGCTGCTTTAAAAGTAGCCTTTATTTTTTACTCTTCGTATAAGATATAAATCTGATTTTATTTTTATTAATTTCAAGAATCCCCGGATTGGGTTGCTGAAAGTAAATTTTCTGATAAGTTTCTGACTTTTTTATAATTAAAGGATTGTCAGAAAAAAACTTTTTGTCAATTTCCCGTATGGAATAGAATTTATTTCCCCGGAGTTCCGAAATTGTAACTTTACCGGAGTCGTTATGGGATAAAATTGAATATAGTTTTTGTTGATACACAAAACTTGACATAAGTAGGGTTTCAAAACAACCGACTATTTTTTTTGTTCCCTTTAATGATTGAGATTCATATGCTCTTGTGCTAACGCCACGACCATGAACGGGAATTTCTGTAACTTGTTCCATCTTTTCAGGATCAGCAATTTGCAGAATTTCAGAATTTCCAGAAAGATGTGACATAGAATTCGAGAGATAATATGTATTATTAATTTTATTTACGGAAACTGGACAACTTGCTGTTGCATTGTAGATTTTCCCTGATTTTTTATTTTTAAAATAAACAGTACCACCCCATTCACCTGAACAGGTTTTCCAAACTTCGTATATTGTATCGCTGTACAATAATCCTGCGGGAGGTAATTTTATTGTTTTTAGTTCATCAACAATATTTTTGTCAACCTTTTCAATGTTAAATTCAAAAATAGGAGGTTGTTTTTTGCAGTTTATCATTAATGATAATGAAAAAAATGCAAATAGTATTTGCGCTGTGTTTTGTTTAAGGATTTTCTTTCGAGATTTCATCATGATGTTTAAGATACAATGGCAGCGCTGCAGAGCCGTACCAAGGGAAAATTTCATAGCTGAATACACCGGCCTGAACTGCAGGATCTGTTTTTACCCATTGTTCAGCTTCTTCTTTAGATTTGGTATTGAAAATAAACATGCCACGGTAGTTTTCCTTATTCTTTTCAAGGAAAGGTCCGGCAACAAAAATTTTGCCTTCATTGGCCAGTTTACCGATATTGGCCATGTGCCCTTTCATGAGTTCGCTAATTTTAGCTTTGTCTTCAATTTTCGTGGTACCTGTTGTCAGCATAACAATCGTATAAGGTTTCATCCCATATTTGTCAGCACCTAAAGAAGTAGCCAGTTCCTGGTTGTATTTAGGCTTTTCTGCTTTCTTTTCCTGAGCAAAGGAAAATGTTGATAGGAGAAGACCTGCGAGTAGTAAAGTTCTTGATTTCATCTTGTTTTATTTTGATAAATATAATAAATCCTTATAGATTTCTGAAAACTGAATTTCAAATGTCACTATGAAACTAAAAAACCTCGATGATTTCGAGGCTTATATCTAATTGTTCTGATGAGGTTACTAATCTTTTATTCTTAAAAATTCTTTCGCCAGTTCGATCATCTTTGGATCTCCGGTATATTTACCATGCTCATCGGAAAGTTTTACTGTAGGAATCCATTCTTTATTGGGAGCTTGTACACCAATAAGTTTCATTACAATATTCATGGGCTTCAATCCCACATCATTGGTAAGGTTGGTGCCGATTCCGAATGAGATGCCAATTTTTCCTCTGCAATAATTGGTAATTTCCTCTACTTTTTCAAGATTTAATGCATCTGAAAAAATAATATATTTAAACATCGGATTGATCCCATTTCTTTGATAGTGAGCAATGGTTTTATCTGCAAATTCCAGAGCATCTCCACTATCATGACGAACGCCATCAAAAAGCTTAGCAAATTTTTTGTCAAACTGCTGGAAAAATACATCTGTGGTATAAGTATCAGACAAAGCTACTCCAAGATCACCTCTGTAAACATCTACCCAATGTTCCAGTGCCAACTCATTGGCCATTTTGAATCCATATTCGGCAGCATGGAACATAAACCATTCATGAGCATGCGTTCCGATAGGTTTTACACCGTATTTCATCGCAAAATGTACGTTTGAACTTCCGATAAAAGTAGACTCTTTTTTCTGGGTTAAAGCTTCCATCACCAGATTTTGTACCTTATAAGAGTGTCTTCTTCTCGTTCCAAATTCTGCAAATGTTACTCCAAGTCTGCCCAATGAATCTGCTTTTTCTATCGTTTTGCTCATTACCACCTCGTTGGAATCTCTTTCCATGTGGTTCATTTCGTAATGCAGTTCACTGATCAATGCCAGCAGTGGAACTTCCCAAAGAATCGTTCTGTACCAAAGCCCTTCAACAATGACAGAAAGATCACCTCCTTCCTGATGGATTTTTACTTCAGAAGGATCATAGTGATAACCTTCCAAAAAATCAAGATAGGGCAGATCTATATAAGGACATGTTCTTGCCATGAACTTTTTTTCATCTTTCGTAAGTTTAAGCTCGGCCATTTTATTGACAGCTTCTCTTAAAGCAGCGTCAAACCCTTCCGGAAAGTGGTGTTTTCCCCTGTTGATAAATTCGTATTTTACGATAGAACTCGGGAATAGCTTTACCACAGCATTCTGCATGGTTATTTTATAGAAATCATTATCAAGGATAGAGTTTAATCTGACGTCGCTCATAATATGTGTAATTTTAACGCAAATATAAAAATAAAAAATAAAATCGCCTAAATGTAAGGCGATTTTTTTGAAATATTTCCATGCTTATGGATGGAGTTATTTTCCAAGATAGGAATTGTACATCCAAACTTCTTTCTCCTGCTCGGTGATATAGTCGCTCATCTGCGAATTCGTACCTTCGTCTCCTGCTTTATCTGTGATATCTAAAAGTTCTCTCTGCAGGTCAATTACTACTTTGAATGAACTTAGAATCTGTTCCACACTTTTGGTACCGTCCGTTACTTCTTTACTTTCTTTAATGGTTGCTACCTTTAAGTAATCTGAATAATTATGTGCAGGAGTAGCTCCTAACGTAAGGATTCTTTCTGCAATCTCATCAATCTTTAAGACCAGGCTATTGTACAATTCCTCAAACTTCGGGTGAAGGGTGAAGAACTGATCACCTTTAATATTCCAGTGAGAACCTCTTGTGTTCTGGTAGAATACTGAATAGTTAGCTAATAGTACATTTAATTTTTCTGAGATGTTTTTACAGTCGGCTTCTTTAAGACCGATAATACTTGCGTTTTTCATATGTATATATTTATTTTTAAATTGTGATACAATCACCACTTCGATTCAGTAGAATATGAAGCTTTTTAATGATGATTGCTGTGTTTATCATTGTATATCCCAAATTTACGAAATATCGTGCCGAACTCGTTGGATTATTCATAGATCATAACTATAAGAAAGTTTTTAAATATAGTTTGGATATATCGGGTATGTGATTATGATTTACAGATCTGATTTAGAATTATAAATTCATAATTATTTAATACCCATTTTTTAAGCTTGGAAAAAAGTTTCTTTTCTATCTCTTTTCCTTATGTATATTATACTTCTTTGAATGTTATATCGAAACGTCTTCTATTTTCGATGTAAGTATTTGATTTTAATTTTTATATAAGTGTTTGCAGATTAAAAAAATATTACTATTTTTGCACCCTAAAATAAAAAGCAATTAAATGCCTACTATTCAACAATTAGTAAGAAAAGGAAGAGCCACGCTTGCCAAGAAGAGCAAATCGGCTGCCCTTGATTCTTGTCCACAAAGACGTGGTGTATGTACGAGAGTATATACAACTACACCGAAGAAACCTAACTCTGCACTTAGAAAAGTAGCAAGGGTAAGACTTTCTAACGGTAAAGAAGTTAATGCCTATATCCCGGGCGAAGGACACAATCTTCAAGAGCACTCGATAGTATTGGTTAGAGGCGGAAGGGTGAAAGACCTACCGGGAGTACGTTACCACATCGTAAGAGGTGCATTAGACACAGCTGGTGTAAATGGAAGAACTCAGAGAAGATCTAAGTACGGAGCTAAGAGACCTAAACCAGGACAAGCAGCTGCTGCTCCTGCAAAAGGAAAGAAAAAATAATCATTAAATAAGGTACAAAAGCAATGAGAAAGACAAAAGCGAAAAAAAGACCGTTGTTACCAGATCCGAAATTTAATGATCAATTGGTAACGAGATTCGTAAACAACTTAATGCTTGACGGTAAGAAGTCAATCGCATTCAAAATTTTCTATGATGCATTAGATATCGTAGAAACTAAAAAAGGAGATAACGAAAAAACTGCACTTGAAATCTGGAAAGATGCACTTACAAATGTAATGCCTCACGTAGAAGTACGTTCTAGAAGAGTAGGTGGAGCTAACTTCCAGATCCCTATGCCAATCAGAGCTGACAGAAAGATTTCTATGGCAATGAAATGGTTAATCAAGTATTCTAAAGCTAGAAATGATAAGTCTATGGCTTTGAAATTAGCTAACGAAGTTGTAGCTGCTTCAAGAGAAGAAGGTGCTGCTTTCAAAAAGAAATCTGATACTCACAAAATGGCGGAAGCTAACAAGGCTTTCTCACACTTCAAATTCTAATCTGAAATGGGAAGAGATCTTAAATTTACAAGAAATATTGGTATCGCTGCTCACATTGACGCAGGTAAGACTACCACTACAGAAAGGATTCTATTCTATACAGGGGTAAACCACAAAATTGGAGAGGTTCACGATGGTGCTTCTACAATGGACTGGATGGAGCAGGAAGCAGAAAGAGGTATTACTATTACTTCTGCAGCTACCACTTGTTCTTGGAACTTTCCAACAGATCAAGGAAAAGCTTTACCAGAAACTAAACCTTACCACTTCAACATCATTGATACACCGGGACACGTTGACTTCACAGTAGAGGTAAACAGATCTTTAAGAGTATTGGATGGATTGGTATTCTTATTCTCTGCAGTAGATGGAGTAGAGCCTCAGTCTGAAACAAACTGGAGACTTGCTGACAACTACAAAGTTGCAAGAATGGGATTCGTAAACAAAATGGACAGACAAGGTGCTGACTTCCTTAACGTGGTAAACCAGGTTAAAGAAATGTTAGGATCTAACGCAGTTCCAATTGTTTTACCAATCGGTGCTGAAGAAGATTTCAAAGGAGTTGTTGACTTAATTAAAAACAGAGCGATCATCTGGGATGAAGCAGGACAAGGAGCTACTTTCGAAGTAGTGCCAATTCCTGAAGATATGAAAGATGAAGTTCTTGAATATAGAGAGAAACTTGTAGAAGCTGTTTCTGAGTATGACGAAACTTTGATGGAGAAATTCTTCGAAGATCCGGATTCAATTACAGAAGAAGAAATCAATGCTGCATTGAGAGCTGCTACTATCGATTTATCTATTATCCCAATGACTTGTGGTTCTTCATTCAAGAATAAAGGAGTACAGTTTATGTTGGATGCAGTATGTAAATACCTACCTTCTCCATTGGATAAAGATGATATCAAAGGTACTGATCCAAGAACAGACGCTGAAATTACAAGAAAGCCATCTGTAGATGAGCCTTTCGCAGCTTTAGCATTTAAGATTGCTACTGACCCGTTCGTGGGAAGATTAGCATTCTTCAGAGCTTACTCTGGAAGACTTGATGCAGGTTCTTATATCTTGAACTCCCGTTCAGGAGATAAAGAAAGAATCTCAAGAATCTATCAGATGCACGCTAACAAGCAAAACCCGGTAGAATATATTGAAGCGGGTGATATTGGTGCTGCGGTAGGATTCAAGTCTATCAAAACTGGTGATACGATGTGTGATGAGAAAAACCCAATCGTTCTTGAATCGATGGTTTTCCCTGATCCGGTAATCGGTATCGCTGTTGAGCCTAAAACTAAAGCTGACCAGGATAAAATGGGTAACGCTCTAGCTAAATTGGCTGAAGAAGATCCAACGTTTACTGTTAGAACTGACGAAGCTTCTGGACAAACGATCATCTCTGGTATGGGTGAGCTTCACTTAGATATCATTGTAGACCGTATGAAGAGAGAGTTCAAGGTTGAAGTAAACCAGGGACAACCTCAGGTAGAGTACAAAGAAAACTTAACAAAAGTTGCCAGCCACAGAGAAGTTTACAAAAAGCAATCTGGAGGTAAAGGTAAATTTGCTGACATTGTATTTGAACTAGGACCTGCAGACGAAGGTAAAGTTGGTTTAGAATTCATCAATGAGATCAAAGGTGGTAACGTTCCTAGAGAATTCGTTCCTGCAATTGAAAAAGGATTTAAAGCTGCAATGAAGAACGGTCCATTGGCTGGTTTCGAAGTTGAAGGTATTAAAGTGGTTCTTAAAGATGGATCTTTCCACGCGGTGGATTCTGATGCTCTTTCATTTGAAATGGCTGCTAAATTAGGATTTAAAGAAGCGGGACGTGCTGCTAAGCCAGTAATTATGGAGCCTATTATGAAACTGGAAGTTGTAACTCCGGAAGAATATATGGGTAACATCATTGGTGACCTTAACAAGAGAAGAGGTACTATCAGTGGGCAGGAAGAGAAAAACGGAGCTGTTGTAATCAAAGGTTCTGTTCCACTTTCTGAAATGTTTGGATATGTAACAACTCTAAGAACACTTTCATCAGGAAGAGCTACTTCTTCTATGGAATTAGAGAAGTACCAGGCTACTCCACAAAACGTTGCTGAAGAAATCATAGCTAAAGCAAAAGGTTAATTTTTAAATTAAAGAAATGTCACAAAGAATCAGAATAAAACTAAAATCTTACGATTACAACTTGGTAGACAAGTCTGCTGAGAAAATCGTAAAAACGGTAAAGGCTACTGGTGCTGTTGTAAACGGTCCTATTCCATTACCAACGAATAAGAGAATCTTCACAGTGTTGAGATCTCCGCACGTAAACAAGAAAGCAAGAGAGCAGTTCCAACTTTCAGCTCACAAGAGACTAATGGATATCTACTCTTCTTCTTCTAAGACTGTTGATGCTCTAATGAAATTAGAACTTCCTTCAGGTGTAGACGTTGAAATTAAAGTGTGATAAATGCATACTTTGCAATGATTATACAATCCGTTCCTTTTCAGGGACGGATTTTTTTTATAACTATGACTTTTAAAAAATTAATAGAAAAGCCGGTTTGTATTTTATCAAATCGGCTTTTTTTGCATTGTACTTTCTATAATGATAAAAGATCTTCATGGGTTTTGTCTTAATAATACAGATAATCCATTCGGGGATCTTAAAGAGTCTGTGAACTAGGTTAATAATCTGATATTGGCTGGGCTTTTTATGGTGACATATGTCACATTATTTTATTTATTTAGAATTAATAAAAATAATAATTTTGCAAAAAATTATCAGATGAATAAAGTAGTATCCTTTTCTCTGCTTGTATTGGGTGGGGTTTTTGTAAATGCACAGAAAGTTAACGATTCTATCAAAAAGTCGAAAGAAATTGATGAAGTAGAATTATTCGGTGAAAGAAAAAAGCAACCGCAAGGTTTGGAAGCAATCACAAGATTGCCTTTAAAAACCAGAGACCAGATTCAGAGTATTTCCGTAATCTCGCATAAAGTAATTGAAGACCTTGGAGGGCTGACGGTTACTGATGTAGCAAAGAATGTTCCGGGAGTAACTCAGTTCGGCAGCTATGGAGGGACCAGAGAAAGTATGTCTATCAGAGGATACAGAGGAGTACCCGTTTTAAAAAATGGAGTCCAGATGGATTCTGATTTCCGTACTGCAGGAATGCTTACCGATATGCAGGGAATAGAAAGTATTCAGATAATTAAAGGTTCTGCTGCCGTTACACAAGGAATAGGAGATGGTCTAGGCTCTGCAGGTGGAGTGATAAATGTGGTAACTAAAGTACCCAAATTTATCAACCAGACTAATGTAGGTTTCAGATATGGAAGCTGGGATTTCTATAGACCAACAGTCGATTTTCAGAGAGTACTAGATTCTCAGGGGAAAGTTGCAGTGAGACTAAATGCTGCTTACCAAAATAATAACAGCTTCAGAAGATTTATTAATACAGAACGTATTTATGTAAATCCATCTATTGCCATTCGTCCGGATGATAAAACGGAGATTGTAGTGGAAATGGATTATATGCATAACAATACAACACCAGATAGAGGAACTGTAAACCTTGCCAAGGGAGATACAGAAGCAATATACAGAATGCCAGGTAGAAAATTCCTTGGTTTTTCTACAGATAAAGCAAAGACTGAAACATTCAACTTTTCAACAACTGTTACACGAAAACTGACTGAAAAATTGAAGGTAAGAGCGGCTTATATGAGCTCATCTTATCAGACCGAAATTGTAGGTGCAGCCCTGGCACCTCTAAAGAGAGATAATCCGACAGAATTCCGTAACAGAACATTAACAAGATCTGACAGGGAAGATTTAAATAAGGTATTTCAATTTGATTTTATTGGTGCTGATGTAATGACAGGGCTCATGAAACATACTTTCCAGGTAGGTTTTGACTGGAAAGAATCTAACGTTACTACAACTTCATATAAAGCAAAAGATGTTGACCAGATCAATGTTCTGAATGAAATCAACAATATCCTGCCTGCCGGAGTTAATATAGACTTGTCAACAGCTAATGCAATCAATACGGTAGCTCCTACTATGGGATTAATGGCACAGGATGTTATTACGTTCAACAAATATATAAAGGCTCATTTAGGAGTTCGTTATAGCAGACTCATCGGTTCGGATAAGGAAAAAGACTACGCATGGAACCCTTCATTGGGAATTATGATTTCTCCGATTGAAAATATGAACATCTTTGGTTCCTATACAAGTACTACAGCGTTGAGAAGTTCCAATAACGTATTGTTTACCGGTGGAACTGTTGGAGCTTCCACTACAAAACAATGGGAGGCTGGAATTAAGTCCGACTGGCTGAATGAAAGATTGAGATTTAATGTAACCGTTTTTGATATCAATACGGATAATTTATCATATGAACTTCTTGATGGTGGAAACCCTACAGGGAAATATGCACTTGCAGGTAACCTAAAAAGACAAGGTGTAGAAGTGGAGTTGATAGGTAAAATTCTTCCCAACCTACAGGTAATGACCGGATGGGCCTATGTAGATGCACAGTATAAAGACAGTCCTTCATTTGTGAACGGTTCAGCACCTATTAATACTCCTAAACATTCTGCTAATGCATGGTTGAATTATAAATTCGATAAGGGGATTCTTACAGGTCTTGACGTAGGAGCCGGAATTTATTTTGTTGGAGAAAGACCAGTAGATGATTATAAACAGAAATATACCAATACAGAAAACGGTCATGTGAACGGAACTCAGCCTGGAGAAAAACCTTTCTTTATGCCACAGTATACTACGGTAGATGCCCAAATAGGATATTCCTTCAAAAATGGATTAGGATTAAGAGGATTCTTCAATAATATTTTTGATTCCGTAGGATATAACTCTTATTTCAGAGGCGGATATATTGATCAGATCCAGCCAAGAAACTTTGCTGTACAGGTAAACTATAAATTCTAACACAAAAAAATTATTATGAAAATTGCCAGAATAGTATTTTTAGTATTTATTGCCATTGCCGGTTTAACTTCATGTTCCGAAGAACATCTGTCTGAAGAGGAACTGAAAACAGCAAGAGAAAATATAGAAAGACATTACACAAATCCCAGAAGTATATATTCATGGGGTAATATTTCTCCCTGGAAAGATCATTGGTACAATACCTCTTATCCAAAAAATTTTTCACCTGGACAGGTCGGAAAGAGTATGATAGCAGAAGAAAAACAAAATCTTGAAAAGCATTTCTCAGGAAAAATAAAATAATTTAGTTTCAATCATTCATATCAATTTTAATTCAAAGAACATTAAGACAGAACTTTTGTCTTAATGTTTTTTAGTATTTATTATTCCGGATTCCTGTTAATTTTATACATTTAATCAATCTATAAAATGACGGTTATGGGAAAAAAAGCCATAGTTTTTTTGAAAAATTTTCAAACTGGGCTGTAAAATTTACAGGAAGTCCATATGCTTTTATAGGAGCTTTTATTATTGTAGTAATATGGGCAGTAACCGGACCTTTCTTTGATTATTCCGAAACCTGGCAGCTGGTGATCAATACCGGAACTACCATCATTACCTTTCTGATGGTATTTTTGATTCAGAAAGCGCAGAATAAAGACTCCAAAGCGATACAGATTAAGCTGAATGAACTTATAGCTGCTCATGAAAAAGCAAGCAATCGTATTGTGGATATTGAAGACCTTACAGAAGAAGAACTTGATCAGCTTCACGTTTATTATGAAAGACTAGGACATCTGGCCAAAAAAGAGACGGATATTCATACTTCTCATTCTATTGATGCTGCGGAAAGAAACCATGACTATAAATATGAATTCTTCAAAAGAAAACATGAAGAATGGATACAGAAACAAAAAAAGGATTAATTAAAAATTTTCAGAATATGTGAAATATTGTGATATATTCTTAATTTTTCTATTCATATTATGGTGTTTTTAATGGTTATTTTTAATTTTCCGCCATGCTTTTAGTGTTTTTTTTGATAAATATCTACTTTTATTAAAAAAACATATGAAAACAAAATTATTTTGTTTGCCGGTATTCCTGTTGGCAATATCTGCAAATGCCCAATGGAACAGAGGGCTGCCTCAACAAAAAATAATAAAAAAGAGTGATCATTCTGTTTACTACCAGCTTGATATTAGCCAGATAAGGACACAGCTGCTAAGAGCTTCTAAAATAGGCGAAGGTTCTCCCATCACCATTAATATTCCTACTCTTGATGGGAAAATAGAGAAATTTACAGTCAACAGCTTTCCGGTAATGGATGAAACTCTGGCTAACAAATACCAGTTGGGTTCCTATGTTGGGATCGGAGTGGATGATCCAACCAAATATATCAGGTTCAGTGTTGCTCCCAATGATTTTCAGTCTATGATTATTGGTGCCGACGGCCAATATGAATTTATAGAACCAGCAACGTCTGATAGGTCTTATTATTCCGTACATGGAAAGACTAATAAAAGCGGACATGCATTTGCCTGCTCTACCAAAGAAGATAAAGAATCTGTTGCCAATCTTCAAAAAATGAAAAATGCAGGTAGTGCAGCAAAATCTGGTAATAAAACTTTTCATACCTTAAGATTAGCGATGTCTGTGACAGGTGAATACACTGCTTATTTTGGTGGTATTGCCGGTGCACTTACCCAGATTAATGCTACTTTATCAAGAGTAAACGGTGTATTTGAAAAAGAATTTAATGTACATGTTAATGCAATCAATGCTCCGGATCTGATCTTTACCAATGCATCTACTGATCCTTACAGTACCTCTGACCTTATGTGTAAATGGAATTATGAATTGATGAATGCATTGCATGGAGGAGCGTATGGTGTTACAGATGCTGATTTTGATATAGGACACTTGTTCGGCGCTACAGGTGGTGGTGGAAATGCAGGCTGTATTGGCTGTATTGGAAGTAATGATATCAGCGCGACTTCTTATACCGTTGCACAAAGTGATTGCCAGGATGCTGCAGGGAATTATTATGCTTATACATACCCGGAGAACTACAAAGGAAGCGGTTTTACATCTCCTGCAGACGGTATACCACAGGGAGATAACTTCGACATAGATTATGTAGCGCATGAAATGGGACATCAGTTGGGGGATAATCATACCTTCAGTTATGATGAAGAAACAGGCTCTAATACCTATGTGGAACCAGGATCGGGATCTACCATTATGGGCTATGCCGGAATTACAGGGACCAATACAGATGTTCAGCAACATTCTGATGCCTATTTCCATAGCGTAAGCATTGACCAGGTGCAGACCAATCTTGCTGCAGTAACTGCTGATGTGGAAACACCTATCACCAATAATCCACCAGTTGTAGCTGCCATGAATACAACTTATACCATACCGAAATCTACCGCATTTGTGCTGACTGCATCAGCAACAGATCCGGACGGTGATGCCCTAACCTACTGCTGGGAACAGGTAAATTCCAGTTTACTAGTTGATGGTATTGGTAAATCATCGAGTGCAAGTACTGGAGCTTCAGCTATAGGTAGTACATCAACTGGAGCCAATTTCAGATCCTGGGCACCTGCTGCAAATCCTACCAGATATTTTCCTAAGCTGTCAACGGTCTTGGGAGGAGCAGTAAAAAAAGCAGCAGATTTTGAAGCAGCTAGTACCGTTGCAAGAATTACAAACTTCCGCGTGACGGTAAGAGATAACAAACCAGGAGGGCAGGCCCAGACAGCTTATGCCACACAAACTATTGTAGTAGGTTCTGCAGCGGCATTTACTGTAAACACAACATCATTGACACCTAATGTGAACTCTGCAATTGCATGGACTGTTTCCGGAACAACAGCTGCTCCATATAATGTAGCTAACGTAAAAATTGATTATACAACAGATGGCGGAGCAACCTGGAATGACCTGGCTGCATCAGTTCCCAATAACGGATCAGCGAATGTTTTTATCCCGGCATCTTTAGCTGGAAAAACGATTCACCTGAGAGTCTCTGCTATTGGAAATGTTTTCTATGCTGTGAAGCAGGCTACCGTATCCGGTTTATTGGCAGTTTCTGAAGCCGGGAATGTGAAATCTGTTAAGATCTATCCAAACCCTGCAGAAGATGTATTGAACGTCACAAATGTTTCTTCAAGCGCTTCTTATGAAATTTTCAGTGCTCCGGGGCAGATCATTGCCAGGGGAACTATTGGAGACGGCAAAATTAATCTAAAAACTCTTGTGAAAGGAATCTACTTTATTACCATCAATAATAAAGAAGAAAAGAGTACAACTAAGTTTGTTAAAAAATAATCAGGTCATCCATCAAAATAAAAAACCTCTGATCATTCAGAGGTTTTTTTATGGTTTGTCTTATCTCATAAAATAGTTGAAATAACTACAGCTTCCCATCAGATTTCGGGTAGTTTCAGTGTCAGAATACTGAGCCTTCAGCTGAGCAAAATAAGTTCTGTACTTCTGGTTTTTAAGATTGTCCATTTCTTTTTGTCTGGCATCTTCTTTTTCAGACCATTTCGGATCAGAATAATCAAAATCCTTGGGTGCCTTGGCTTCATATTGATAATATTTGCCTTGTTCAGCACTTGCCATCTGGAATAGGATTCTAGCTTTTTCTTCTTTATTATTGGAAAGCTTAAGCGCCTTTTGATAATAATTGATGGAAAGGTCAAAATTATCAGGTTCAATATAAGAAGTATCAAGGAAGTTTTTATAATAATACTTATAAGGATTCTTTCTGTCTGTATTCCAGAAATCATATTTACCACCATTGCTGTTGTCGATATCCATAACAAACAATTCGCGGTAATATCCTAAAATAGAAGTATTATACAATAAGTTTCCGATCAGCTGATTGGCTTTTGCCGCTTTTTCACCTGTACCGTTTCCGATCTTTTTCAACTGAATCAAAGCGTCTGCCAGCTCAAGTTTATTCATACTTGTTTTGATGAATGGGAAATCAGCGTAATTTTCCGCTTTCATACTTTCGGTATCAGGGCTTCCGAAACTTTCCCATACATTATGTCCGAATACAAGATTTGAAATATTTTTGAATCCGTCGTATTCTGCAGGAGCGTATTGTTTTGGAGTGATGGTTTGCCCATTCTTTTCTGTCCATTCATAATTTTGTCTGGGGATACCCGCAAAGCTTTTTGCTTTTTCATAATAAGCTTTTGCTTTTTCAAAATTGGCAAGTCTCATGGCTCTGTCTCCATAAATGGTATTGAAGAAGGCATCAATATTACCTACGCTGTCCATGTTTTTGGCGATGATCTGCTGCTCAAACTGGGTTTTATTTGGTTTCCTGTAAAACTCTTCCACGCTTTTTACCAGGCTGGAGTTCGGGTTGTACTGCAAATCTGAAAGTTTGTTATTCATCAGGAATGATTTTCCATCCTCTCCCTGAAGGAAGTAACGGTTCGCAATAACATCCTTAAGGAAATCTGCCGTTGAAGGTACTTCACCATAATAATCGAAATTATCTGTAGTGGCTGTATCTTTCTCTACCTTTTTTTCTACAAAGTATTCTGCATACTCTTTCATCAGATGGTCTTCATAGTCTGCATCAATTTTAGGCTGGGAAACAATATCGTTCAGAACTTTCATTCTTTTGATCTCTTCCAGATATTCCGGATTGGTCGTTTTGATGTCATTCAGAATTTCAGAACTTTCTTTATAGTCTTTCTTTAAAAACTTAAGATAAGCGTCTGCAATCTGCCAGTACTCATCCTTAGACTTTTCCTTTGTTTTATCGGTGAATTTTTCCAGACTGTCAAGGAAATCCTGTGTTTTTTCATCGTAATAATAAGCCGTTCTGTTATAAAAGGGGATTCTGTCCGGATTACTGAACAGCTCATCATCACTTTGATCAGCTTTAACGTTATTACCTGTTTTATCAGATTTAGAACCACCGAAAAGATTTTTAAAAAACCTTACAATTTTCTGCCAGAAAGAAAGCTTTTCTTCTTTCACCTCAGTTTTGGTTGAATCTGCAGATGTCTCTTTTGAGGTGTTATCCGTTGAATTTTCTTTCGTAGTTGCTTTTTGAGCGTCTGAAGTGTAGTAATAGGTAGGCAGATAGCTTCTTTCAAGCTCGTTGATACTTCTGGCAGCCATTACCTTCAGAATCTCGGAATCTGGATCAATTTCATACATCTTTTCCATCATCGGAATAGGATTGTTGAAATCTTCATAACCCAGAAGGAAGTAAGCCATATTCTTTTCTTCATTCGTATTGGCTCTTTTCATGATATTGCTGAAAGAGGCAGTGTCTGAAAGTTTCATCGAAACAAAAGCAGATTCCTTACGGTCTTTACTGTTCATGAATACCTGAAAAAAGTTCCAGTTGGCATCACTGTTCATTTCCAGTCCTCTTTGAGCTCCTGCCAATTGGTCCAGAGACATGAAGTAGACCGTTCCTTTCAGTTTGATGGATGCAACATATGTTTTGAAAGCCTGTACTGCAGAATCGTAATTTCTTGTATAATGATTCAGACGTACCAGCTGATATCCGTAACGCTGTTTGATTTCCGGATTTCTTGCTGCATTGTGCAGAGAGGTTAAGGCTGCAATTGTTTTATGGTAATCAAGAGCAGTAGCATTTTTTCTGTTGGCATCCCTGTCGTAATAGAATGAGTTTTCACTTTCTATATAATTGATGCTCA
The DNA here is from genome assembly GCF_005503635.1 of Chryseobacterium sp. 2VB. Taxonomy (NCBI): domain Bacteria; kingdom Pseudomonadati; phylum Bacteroidota; class Flavobacteriia; order Flavobacteriales; family Weeksellaceae; genus Chryseobacterium; species Chryseobacterium sp. 2VB. The sequence goes on from NZ_SCNC01000009.1 coordinate 82,572, forward strand.
TATAAGGCTCAAGATACTTGGCTTCAATCAAATAATCAATACCTTCCTTATATTTCTGGTAAAATCCGGTGCCTAGCTTTTGTAAAAGAGGGTTGGTTGGATTTCCGTTCTTTAAAGCATTCAGGTCGTTCATACTGATCTTATACACCAGATTCTGGGTTTCGGAATAACTGAGCTGATTGTTAAAAAACTTTTTCCACGTTTCAACATTATCATCAGGAATCAATGCAGAATTATATCCTCCATAAAATCTGCTTGAATAATTGTGCAGGAAGGGAAGATAAGCCTTGTCTTTGATGATGGTTTGCGTAAAAAGGTTGAAGTAATCATAATCAGGATCTGACCACGCGCAGGCGTCAGATTGTGTATAGAAAAGTGATACAACCGCAAGTGAAAGAATATACTTTTTCATAGGGTGTGCAGTGTTTTTTTAGTTTTAATATTGTATGATGGCAGTGTTCTGGCAGGTGTCTCTCTCCAGGAGTTTAAAATTTCCGGTCTGACACAAATTTACTATCTAATTGATAATAAATGATATTAAAATGCGGGATTTTTTTCTGTAAAAATACAATGACATCGTTAAGCTGTTCTTCAGATATTTCCTCTGCCTTTATTTTGAAACCTTTATTCAAATAACTTCCAAAGTAGAAGCCGTCTTTCATGACTTCAACTTCGTGATCTGAAATCTTTTTGAAACTGGAGTTTTCCAGATCTCTTTTCGATAAGGCATTAATAAGTCTGTGTTTTCCTAAATGATTGGTGACAATTCCCCATGAATATATAGGAAGTGCCACTTCAACATTTTTGATAGGGTAATCTTCCATTTTTGAAAGATAGCTTCTCAGAATATTTACATCCAGGATAGAATTCTTGTCAGAGTTTTCAAGAGGCGATGAAGTAGAGTAGCACATCAGATATACTTTTCCTACGGGAGGAATTCCTGTCTGCTTTTTATCTTTCACCTGATGAAGGCGAAGGGTACAGGTAATTTCTTTTCCGGAAATTCTTTTGAGTTCTTTCAGAAATTTAAAATAATCATTCCGTGTTCCCGCAGTCCAGTCACAGTCAATTTGAATTTCATTGCTGGTTTTCAGTTGATATTCTATTGCTTTCTTCTGAATTAAAAGATGAATGCTTTCTGCCAGAAATCTGATCTCTTCTGCAGAAATGCCCAGCAAGGTCTGATTGGTAATGAAAACCGTAGGAACAATCTGTTTGTCTGTCTGAAAACTTGGGTCTTTGGTAATTACTGCAACAGGTTGAAATTTCCCATTCACCTTATCTACGTCAAAAAATCTGGTGTACAAATAAGGAATCGTAGCTTTCTCCAGTGCTTTCTTTTCTGCATTATCAAGCTTCAGTTTGGTTTTCCAGTAATAAAACGTGTAAGGATGATTCTCTTTCCTGCTGCATGATGCAATAAGGAAAAGAAGAAATAGAAATAAAATCTTTAAATGTTTCATTGGTGTAAATCACCCTTCAAAATTAAAGATATTTTGGCAGAATATAAACCGTAAAATCCCGGTGATTAAAGGTAATAAGCAAAAAATATTGTATTGATGTAGTATGATTTGTTCAAATGCAGTAGGTTGTATAACGATTCCTCTCCTCCGGAGGGGTGGCAAATTTATAATTTGACGGGGTGGTTTTCCACAACAAGAAAACCACCCCTGATGGAGTGGCTTTCTCTCTATATAATTGTACTACTTAAAAAATTCGCTCTCGCAGGTACAGGTTTCTTTTTTGATGCTGTCAGAAGATGAGCAGCAGCCTTCAAGGTTTTTAACATTTCCCTTTTCATCGGTAAGGTAGATTTTATCTTTATCAAATTTCAGGAAAAACGTTTCCTCATATTTTTTAAAGACCACTTTCATGACCTTATTAGGAGCATATTTCCCTGCATTGATTTCTTCCGTGGTTTCTTCTCCGCTAGCCTGATTGATCTGGACATATCCAAAATATACATCACCATTATTTTTTACATCCAGATAATAATGAGGAGTACCGGTGCCGCTATATCCTTTCAGAATGTCAAAAGCCCTGTATCCGATAAAAGGAAGCTCTGTCTGCTGTGCCCACGTAAAAATACTGATACACAGAATCATTACACTGAAAAATTTTTTCATAGATATTTTTTTCAAAAGTAAAGATTTTTAAGCAAAAACATTCACCGTAAAAACACGGTTGTTTAAATGATGCGTTGTACAAAATCTCTTTCACTGAAAGTTTTTTTATAACAATAAAGCCACTCCCAAAAGAAGTGGCTTTCTATAATGAGTTAAAATCAGATTAAAAAACAGTTGCAGCAAGCTGAATCCTTGCAAACTTATTGGATGGATTCCACATCGCCATCATGGATACCGGAAGGCTGTAATGATCAGTAATCTTAACCAATTTTCCGGCTTTCAAACCTACATTTACGATGTCAAAGCTGTTTTTGCCATTGCCATATAAGAACGTTTTATCATTGAGCGCAAACCCGGCTCCTACAAATGCATCCAGATTGACTTTCTGTCCCTTAATAACAGGATAACTTGCCTGTACATAAGTAGAATATCTGTTCTTTTTGTAACTTCCATCAGCTTCCAGAATTACTTCTCCTGCATTGGCACCCCCATACAGCATGATATCAGCCTCAATATTGATCGGGAATGACGGTCCGAAAGTATAGTTGGTTCTTAAATCAATAATATGAGCAGTTCTTTTCTGCGAATAACTGAAAATATCATCTGCAGCTACTGCAGTATTGATGTTTCTGGAGTTATAAAGATCCCATAATCCAATATAAAAACGACCGTCAGAATATTGAACATAATAATTGATCTCTTTATAATGGGTGTTGTCTTTATCATCCGCTAATGCAGAAGCTCCCCAGATTCCTACCTTCCATTTCTTTTCCGCATCCAGAGCATAGGAAAGATTTCCCATTACGACAGGTTTATCAGTAATAATAAGCCCTCTCCATAAATGATTATTCTGAATGTTGGCGGTAAAATCAAGTCTTCCTTCTTTGGATTCCCTGGCTTCGGGACTTTCCTGTGAAAATAGCTTTCCTGTTCCTAAAACAAGAAAAAAGATTCCTTTTAAGATTTTTTTCATCATTGGTTTTATTTTAAAAATCCATATAACACTGCAGCGATAATCGCTCCAGCTACCGGTCCTACTACAGGGATCCATGCATAGCTCCAGTCACTGCTTCCTTTTACAGGCAAAATGGCATGCATAATTCTTGGGGCAAGATCTCTTGCCGGGTTAATGGCATAGCCTGTAGTTCCTCCCAGAGATAAACCAATTGCCCACACTACAAACGTAACAGGAATGGCTCCAATAGAACCCAATCCTACTTTAGCGGTTGGGTCTGCCTGTAAAGAAATACTTGGATCTGCAAAGTAGAAGACACAGAATACCAGTACAAACGTTCCGATGGTCTCACTGATAAGATTGGAAGATGTTTTTCTGATAGCCGGGCCTGTACTGAAACATGCCAGTTTTGCTCCTTCATCTTCTGTAATGGCAAAATGATCTTTATGAAACAGCCATACCAGAAATGCACCCAGCATTCCGCCGATCATTTGTGCTGCAATATAAGAGGGAACCAGGTCCCATGAAAATTTTCCTGCGGTTGCAAGACCAATGGTTACAGCCGGATTCAGATGGGCCCCACTTATTGGCCCTGCAACGGTTACTCCCACAAATACGGCCAGTGCCCATGCGGTAGTAATAACAATCCATCCGGAATTATTTCCTTTCGTATCTTTTAAGACAACATTGGCTACAACACCGTTGCCTAACAATATAAGAAGCATCGTTCCGATCACTTCTGCAATAAATGGGGTCATATAAGTTTTTTTATGAGTGAGTTAATCTTCTATCCAGCTTTGGGCACTTTTTACAGCTTTCTTCCAGAAGTGGGTCATTTTATCCACTTGTTCTCTGGCCAGCTGAGGGTGGAAATCCTTGTCCACAATCCATTGTTCCTGGATTTCGTCTATACTTTTCCAGTATCCTACTGCAAGTCCGGCAAGGTAAGCTGCTCCTAATGCTGTTGTTTCAAGGGTTTTAGGTCTTGTGGTTTTGAACCCGAATAGGTCGGATTGTATCTGCATCAGAAGATCACTTGCAGAAGCACCGCCGTCTACTCTCAGCTCAAGACTTGCTCTCCCTGAATCTGCTTCCATGGCTTTCACAATATCATAAACCTGAAATGCAATTCCTTCCAATGTTGCTCTTGCGATGTGTGCATCAGTCGTTCCACGGGTAATTCCTACAATCGTTCCGCGGGCATACTGATCCCAGTAAGGTGCGCCAAGACCTGTCAGTGCAGGTACGAAGTAAACACCACCATTATCTGGTACGGAAGCTGCCAGTTTATTGATTTCATCAGAAGAATGAATAAGCTTAAGACCATCTCTTAGCCATTGAATAGCAGCGCCTCCTACGAATACACTTCCTTCCAAAGCGTAGTTGACTTCTCCATTGATTTTCCAGGCTACAGTGGTAAGAAGATTGTTTTTAGAAGAAACTGCTTCCGTTCCTGTGTTCATTAATAAGAAACATCCTGTTCCGTAGGTGTTTTTTACCATTCCCGGAGTGGTGCACATCTGTCCGAATAAAGCTGCCTGCTGATCGCCGGCAATACCTGCGATTGGAATTTTGGTAGAGAAAAGGGTAGTTGCTGTTTCTCCATATATTTCACTGCTTTGCTTTACTTCAGGGAGAATGTTTTTAGGAATATTGAACAGCTCTAATAAATCATTATCCCATTCTAAAGTATGAATATTCAGAAGCATTGTTCTGCTGGCATTGGAAACATCTGTGATGAACATTTTTCCGCGGGTAAGTTTCCACACAAGCCATGTGTCAACAGTTCCAAAACATAATTTTCCTTCTTCGGCTTTCTGTCTTGCTCCTTCTACATGATCAAGGATCCACTTTAATTTGGTTGCTGAAAAGTAAGCATCCAGAACCAGTCCTGTTTTTTCTTTGATGGTTTCTGCATGTCCCTGTTCTTTCAGCTCGTCGCAGTATTTTGAAGTTCTCCTGTCTTGCCATACAATGGCATTGTAGATGGGTTCACCGGTTTCCTTATCCCAAACAATTGTAGTTTCACGTTGATTGGTTATTCCGATGGCTGCAACTTCAAGTCCTGAGATTCCTGCCTTTGCAATAACTTCAGCTGCTACAGAGATCTGTGAAGACCAGATTTCGTTTGGATCGTGTTCTACCCAACCCGGAGTAGGAAATATTTGTCTGAAATCTTTTTGAGATACATATTCTATTTCTCCACTGTGATTGAAGAGAATCGCTCTGGAGGAAGTTGTTCCCTGGTCTAGAGCGAGAATTAGTTTTTCATTCATGTATATAATGCTAATTTAGGTTGATTACTTTAGGTGAATAAGGAGTCAATAAATATCCTCTTGCCAGTTCAATGAATTCATTTTCCTGCTGCTGAGCCCATTCTTCAGAATATCCTTTTTCTTCAGCAATGATTCTTGCTACATTATGTGCGCTGTCTATAGCAGCTCTGGCATCAAGGAATAATAAACGTACTCTTCTTGCCAGGATATCTTCAATCGTTTCTGCCATTTCAGCTCTTACCGCCCATACCACTTCTGCTACAGTAAAAGGGTGATCCGGGTGGATCTTCTGTGCGTAACGCGGATTGCTTTGTTGCAAGGCTTTGATAGCCGGAATATCAGATCCGTACACATACAGATGATTGGTTCTGTCTACCTGTTCCGGTTTTACATTTCCATGAATGGAAAGATGTTCTGTTTTAGACGGGCTGTTTCCCAATCTGTGAACTTTCATGGCTTCGTTTACGGTATCTTCTGCCATTTTACGGTAGGTGGTCCATTTTCCTCCGATAATGGAAACTAATCCCGTTTCTGAAGTAATGACTTTGTGGCTTCTTGATACTTCTTTTGTACTTTTGCTTCCGTCTTTAGGAGCTGCAAGCGGACGAAGACCTGCGAAAACAGATTTTACATCTTCACGCGTTGGTTTTTTAGCTAAATATTGTCTCGCTGTATTCAATACAAAACTGATTTCCTCTTCCAGTGCACGAGGCTCAAAGCTTTCATCCTTCAGAAGGGTGTCTGTAGTTCCTACCAAAGCTCTGTCATGCCATGGAACAACAAATAACACTCTGCCGTCCGATGTTTTTGGAATCATGATGGCATCATCACTTTTCAGGAATGATTTATCCAGTACTAGGTGAATCCCCTGGCTTGGTACCACAAGTTTACCATGTTTAGGGTTGTTCATGTTCAGAATGTCATTGGTAAACACACCTGTCGCATTGATCACTACTTTACCATGGATCTGATATTGTTGTTTAGAAAACTGGTCTTCTGCAACTACACCGATTATTTTATCCGAATCATCTTTCAAAAGGTTGATTACTTTAACATAGTTGACAGCACTTCCGCCTTTTTCAATAATAGTCTGGGTAAGGTTGATCGCAAGTCTGGCATCGTCAAACTGTCCGTCCTGGTAAACAACTCCACTCATTAAGTGATTTTGTTCAATAGTGGGAAGCTTTTCGATGGTTTTTGATTTGCTGATGTATTTCGTTTTACCTAAGCTCAATTTTCCGGCAAGAAAATCATAAACAGATAGTCCTATCTTATAATAGATTCCTCCCCACCAGGTATAGTTAGGAATAATAAAAGACTGATTTTTTACAATATGTGCTGCGTTCTTTGCTAAGAGTCCTCTTTCTTTTAATGCTTGTTTTACCAATCCGACATCTCCCTGAGCGAGATATCTAACGCCGCCGTGTACCAATTTGGTACTTCTGCTGGATGTTGCTTTTGCGAAGTCATGAGATTCAAGCAATAAAGTTTTGAATCCCCTGCTTACCGCATCTAATGCTGAACCTAAACCACTGGCTCCTCCTCCTATGACAATAAAGTCCCATTCTTTTACATTGGTTAACTTACTGAGTTCTTCGTTTCGTTTCATAAATGTTTCGTTTATGTTTCGTTTTCAAATATATAAATTAAAAATGAAAGCAAAAAGAAAATAAATGAAATTTTAAAATATCGGAAAAAATCGGTAATTTTGATGAAACGAATAAAATGGAAAAGCTATTACCAAGGCAGGATGAAATACTTAAAGAGCTGGATGAGAAAGGGCATGTACTTGTCCAGGATCTGTGTGAAAAGCTCAATGTTTCTTCAGTTACGATCCGAAAGGATCTGAACTATCTCGAAAGCCTGGGACTTCTTTTCAGGAATCATGGAGGAGCAAGTAAGCAGGTAAGATATGCTTACGAGAAAAACGTCGGGGAGAAAGAAAACATCAATGTGGAAGCGAAGCAGATTATTGCCAAAGCGGCATTATCACTGATTCAGGAAAATGACTGTATTATATTGGCGTCCGGAACAACCATGCATTATCTTGCCAGAATGCTTGTGAATTTCAATTCGCTTACTGTTTTAACGTCCTCATTGAGGGTGGCTATTGAGCTTTGTAACAATCCTAATATTAATGTGATCCAACTGGGAGGGGAGGTGAGGAAAAGTTCAACTTCAATTGTAGGATCCATTTCGGAAGGAATTCTCAAACAGTTTTCCTGTAATAAACTTTTTCTGGGGGTAGACGGTATTGATCTTGAATTTGGAATCAGTACCTCCAATGCGGCGGAGGCACATCTTAATCAGGTAATGATTGAGTGTGCAGATAAGACAGTCGTTTTGGCAGATTCGTCCAAACTGAATAAGAAAGGGTTTGGTAAAATCGCCTCATTGGACGAAGTAGATTATCTGATCACAGATAATGGTATCGGTGAAGAAGACCGGTCCGCGTTGGAAGAGAGAGGGGTTACGGTTATTGTAAAATAGGCTGTATTCGGCTTAATCAAATAGTTAAAAATAGAGACCGTCTGATTTCAGGCGCTCTCTATTTTAAAATAGAACTCATTTGACTTATACTTTCCAGAAAAATCTCTTTTTGTTTTTTCTTTCCGCTCCAAGCACAGTGTAGAACTTAATGGCTCTTGTATTAAAATCCGGGGTTTGCCATTGAATTATGGAGCAGCCTTCTTCTTGTGAGTGGCTTTTTATTAATTCCATTATTTGTTTTCCTGTTCCGTTTCCTCTTACATTCTCTTTTAGGAATAAGCAGTCAACATACATATAGTAACCTGCATCCCAGGTGGAGAACTGTTTGAAAAATGTTGCATATCCTGTTATTTCAGTATCAGATTCTGCAACCAGACATTTTATATGGGAATCCGGATCAAGGAGGTGTTTAGCGAGCTGTTCCTTTTTGTTTTCTTCGTTAAAAAAGTTTCTTTCATAGTGCGCATGGGCTTTACACAATTCAATAATGGAACTTATGTCTTTATCTTCGGCAAATCTTATTTTCATATCTTTATGTTGCTGAATTAGCAGGCGCATACAAAAGCGGAACCATTGGTAGGATCTGTTCCTTCTGTGGCGTAGCCGTCAAATTTCCACCATTCAATTCCTCCTATTAATTCCATCACCTTAAATCCTAATTGGGTCATTTTTAAAGCTCCTTTTGTGGAAGCATTACAGCCTATCCCGTCGCAGTAGCAGACATATACTTTTGACTTATCAAGGTGCCGGGTGCTTTCTTCTGTCATTTCCCGATGGGGAAGGTTAATTGCAGATGGGATGTGTTCTTTGCTGTAGCCATTTGGTTTTCTGGTATCTACTGCTATATAATCTGTACTGTTTTGAAATCCATCATATAAATCTGAAGGATCCATTTCATACATTAATTTTTTCTTGTAGAATTCAATTTGTTCTTGCATACTATTAAATTGTTTGTAGTGCAAAGCTATGATCGGGTTTATTCTTTTCCTAAGATTGAAATTGAATGTTCTGCAGTGTTAAATGAAATATTTTCAGATAGTGTTTTTTGTTATATGATTAACTTTGCGCTATGGAAATCAAGTTTTTAAAACTTATTAAAACAATTGCGGAGGAAGGGAGTATTGCAGGTTCTTCTGAAAAACTTTTTTTGACACAGTCGGCATTAAGCCATCAGCTTAAAGATCTGGAAATCCAGCTCGGGTTTAAAGTGTTTTACAGGGCAAGGAACAAATGGGAGCTTACTGAGGAGGGAAGTGTGCTTTACAAAACTGCATGTACGGTAATAGATAGTATAGGGAATGGTCTGAATGAGATTCAACAGATAAGAGCAGGAGCAGCGGGTACTATAAAAATCAGTACAGAATGTTACTCATTCTATCAGGGACTGCCGTTATTTATTCAGAAAATGAAAGTATTATATCCGGAGATTGAAGTGGATCTGGTATTGGAAGCGACTCATAAGCCTGTGGAAAAAATCATATCCAATGAAATTGATATTGCAGTGGTCACTTCAAAACCTTCCGTTAATAATGAATTGATCTGCATTGAGATTTTTGAGGATGAAGTTTTTGCAGTAATTCATCAGGAAAACCTTTTAAATGATATTGAATATCTTAGTGCTGAGGATTTTCGGGATGCTCATTTAATCATTCATTCTTTTCCTTTAGAAACCGTTTCTGTTTACGATCGGTTCCTTAATCCTAGCGGAATGATGCCTGTGAAGATTTCAGCAGTTCCGTTAACAGAAGTTACTTTGGAAATGGTGCAGGCCAATATGGGGATTACCTGTATGCCGAAATGGGCATTGCATTCATTCAGGCTGTCTGATGAGCTGAAATTTAAAAAAATCGGAAGTAAGGGTTTGAAAAGAAAACATTATCTGGTGGTAAGAAAATCGGATGCCGGAAAAAAATATATTAATGACTTTCTTTTGAACTTCAAAGAATATTTTCAAAATTTTGGATAGTTTTTTTTCTGAAACTGCTAAATGATTAAAAATCAAAATATTTTAGTCGAAATATTTGTCAGTTACAAAATTATTCATAAATTTGCACACTCATTTTAGGGGCGTAGTATGCCTATATCAAAAGTAGAAATTACTTCAGACTTCCGAAAAATGGGGATAAATAAAGGATAAATTTTATTATAATATAAACAATGTCAGGTATTATTGGTAAAAAAATCGGTATGACATCTTTGTTTAACGAAGAAGGAAAAAACATTCCTTGTACAGTTATCCAAGCTGGTCCATGCTCGGTTTTACAGGTCAGAACCTTAGAAAAAGACGGTTATAAAGCTGTTCAGTTAGGTTTCGATGACAAGAGTGAGAAGAACGTTGGTAAAGCGTTAGCTGGTCATTTTAAAAAGGCTGGTTCTGCTCCTAAAGCTAAATTAGTAGAATTCTACAGAGAGTTCGTTGATGAAGTAAAAGTAGGAGAAGAAGTAAAAGTTGATTTATTCGCTGAAGGTGAATATGTTGACGTAACAGGAACTTCAAAAGGTAAAGGCTTCCAGGGTGTTGTTAAGAGACACGGATTTGGAGGTGTAATGCAGGCAACTCATGGTCAGCACAACAGACTTAGAGCTCCAGGTTCTATCGGTGCTGGTTCAGACCCTTCAAGAGTATTCAAAGGGATGAGAATGGCTGGAAGAATGGGAGGTAAGCAGGTAACTGTTCAAAACCTTCAAGTGTTAAAAGTTGATCAAGAACAAAATCTTTTAGTAGTAAAAGGTGCTGTTCCGGGAGCTAAAAATTCTTATGTAATTATCAGAAAATGGAACTAGTAGTATTAAATACATCAGGAAAAGAGACCGGAAGAAAAGTAACTCTAGACGAAACAGTATTCGGAATTGAGCCAAATCAGCACGCGGTTTACTTAGAAGTTAAACAGTATCTTGCTGCTCAAAGACAAGGTACTCATAAAGCAAAAGAAAGAAGCGAAATTACTGCTTCTACTAAAAAGCTTAAGAAGCAAAAAGGATCAGGATCTGCTAGATATGGTGATATCAAATCTCCAGTATTCAGAGGTGGAGGTAGAGTATTCGGACCAAAACCAAGAGACTACAGATTCAAATTGAACAAAGCTCTTAAGAGATTGGCTAAGAAATCTGTTTTATCTCAAAAAATGAGAGACAACAGCATTAAAGTTTTAGAAGATGTGAGCTTTGACGCTCCTAAGACTAAAGATTTCATCAATGTATTAAATGCATTGGAACTTAACGGTAAAAAATCTTTATTCGTTCTTCCTGAAGCTAACAAGAATGTGTATTTATCTTCAAGAAACTTACCTAAAACTAAAGTAATGAACTTCAACGAGATCAGTTCTTACGATTTAGTAAACGCTGGTGAGATCATTTTCTTCGAAGGTGCAGTTGAAAAATTCCAGGAAAATTTAAAGAAATAAATCATGTCAGTTATTATTAAACCAGTTATTTCAGAAAAGGCTAATTACCTTACAGATTTAAGAGGTTCTTATTCTTTCTTAGTGAATCCTAAGGCGAATAAAATCGAGATCAAAAAAGCTGTTGAAGCAGCTTACGGTGTAAAAGTAGCAGACGTTAACACAATGATTTATGCTCCGAAGGTTTCTTCAAAATACACTAAAAAAGGTCTTCAAGTAGGAAAGACAAATAAATTGAAAAAAGCGGTAATCAAACTTGCTGAAGGCGAGGTTATCGATATTTTTGCTGTAAATTAATTATTAATTATAAATAATAGTAATGTCTGTTAGAAAATTAAAACCTATCACCCCGGGACAGAGATTCAGAATTGTAAACAATTTTGAGGAAATTACTACCAACAAACCAGAGAAATCTCTAACAGTTGGTATTAAAAAGTCAGGTGGACGTAACCAAACAGGTAAAATGACCATGCGTTACACCGGAGGTGGACACAAAAAGAAATACAGAATTATTGACTTCAAAAGAAACAAAGCAAACGTTGAAGCCACTGTAAAATCTGTAGAATACGATCCAAACAGAACTGCATTTATCGCTTTATTAGAGTACGCAGACGGAGAGAAGAGATATATCATCGCTCCAAACGGTATCAAAGTTGATCAGAAAGTAGTATCAGGAGAAAGCGTTGAACCAAACGTAGGTAACGCAATGAAATTGAAAAACATTCCATTGGGTACTGTAATCTCTTGTGTTGAAATGAAGCCTGGACAAGGTGCAATTTTAGCAAGAAGTGCTGGTTCTTCAGCTCAATTAACTTCAAGAGATGGTAAATATGCAATCATCAAGTTACCTTCAGGAGAATCAAGAATGATCCTTACTGAATGTATGGCAATGATTGGTTCTGTTTCCAACTCAGATCACCAATTAACTGTATCAGGTAAGGCTGGTAGAAGCAGATGGTTAGGTAGAAGACCAAGAACAAGAGCGGTTGTAATGAACCCAGTAGATCACCCAATGGGTGGTGGTGAAGGACGTTCTTCAGGAGGTCACCCAAGATCTAGAAACGGTAAACCAGCTAAAGGTTACAAAACTAGAAAGAAAAACAAAGTGTCTAACCGTTACATCGTATCTAAAAGAAAATAATTATGGCAAGATCACTTAAAAAAGGACCGTTCATTCATCATACTTTAGATAAGAAGGTTCAGGCAAATATAGAGTCTGGTAAGAAGACAGTTATCAAAACTTGGTCTAGAGCATCTATGATCTCTCCGGACTTCGTAGGACAAACTATTGCTGTACACAACGGGAAATCTTTTATCCCTGTTTACGTTACAGAAAACATGGTTGGTCACAAGTTAGGCGAATTTTCTCCAACAAGATCTTTCAGAGGTCATGGTGGTAACAAAAACAAAGGAAGCAGATAATCATGGGATCAAGAAAACAAGATAGTTCAATCGCAAGAAAAGAAGCTAACAAAGACGTTGTAAAAGCTTCATTAAATAATTGCCCGTCTTCTCCAAGAAAAATGAGATTAGTTGCTGATATCATTAGAGGAGAGCAGGTAGACAAAGCACTTTATATCCTAAAATATTCTAAGAAGGATGCTTCTAACAAGTTAGAGAAATTACTTCTTTCTGCTATGGCTAACTGGCAAGTGAAAAACGAAGGTGCTGACATCGAGGAAGCAAACCTTATCGTTAAAGAAATATTTGTGGATAGTGCAAGACAATTGAAGAGACTAAGACCAGCTCCACAAGGTAGAGGGTATAGAATCAGAAAAAGATCTAACCACGTTACATTAATCTTAGGTAACAAAGAAAATTAATCAAGGTATGGGACAGAAGACAAATCCAATTGGTAACAGATTAGGTATCATCAGAGGATGGGATTCTAACTGGTTTGGTGGAAACGATTATGGAGACAGAATCGCTGAAGACTACAAAATCAGAAGATACCTTGAAGCTAGATTATCTAAAGGTGGTATTTCAAAAATTTATATTGAAAGAACTTTAAAATTAGTTACAGTAACTATTACTACTGCTAGACCGGGACTTATCATCGGTAAAGGAGGTCAGGAAGTTGATAAATTGAAAGAAGAGTTGAAGAAATTGACTGGTAAGGATATTCAAATCAACATTTTCGAAATCAAAAGACCTGAATTAGATGCTGTACTAGTTGCTGATAGTATTTCTAAGCAAATTGAAAACAGAATTTCTTACAGAAGAGCTGTTAAAATGGCAATGGCAAGTACTATGAGAATGGGTGCTGAAGGTATCAAAGTTCAAATCTCTGGTAGATTAAACGGAGCTGAAATGGCAAGATCAGAATCTTTCAAAGAAGGAAGAATTCCATTGTCAACTTTCAGAGCTGATATTGATTACCACTGGGCAGAAGCTCACACTACTTACGGTAGACTAGGGGTAAAAGTTTGGATCATGAAAGGTGAAGTTTACGGTAAAAGAGAACTTTCTCCATTAGTGGGACAACAGAAAAAAGGAGGTCAGTCAGACAGAGGAAACAGAGGAGGAGACAGAGACAACAGAAGACCTAGAAAAAACAACAACAATAACAATAATAATTAAAATTTTAGATTAGAAATTTTGAATTTTAAATTACCGTTACTTTTTTAAAATAAAAAAAATCTAAAATCTAAAATCTAAAATCTAAAATTTAGAAATTATGTTACAACCAAAAAGAACCAAATTCCGTAGAGTTCATAAGATGAAGATGAAGGGGAATGCCCAGAGAGGTAGTCAACTTGCTTACGGAACTTTTGGGATCAAAGCAACGGAAGGAGCTTGGATCACTGCAAGACAGATTGAAGCAGCTCGTATCGCTGCGACAAGATATATGAAGAGAGAAGGTCAACTATGGATCAAAATCTTCCCGGATAAGCCAATTACTAAAAAACCAGCGGAAGTACGTATGGGTAAAGGTAAGGGTGCTGTTGAATACTGGGTAGCTGTAGTAAAACCAGGTAAAATTATGTTCGAAGTTGGAGGAGTTCCTTACGAAATTGCGAAAGAAGCTCTTAGACTTGCTGCACAAAAATTACCAGTAGTTACTAAATTCATCGTTGCTAACGATTTTGTTAAACCTCTATAATCTTTGAATACAATGAAAAATGCTGATATTAAAAATTTAAGCGCGGGTGATATTCAAGCTCAATTAACTGAAGCAAAAGCTCAATATTCTAAATTGAAATTGGCTCATGCAATCAGCCCAATTGAAAACCCGATTCAAATCAGAGATTTGAGAAAAACAATCGCAAGACTAAACACTGAGTTAACTAACAAACAATAATTTCATTTTACAATGGATAGAAATTTAAGAAAAGAAAGAATCGGAGTGGTTTCCAGCAATAAAATGGAAAAAACTATTGTTGTTAGTGAAACTACAAGAGTAAAGCACCCGATGTACGGTAAATTCGTTTTGAAAACGAAAAAATATACTGCACACGACGAGAATAACGAATGCACAGAAGGTGATACAGTTTTGATCCAGGAAACTAGACCTTTGAGCAAGAGCAAGAGATGGAGATTAGTAAGAATCATTGAAAAAGCTAAGTAATAATGTTACAAACAGAATCAAGATTAAAAGTTGCTGATAACACGGGTGCTAAAGAAGTACTAGTGATCAGAGTTCTGGGAGGAACCAGAAGAAGATATGCTTCAGTTGGTGATAAAATCGTTGTTACGATCAAGGATTCTACGCCATCTGGAAACGCTAAAAAAGGTCAGGTATCTAAAGCTGTAGTAGTAAGAACTAAGAAAGCAGTAAGAAGAAAAGATGGTTCATACATCAAATTCGACGACAATGCTTGTGTATTACTAAACGCAGCGGGAGAAATGAGAGGAACGCGTGTTTTCGGACCAGTTGCTCGTGAGTTGAGAGACAAAGAATATATGAAAATCATTTCATTAGCTCCTGAAGTACTTTAATTTTAAAAATTTTTAAAAGAAATGTCAAAGTTAAAAATAAAAAGAGGAGATAACGTAATCATTACTACTGGTAAGAAAGATATCAAAGGTAAGACTGGTGAAGTTATTGAAGTGATCAAGAAAGAAGGTAGAGACCCAAGAGTAATCGTTGCAGGACTTAACATCGTTAAAAAACACGTTAAGCCTTCAGCTTCTAATCCTCAAGGAGGAATTACTGAGAAGGAAGCTTCTATTCATATCTCAAACGTAGCTTTAGTTGGTAAAGACGGAAAAGCTATCAAAGTCGGTTACAAAATCGAAGGAGATAAGAAAGTAAGAATTAACAAAAAAACGGGTGAAACTTTATAATTTGAATTAACATGGAATATATAGCAAGACCCAAAAAAGCATATAAAGAGACAATTGTTCCTGCAATGATGGAAGAATTCGGGTATAAGTCAGTAATGCAAGTACCTAAATTAGAGAAAATCGTTGTATCACAAGGTTTAGGTGATGCTACTGCAGACAAAAAAATCATTGATTATGCTGTAGAAGAGCTTACAAATATCACAGGTCAAAAGGCTGTTGGTACAATCTCTAAGAAAGACGAAGCTGCTTTCAAATTGAGAAAAGGTATGCCTGTAGGTGCAAAAGTTACTTTAAGAGGAAACCAGATGTATGAATTCTTAGACAGACTTACTGCTTCTGCTTTACCACGTATCAGAGATTTCTCTGGTATCAAAGCTGATGGTTTCGATGGTAGAGGTAACTACAACTTAGGTATTACTGAGCAGATTATCTTCCCTGAAATCGTAATTGACAAAGTGAAAAAAATCCAGGGGATGGACATCACTTTCGTTACTACTGCGAAAACAGATAAAGAAGCTAAAGCATTATTAACTCACTTCGGTTTACCATTTAAAAAGAACTAAGAAATGGCTAAAGAATCAATGAAAGCGCGTGAGCGCAAAAGAGAAGCACTAGTTGCTAAATACGCTGCTAAAAGACAAGCTCTTAAAGAAGCTGGTGATTACGAAGGACTTCAAAAATTGCCTAAAAATGCTTCTCCTGTAAGATTACACAACAGATGTAAACTAACAGGTAGACCAAGAGGATATATGAGAACGTTCGGTATTTCCAGAGTAACTTTCAGAGAAATGGCAAACAACGGTCTTATCCCAGGTGTAAGAAAAGCTAGTTGGTAATTATTACTAATTAAAAATCGGGACAATTAAGTTGTTCAGATACTAAAGATAAAAATATCAGACCGAAGATTTCTGAAGTCTGATATTTTACTCTTCAAGTCTTTGCAAAACTGATTGTTCTTTAACCAATAATTTATAAAAGAAAAATGGTAACAGATCCAATTTCAGATTTCCTAACAAGAGTAAGGAACGCACAAAGCGCAGGCCACAAAGTGGTGGAAATTCCTGCATCGAAAATCAAAAAGGAGATTACTAAGATCTTATTTGATCAAGGGTATATCTTAAACTACAAGTTTGAAGATAACGCTGTTCAAGGAGTGATCAAAATCGCTTTAAAGTATGATAAGCAAACTAACAAACCGGCTATCAAGTCTATTCAAAGAGCTTCTAGACCAGGTTTGAGACAGTACAAAGGTTCAGCTGAGCTTCCAAGAGTACTAAACGGTTTGGGTATTTCTATCATCTCTACTTCTAAAGGAGTAATGACTGACAAGAAAGCTAGAGAAGAGAAAGTAGGCGGTGAAGTAATCTGCTATGTTTATTAATTTTTAATCAGAGGAAAATGTCAAGAATTGGTAAAGCAATTATAACAATTCCAGCAGGAGTTACAATCACTGAAAACAACGGTGTAGTAACTGTAAAAGGAGCTAAAGGAGAGCTTTCTCAGGAGCTTACTGCAGGAATTACTATAGAACAGAAAGATGGTGAACTTAACGTAAACAGACCATCTGATTCTAAACAACACAAAGCGCTTCACGGTTTATACAGAGCGTTAATCAACAACATGATTGTTGGTGTAAGTGCAGGTTTCGAAAAGAAACTTGAACTAGTAGGGGTAGGATATAGAGCTTCACACGCAGGTCAAAAACTTGAGTTGGCTTTAGGATTCTCTCACGGTATCGTATTAGAACTTCCAAGTGAAGTAAAAGTGGATACATTGACTGAAAAAGGTAAAAACCCAATTATTACTTTAACGTCTCACGACAACCAACTTCTAGGAATGGTAGCTGCAAAGATCCGTTCTTTCAGAAAGCCTGAGCCATACAAAGGAAAAGGTGTAAGATTCGTAGGAGAAATTGTTAGACGTAAAGCTGGTAAATCTGCTTAATAAATTATAAGTATTATGGCATTAAGTAAATTAGAAAAAAGAATAAGAATCAAAAGAAGAGTAAGAGGGAAAATCTCTGGATCTTCTGAATTGCCAAGATTATCTGTATACAAAAGTAATAAGGAAATTTACGCTCAGTTAATCGACGATAAAAATGGTAAAACTTTAGTTTCAGCTTCTTCAAGAGAGAAAGGTGTAGACGCTAAAGGGACTAAGACTGAAGTTTCTGCTGCTGTTGGTAAAGCTATCGCTGCTAAAGCTATCGCTGCAGGAATCGAAAGTATTGTATTTGACAGAAACGGATTCGTATACCACGGTAGAGTAAAAGCTCTTGCTGATGGTGCAAGAGAAGGAGGACTTAAATTCTAATCATTAAATTTCGGAAAATATGTTAGGACTAGATAATATAGAAAGAGTAAAACCGGGAGGATTAGAATTAAAAGATCGTCTCGTAGCTGTTAACAGAGTAACAAAAGTAACAAAAGGAGGTAGAGCTTTCGGATTTTCTGCTATTGTTGTAGTAGGTAACGAAGAAGGTGTTATCGGTTTCGGTTTAGGAAAATCTAAAGAGGTTGCTTCTGCAATTGCTAAAGCAGTTGAAGACGCTAAGAAAAACCTTGTGAAAGTTCCTGTAATGAACCATACTATCCCTCACCAAACTACTGCTAGATACGGTGGTGCAGATATCTTCCTAAGACCTGCTTCTCACGGTACAGGATTGATCGCCGGAGGTGCGGTAAGAGCGGTATTGGAATCTGCTGGTATTCACGATATCCTTTCAAAATCTAAAGGATCTTCTAACCCTCACAACGTAGTGAAAGCTACTTTCAAAGCGTTATTAGACATCAGAAGACCTGAAGAGATCGCTAGAATGAGAGGAATTTCTCTAAGTAAAGTGTTTAACGGTTAATAATTAAAACAATGGCAACAATTAAAGTAAAGCAAGTAAGAAGCGCTATTGGTAGAACAAAAACCCAAAAGAGAACGCTTGAAGCATTAGGATTAAAAAAACTTCACCAAGTTGTAGAACACGAAGCTACTCCTTCTATCTTAGGAATGATCGCTGCAGTAAGCCACTTACTTGAAGTTCAAAAATAATTTTATAAAAGAGAAATTAAAATGAATTTAAATAACATAAAACCTGCTGCAGGATCTACTTTCAACTCAAAGAGAATTGGTAGAGGTCAAGGTAGTGGAAAAGGAGGTACTTCAACAAAAGGACACAAAGGTCAGAAAGCTAGAGCTGGTTATTCTCAAAAAATCGGTTTCGAAGGTGGACAGATGCCTTTACAAAGAAGATTACCTAAATTCGGATTCAAAAACGTAAACAGAAAAGAGTTTAGAGGAGTTAACCTTGATACTATCCAGACTTTAATCGAGAACAAATCCATCACCGGAGATATCACGAAAGAAGTTTTAGTAGCAAACGGGATAATTTCTAAAAACGAATTAGTGAAAATTATGGGTAGAGGAGAATTGAAATCTGCGGTTTCAATCTCTGCTGACAAATTCACTAAATCTGCTGAAGAGCTTATTGCTAAAGCAGGTGGAAAAGCAATTACCTTATAATACTTACTAATGAAAGAATTTATACAAACACTTAAAAATATTTGGAGTCTTAAAGAACTTAGAGATAAAATTCTCTTCACTTTAGGGATTATCCTTGTGTATAGATTCGCATCTTATATCTCGCTTCCTGCAATTAACCTTGCAGAGGTGGGAGATCTCTTAGAGCATTATAAAAATCAAGGCGGTAACAAGCAAGGAGCAGGTCTCCTTGGCTTGCTTTCGTCGTTTACGGGGGGAGCTTTCAGCCACGCTTCCGTAATGGCGTTGGGAATCATGCCTTATATTTCTGCTTCTATTATTGTTCAGTTGATGGGGATGGCTATTCCTTATCTTCAGAAGCTTCAGAAAGATGGAGAGTCAGGTAGAAATACATTGAACCAAATTACAAGATGGTTAACAATTGGAGTTTGTCTGGTACAGGCACCTTCTTACTTAACTTCTATTACTCAATTATTCTTACCATATGCTCAGTTCCAGTCTGCATACTATGTAGAGCCAAATTCAATCATGTTCTGGTTGCCAAGTATTGTTATTTTGGTTGCCGGTTCAGTATTCGCAATGTGGCTGGGTGAAAAGATTACCGATAAAGGAATCGGAAATGGTATCTCTATCCTTATTATGGTGGGGATCCTTTCAAGATTACCTGAGGCATTCGTACAGGAGATGGCCGTGCAGAACGGAAAAGGAGGAATGGGATCTATCATGATCCTTATTGAAGTATTATTCTGGATGTTGGTAGTTCTTTTAGCAGTAATCTTATCAGTAGCTGTTAGAAAAATTCCAATTCAGTATGTAAGCAGAGCTCAAGCAAGAGGAGGTGTAAACAGAAATCTTATGCAGGGAGCAAGACAATGGATTCCATTGAAAGTAAATGCTGCTGGTGTAATGCCGATTATCTTTGCCCAGGCATTGATGTTCGTACCAGGATTATTAACAAAATTCGATGAGTCTAACACTTTTCTTGCAGGTTTCAAGAATGTTTTTAGCTGGCAGTACAACGTATTGTTTGCGCTATTAATTATTATCTTCTCATTTTTCTATACTGCGATTACAATTCCGGTAAACCAGATGGCTGATGACTTGAAGAGAAATGGAGGTTTAGTACCGAAAGTAAGACCCGGTAAAGAGACCGCTGATTATTTAGATGATATTTTATCAAAAATTACCTTGCCAGGTGCAATTTTTTTATCTATCTTTGCAGTCCTTCCAGCAATTGTGCATGGAAGCTTTGTTCAGACAGATGCGTTTGCCCTATTTTTCGGGGGAACATCATTATTAATTATGGTGGGTGTAATTTTAGATACAGTTCAACAGATTAATACTTATCTGCTGAACCATCATTATGATGGCTTAATGCAGTCTAAATTATCAAGAACGACTGGATATTAATTTATGGCAAAACAAAAACATATTGAACAAGATGGCGTGATCGTGGAAGCACTTTCGAACGCCATGTTCCGTGTAGAGCTGGAAAATGGGCATGTCCTTATTGCTCATATCTCCGGCAAAATGAGAATGCATTATATTAAACTTTTACCTGGAGATAAGGTAAAACTAGAAATGTCTCCCTATGATTTAACAAAAGGGAGGATCACATTTAGATATTAAAACAATTAGCCAAATGGAATACACATTCCATTTGGCATTTGTAAAAAATAAATACTATCAAAATGAAAGTAAGAGCATCAATTAAAAAAAGAAGCGCTGATTGCAAAATCGTACGCAGAAAAGGTGTACTATTCGTAATCAACAAGAAGAACCCAAAATTTAAACAAAGACAAGGTTAACATTAAATTATGGCGAGAATTGCAGGTATTGATTTACCAAAAAACAAAAGAGGTGTTATCGGTTTAACTTACATCTATGGAGTAGGAAGAAGTACTTCTTCTGAAATCCTTAAAGCTGCCGGTATCAGCGAAGACAAGAAAGTCAACGAATGGAATGACGATGAATTGGCTGCAATCAGAACATATATCTCTGAAAACGTAAAAGTAGAAGGAGAATTGAGATCTGAAGTGCAATTGAACATCAAGAGATTGATGGACATAGGATGCCAACGAGGAATACGTCACAGACTTGGATTACCTTTAAGAGGCCAGAGAACGAAAAACAACTCTAGAACACGTAAAGGGAAGAGAAAAACTGTTGCTAACAAGAAAAAAGCTAGTAAATAATCGTTAGGAATTATGGCAAAACAAACTAAAGTAGTTAAGAAAAGAAAAGTAAAAGTTGAAGCTATTGGTGAAGCTCATATTCAGGCTTCTTTCAATAACATCATCATTTCTTTAACAAATAAAAACGGAGAGGTTATCTCTTGGGCTTCTGCCGGTAAAATGGGTTTCAGAGGTTCTAAAAAGAATACTCCATTTGCTGCTCAGATGGCAGCTGAAAATTGCTCTGCTGTAGCTCACGAAGCTGGTTTAAGAAGAGTAAAGGTGTTTGTGAAAGGTCCAGGTGCAGGTAGAGAATCTGCTATCAGATCTATCCACAATTCAGGAATTGAAGTTAGCGAAATCATTGATGTGACTCCTATGCCACACAATGGATGTAGACCACCAAAAAGAAGAAGAGTTTAATTTTTAGAATTTACCCATTATGGCAAGATATATTGGACCTAAAACTAAGATTGCTAGAAAGTTTGGTGCTGCAATCTACGGAGATGATAAAAACTTCGAAAAAAGAAAGAACCAACCGCCAGGACAACACGGTCCTAACAAAAGAAGAGGTGCTAAAAAATCAGAATATGCAATTCAGTTAGCTGAAAAACAAAAAGCTAAATATACTTACGGTATTTTAGAAAGACAGTTTGCTAACCTATTTGACAAAGCACACAGAAGTAAAGGTGTAACAGGGGAAGTTCTATTACAACTTTGTGAATCAAGATTGGATAACGTAGTATACAGATTAGGTTTTGCTAAAACAAGATCTGGAGCTAGACAATTGGTTTCTCACAGACACATCACTGTGAACGGGGAAATTCTTAATATCCCTTCTTACTTGGTAAAAGCTGGTGATGTAATCGCTGTAAGAGAAAAGTCTAAGTCTCTTGAAGTTGTTACCAATGCATTGGCTTCTAAGTCAAACTATGAGTGGTTACAATTCAACGATGAGAAGAAAGAAGGAACTTTCGTTTCTGCTCCTGAAAGAATCCAGATTCCGGAGGATATTAAGGAGAACCTTATCGTCGAACTTTACTCTAAATAATTTTTTAATCAAATTTTTGCTCAACCCAATAATATGGCAATTTTACAATTCATAAAACCCGATAAAGTAATTTTACTTAACTCTGATGAATTTAAAGGTCAATTTGAATTCAGACCTTTAGAACCAGGTTTCGGGCTTACAATCGGTAATGCTTTGAGAAGAGTGTTGCTTTCTTCTCTGGAAGGATACGCTATTTCATCTATCAAAATAGAAGGTGTAGAGCACGAATTTTCAACTATTCCAGGAGTAATCGAAGACGTTACCGAAATTATTCTTAACCTTAAGCAGGTAAGATTAAAAGCTGCAGCAGAAGGCCAGGCTAACGAGCAGGTTGTTGCTAAAGTTTCAGGTCAAACGGTTATTACTGCTGGTGATTTAGGAAAGTCTATCAATGGATTTGAGGTTCTGAACCCGGATCTAGTGATCTGCAACCTAAACAGTGATGTAACTTTCGAAATTACTTTCAATATTGAAAAAGGTAGAGGGTATGTTCCTTCTGAACAAAATAAATCAAACAATGCTCCTGTAGGAACTATTGCTATTGACTCTATTTTCACGCCGATCAAGAAAGTACAATACAGCATTGAAAATTATCGTGTAGAGCAAAAAACAGACTACGAAAAACTTGTATTAGATATAGAAACTGATGGGTCTATCAGCCCTCAGAATGCTTTAACTGAAGCTTCTAAGATATTAATTTATCACTTCATGTTATTCTCTGATGAGAGAATCACGCTTGAAACTGAAGCTGTAAAAGCATCTATCCAGTACGATGAAGAAACTCTTCACACAAGACAACTTCTTAAGTCTAAATTAGCAGATATGGATCTTTCTGTAAGAGCCCTTAACTGTCTGAAAGCGGCTGAAGTAGAAACTCTTGGAGAACTGGTTTCTTACAGTAAGTCTGATTTGATGAAATTCAGAAATTTTGGTAAAAAATCTTTGACAGAACTAGAAGAATTAGTGCATTCAAAAGGTCTTAACTTCGGTTTCGACGTTGCAAAATATAAGTTAGACGCTGATAAATAATTAATAATGAGACACGGTAAAAAATTCAATCACTTAGGAAGAACAGCTTCTCACAGAAGTGCTTTACTTTCTAATATGGCTTGTTCTCTAATTGAGCATAAAAGAATCAACACTACTGTAGCTAAAGCTAAAGCTTTAAGAGTATATGTTGAGCCTCTATTAACAAAAGCAAAAGAAGATACTACACACAACAGAAGAGTAGTATTCTCTTACCTTCAAAATAAATTTGCGGTTGCTGAATTATTCAGAACTGTAGCTCCTAAAATCGCTGAAAGAAACGGTGGTTATACAAGAATCATCAAGACAGGGTTCAGACCAGGTGATGCTGCTGATACTGCTCTTATCGAATTAGTAGATTTCAACGAGCTTTACAACCCTAATGCTGAAGAGAAAAAAGCTACAAGAAGAAGCAGAAGATCAACAACTGCTAAAAAAGCTGAAGCAGTAGTTGCTGATGCTCCTGCAGTTGAAGAGAAAGTAGAAGAAGCTAAAGCTGATACTACTGAGGAAAAAACTGAAGAATAATATTCATTCAGATATATAAAAAAACCATCCGGAATCCGGATGGTTTTTTATTTAATACTTATCAAATAAAATGTCCCTCAATATTGAAGGACATTTTTTATTTAAATCTTTGTTCTTTTCAGCTCAATAATATTGTTACCCTGTTCAAGGTGAAGGCTGTCTCCTTTTACCCTTGCAGTCATATCATCTTTTTTGTAAATCGTTTCATCTCCTTTCGTTTCCGACTTAGGCAAGGTAAACGTTTTCTTGTTGCTGGTAATAGCTACCGTACTTTCTTTAGGATCGTTTTTAAATACTACTTTCACCAGTGTTCCGTCAGTAGCTTTATACACAAAATCTGTTTTCTCAGTTTTTTGACCGTTGATGTCTACAGTAGAGGAACTTTGTGTTACCGAATCTATCTTTCCGTTGTTGTCTGTAACTACAGTTTCTGAACTGTCTGTTTTGATAACGCTTTTGTTTCCGCTTTCACTTTTTTTACAGCTGACTACTGCCAGTGCCAATACAGCACCTAGTGCTAAAAGACTTTTTTTCATGATTATATTATTTGATATTCAATTGATTTTTATATTTTAAATTTTACAAAAATCATGCCTTACAATATGAGAAATTTTAACCGTTATTTATGCATAATTCTTTTATTTTTCTCCTTGAATACTGTGTTTTCGCAGAAAGGAAATTTTGAAATTAAAGATGGACATTTCTTGCTAAACGGAAAATCATTTACCGTGTATTCAGGAGAAATGCACTATCCCAGAGTTCCGTCGGAGTATTGGAAGCATCGTCTGGAGATGATGAAAGCAATGGGACTGAATACCGTTACGACTTACGTTTTTTGGAATTATCATGAAGAAGCCCCGGGAAAATGGAATTTTTCAGGTGAAAAAGATTTGCAGAAGTTCATCAAAACGGCACAGGAAGTTGGCTTATACGTTATCATTCGTCCGGGGCCTTATGTTTGTGCAGAGTGGGAATTCGGAGGATATCCATGGTGGCTGCAGAAAAATAAAGACCTTGAAATAAGAAGAGACAACAAAGCCTTCTTAGAGGAATGCCGTAAATATATCAGTCAGCTGGCAAAGCAGATCGTACCTCTGCAGATTAATAATGGCGGCCAGGTTATTATGGTACAGGCAGAGAATGAATTTGGATCTTACGTTGCCCAAAGAAAGGATATTCCGTTGGAAGAACACAGAAAATACAGTCATAAGATTAAAGATATGCTGTTGAAAAGCGGGATCTCTGTACCTTTATTTACTTCAGACGGCAGTTCACTTTTTAAAGGAGGATCTATAGAAGGTGCTTTACCTACGGCAAACGGAGAAGGTGATATTGCTGTTTTAAAGAAAAGCATCAATGAGTATAATGGTGGAAAAGGTCCTTATATGGTTGCAGAATATTATCCCGGATGGCTTGATCACTGGGCAGAGCCATTCGTTAAAGTTTCCACGGAAGAAGTGGTGAAGCAAACAAAGCTTTATATAGAAAATGATATTTCTTTTAATTATTATATGATTCATGGCGGAACCAACTTTGGATTTACCAGTGGTGCCAATTACGATAAGGATCATGATATCCAGCCGGATCTTACGAGCTATGATTATGATGCTCCCATCAGTGAAGCAGGATGGGCAACCCCTAAATATAATGCGTTGAGAGAAATTTTTCAATCCCTCAATAAAAGTAAACTTCCGGATGTTCCAAAACCAGTAAAAGTCATCACCATTCCCCGGATAAAATTTTCAAAAGTAAATTCTCTGTTTGATCTTACCGATCATCAGAAACCTGTTATTAATGACCAGCCACTGACGTTTGAAGATTTGAACATCGGAAACGGATATGTTCTTTACAGAAGAAAGTTTGACAAAGACCACAAAGGGATTTTGGAAATGAAAGGACTCCGTGATTATGCGAATATTTACATCAATGGCCAATGGAAAGGCGAATTGAACAGAGTATATAAAAAGTATGATCTTGCTATTGAAATAAAATCCGGAGACCGGCTGGAAATTCTTGTTGAAAATATGGGAAGAATCAATTACGGAGCAGAGATTGCTCATAATTTAAAAGGAATTATCAGCCCCATAAAAATTAATGGCGCTGAAGTTTCCGGGAACTGGGAAATGCTTCCTCTTCCTTTTGATACTTTTCCAAAACATCATTTTAAAAATAAAGAAATTGCAGACCATTCACCTATTATTCAGGAGGCAGAATTTGTGCTTGAAGAAATCGGTGATACTTTTCTTGATATGAGAAATTTTGGAAAAGGTATTGTTTTTATTAATGGGAAAAATGCAGGAAGATACTGGAGTACTGCAGGTCCTCAGCAAACACTTTACATTCCCGGAGTATGGCTGAAAAAAGGCAAAAACAGGATTCAGATCTTTGAACAGATTAAGTTTCACCATACAATAATCAGTATTGATCATCCTATCCTTGATCAGATTGTGAGTAATAATTGATTTTAAAAACGGATTTGTAATTTTTTATTTTGATTTATTATGAAATATTTATAATAATATTGTTTTTGAAGTGAAAAATTGATTAAATTTAATACAACTAAAACACTAAGCCATAACTTCAAACTCAAATAATAATATTACACAAAGGTGTAATTGATTTCAAATTGTTTTCTGTTGAAATTTGCTTCAAACAAACAAAGTCATGAGCATTTCCATAGCCATAGTAGAAGACGAAAAAAACTACAACAATGCGTTGAAGAAGGTCATCAATTATCAGAAGGATATGAAAGTGGTTGCCCAGTTCTTTGATGGCAATGATGCCATAACGAACCTGCCAGACATCTCTCCTGATGTTGTGATGATGGATATCCAGTTACAGGATATGCTCGGAATCGAAATCATAGAAAAACTGCGAAAAGAAATTCCTGGTACCCAATTTATTATGTGTACCAGCTTTGATGATGATGAAAAGATCTTTAATTCTTTAAAGGCTGGCGCCATGGGATATCTTGTAAAAGGTGAAAGTATGGATAAGATTCTTACTTCGATACGGGACGTATATCAGGGAGGTGCTCCTATGAGCTTTTCTATTGCAAGAAGAGTATTGAATCATTTTGAAAAAAAGCTTCCGGAAATAAAAGGCTTTGATGAACTTACGGAACGCGAAAAAGAAATTCTTGAACTCCTTTCACAGGGACTTCTTTACAAAGAGATTGCAGATAAAAAATTCATCAGTATTGACACCGTCAAGAAGCACGTAGGAAATATTTACAGAAAACTCCACGTCAACAACAAAGTGGAGGCAGTTAATAAATTTAATCAATCAAAAAACTAAGAAATTATGGAAAATTCAAATGCAACAAGTCAGGTAATCCTTGATGACAATTTAGCTTACAGAGAAGGCCCTATCGGTAATAAACTTGAACAGCTGGTTGAAGATGTGTCGGAAATGAGGCCCATTAGTCACATTCTGGCAAAAAGTTTTATTGACAGTGCTAAAAGGGGAGTTTTGCTATTTATGCAAAATCAAAATGTGAATTTTAATCTCGGAGGTATTTATGCTGTAAAACATTCATTACTGAAAAATATTTGTGACCTCATGAATGATATTAAAGCGACCTATTTAACATTCACTTTTGTACAGATAGATCCCCGGGATTCCAGGTTGCGACTTACACCTAATTCTGAAAACAAGATGATCTACATGGTGGCCTCTTTGCAAACAGAGGGGAAAAATACCATTGATGAGCATAATTATCTTATCATTAATGCCAAGCAGGATCTTTCACTTAAGGATCTGAAAATCTCCGATGAGAATGTAAAAGCACTTAATGATTTTTATCTTAAGAACGGACATCAGGTATTGACTAATTATTTAGGACGAAATAATACATTTTATATCAGTTATCATATCGTTGATCTGATAGATACCCTGTCAAAAGATGATAGTGAGACATTTATCATTAATCTTTGCGAGATCAGTGATGTGAAGAAAGTCGTTTTTGAAAATAATCTTGGCGATAAATTTCGCGAAGACCAATATAATAGACATTTTGAAACCCATGAAAAACAAATGACACTGGTTTTTAGTACAGACGAAGGATATTACGATATGGGGTCATTATATCCGTAAAATGGTAATCCAGATAATATACATCGCAGTACTCCTGGCGGCTACTGTAAAGTCCATAGTTTTAGCTGGGAAGAAAGGTCTTTCCAGCCAAAACTATTTTGCGATATTTTTATTTCTTTCGCTTTGTCTGGAGCTGTATGGCCATTATAAAATATTCAATAAAGAATTTGACTTTGCTTATCTGTTTAATTATTACAGCATTTTTTTGATTATTTTTTTTGGTATCTACTATGCTAAAATTTTCCCCAAAAAAATCAGTGTATTTTCCCGGTATGTTCTGATGGCCATACTTGTGTATATTATTCTGTTTATAAAGTTTTATAGTGCTAACTATGAAAATACATTAGGAATATTAGTATGCTTTTATTTCATCATTAATGTGTTGGTTTGGTTGTATATCAGACTAAAGAATTTTGACGAAATAAAAATTCTGGACGATCCGCATTTCTGGGTTTCCTGTGGTTTGCTTTTTTGGAGTATTTTCTTTATTTTCAGATCTATACCCATGTTTTTTCTTCGGGATAATGATCCGGGGCTTCTGCAAATTCTGAAAGCGATGCAGTATTGTGTAAATATCATTATGTATGGAATGTTCTATATTGCTTTATGGAAATTTGAAAATAAAAACACAATATGAAGCAACTGCCGGATACAATAAGATTGGCTTATATTATTGCTGTTATTTTATTAATAACTTTTGTCATCTTTATTGTTTTAATCGTTGTTCTGTATAACAAAAGACAGCTTTTTTTTATTCAGCAGCAGCAGCTTAAAGAATCTGAACATCAAAACCAGCTTCTTCAGAAAGAACTGGAAAAACAAAAGGTGCTGGAGCAGGAGCGGGAACGTATCTCCCACGATATGCATGATGATCTTGGAGCCGGAATTTCTGCATTGAAGCTTCAGGCTGAATTTCTCAAACAGAAAGCGCAAGACGATGATCTGCAAAACGATATCGATGAGCTTCTGAAAACCTCCGAAGAAATGAATATTTCCATGAGAGAAATGCTGTGGAGCCTGAATTCAGGAAATGACACATTGGGGAGCTTTATCGATTATGCTGTCCTTTATACCGGAAACTTTTTGAAGAAAACAAAAATAATCGTGTATTCAGAATATGAAAATATCATAGCAGAAACACCGATTTCCACCGAAATGAGGCGTAATCTCTTTCTTTGTCTAAAAGAAGCCGTTAATAACGTTTATAAACACAGCCATGCCAACAGCCTGAAGCTTTCATTTTCGCAGGAAGAAAATAATTTTTCTATGAAAATCTCTGATAACGGAAAGGGAATTTCCGACGGCCATAAAGAAGGGAACGGTCTTAGAAATATGAAACGAAGAATGAGCGAATTATCCGGCGATTGTACAATCATCTCCGGAAATCCCGGAACCTGTCTGGTCTTCAAAACAAAATTATAAATTACCCTTTTGTGTAATTGACTGGTCCGTTTTTTAGAGGGAAATTTGATATAAAATCAAAGGCCATGAAAACTCTTATTAACGACAGTATCGAAGATCTGGAAGCTGCTTTAAAAAACAGCAGTGATCTTCAGGAAAAATTCAGGACCAATCCCATAGAAGCTATTAAAGAAGTGGAAATAAGAAGTCCGAAAGACACCGATTGCTGGATCTACAGAATCATAGTGCTCATGCTTGGCTTCGCAATTATTGCAATCATAGCAGGTCTTATTCTTATCTCTTTCTGGGGTAATGGGAAAACTCCCGATAGTCAGCTGGTCACTATATTTGCAACGATTTCATCAGGAGCAATAGGTGCCCTGGCCGGTCTTTTATCTCCCACGCCCAGAAAATAATAATAACTCCTATACCGTATCATAAAGCTCACTTTTCAAGGTGAGTTTTGTTATGATCTTCCATTTTTTAATTCCTGATCCATTCCCTTAAAAATGGGGAATTATCATAATATAAATTAACTAAAATTTAACTTGGATTTATTTCAAAAAAATGCTGTGAAATACCCTTGAAAGTTAAATTTTGATTAAATTTGTCTAAACTAAAAAAATTAAAAAATGAGTGCAATTTCTTACATAGAAGCAAGACAGATTTTAGATTCCAGAGGAAATCCTACCATTGAAGTAGATGTATTTACAGAAAGCGGGGCAATGGGCCGTGCAGCTGTACCTTCAGGAGCATCTACAGGAGAACACGAGGCGGTAGAATTACGTGACGGTGGTTCAGAATATCTGGGAAAAGGAGTTCTGAAAGCTGTTGAAAATGTAAAAGAAGTAATTGCAGAGAATTTAGTAGGACAGCCGGTTTTTGAACAAAACTATATCGATCAGATTATGATTGATCTTGATGGAACGCCTAACAAAGGAAATCTTGGTGCCAATGCTATTCTTGGTGTTTCTCTGGCCGTAGCAAGAGCTGCTGCTGCAGAATTGGGAATGCCTCTTTATAAATATGTAGGTGGAGTGAACGCCAACACACTTCCTGTTCCAATGATGAATGTAATCAACGGTGGATCTCACTCAGATGCTCCTATCGCATTCCAGGAATTCATGATTATGCCGGTAAAAGCTGATTCTTTCTCTCATGCATTGAGAAAAGGAACTGAAATTTTCCACAACCTAAAATCTATTCTTCATTCAAGAGGTTTATCTACTGCGGTAGGTGATGAAGGTGGTTTCGCACCAACTTTCAAAGGAACTGAAGATGCTTTGGATACTTTACTTCAAGCTATTGAAAAAGCAGGTTATAAGCCAGGTGACGATATTATGTTGGCACTTGACTGTGCGGCTTCGGAATTCTACAAAGATGGAATCTATGATTACAGAAAATTCCAGACTCCGGACGCAGCTCAGTTTTCAAGCAGCGAGCAGGTTTCTTACTTAGCGCAACTGGCTGCAAAATATCCAATCATTTCTATCGAAGATGGTATGCAGGAAAACGACTGGGAAGGTTGGAAAATGTTAACAGATAAAATTGGTGACAGAGTACAGCTGGTAGGAGATGATTTATTTGTAACCAACGTAGAAAGATTATCCAGAGGAGTAAAAGAAAATATTGCGAACTCTATCCTTGTAAAAGTAAATCAGATTGGTTCTCTTTCTGAAACAATGGCTGCTGTACAGATGGCTCAGAATAACAAATTCACTTCAGTAATGTCTCACAGATCAGGAGAAACTGAAGATTCTACAATTGCTGATTTAGCAGTAGCAATGAACTGTGGACAGATCAAAACCGGTTCAGCTTCAAGATCAGACAGAATGGCAAAATACAACCAGTTATTAAGAATTGAAGAAGCTTTAGGCGAAACTGCAATTTTCCCAGGGTTGGAAGCTTTTAAAATCAAAAGATAATTAATCGAATTTATAAATAACGGCAAGCGAAATTTTTAGTTTGCCGTATTTTATGGAAAGTGGTATATTTAAAAAAAATAAATAAATAATGTCAGACAACAAAGTAATATTGAATTACGACGGTAATTCATATGAATATCCAATCGTGGATAGTACTATCGGAGACAGAGGGATTGATATTTCAAAATTAAGAGACCAGACAGGTTTAATCACTCTGGATTTAGGTTACAAAAATACAGGAGCTACTATTAGCGACATCACTTACTTAGACGGAGATAAAGGAGAATTATTCTACAGAGGTTATCCAATCGAGCAGATTGCTGAAAAATCTAACTTCACTGAAGTAATGTATCTTTTATTACATGGAGAATTACCTACTCAGGATCAGTTTACTTCATTCGACAACAATATTAAAAAATATAACTTCATCGCAGACGAAATGAAAAAAATCATTGATGTTTTTCCTCGCTCTGCTCACCCTATGGGAGTTTTATCTTCTTTAACGTCTGCTTTAACAGCTTTCAACCCGAAAGCCGTTAACGTAAACTCTAAAGAAGAAATGGATCACGCTGCTGAGCTTATGATCGCTAAGTTTTCTCACCTTTGTGCATGGACTTACAGAAAAACTCAGGGCTTACCATTAAACCATGGTGATAACAACCTGAACTATGTAGAGAACTTCTACAAAATGGCATTCAGATTACCAAACGCTGATTTCGAAATCGATCCGGTAGTTGTAAATGCTTTAGATAAATTATTAATCCTTCACGCAGACCACGAACAAAACTGTTCTACTTCTACAGTAAGAATGGTAGGTTCTGCCCACACAGGTCTTTTCGCTTCTATCTCTGCCGGAGTATCTGCCCTTTGGGGGCCGCTTCACGGTGGTGCTAACCAGGCTGTAATCGAAATGCTTGAACTTATCGAGAAAGACGGTGGTGATGTATCTAAATATGTTGCTAAAGCTAAAGATAAGAATGATAACTTCCGTTTAATGGGATTCGGACACAGAGTGTACAAAAACTTCGACCCAAGAGCGAAAATCATCAAGAAAGCTGCTGACGATATCCTTAAAGCATTAGGTATCCAGGATAAAGCTCTTGACATTGCAATGCAGCTGGAAAGAGTAGCGCTGGAAGACGAATACTTCGTAGAAAGAAAACTATATCCAAACGTAGACTTCTACTCAGGTATCATCTACAGAGCTTTAGGAATTCCTACAGAAATGTTCACCGTAATGTTTGCATTAGGAAGACTTCCGGGATGGATTTCTCAGTGGAAAGAAATGAGACTGAAAGGAGACCCGATCGGAAGACCAAGACAGGTTTACCAAGGTGCTCAGCAAAGAAACTACATCGATATTGCAAGCAGATAATATTTGCTTACATCATAAAAAAATCCCAAAGCACGCTTTGGGATTTTTTATTTATATCAATTAGCTCAATAAGAAAGCCTGCTTAAAAAAGCAGGCTTTCTTTGTTTATTAAGGACATTGGCATCTGTCGCAAGTCCAGATATAACAGTTTCCTGCATCATCCCATTCACAGCATCTTCTGCCTGTTGAGATTGGAGCGCCTCCCATTACGGATTTTTGTTGATCTCTTCCTAACTTTTGTGCGTTTTTCAGCACCGGATTGTTCTTGTTCATGACTTGATTTTTGGTGTTAATAGTTCAATTTTACGGTTTATAATTTCGCGAAAATTATATCACTAATATAGGAAATTAAATAATATGATTATCTATTTTTTTGTTCTTATGTAGATGAAAAATAGTAAGTTGTAGATGTTTTTGGAACTATTCACTAAAGTTGGCACTGCATACAAGCAAATTTTGCCGAAGGGTGTTGATTTTGGGAACCAAATTTAATACATAAAATAATCCAAAAGTTTTACAGGTAGAGACCTTTACTTATATTTGTAGTATTGCATAAATCTTTATGAGACTAAACATTAAAAACGAAACGGGCAGGCTGAAGTCAGTAGTTCTGGGCCAGCCTAATTCATTGGGGCCTGTTCCCACACTAGAGGAAAGTTATGACGCAAAGTCATATTACTCAATCGAGCACAACATTTATCCTAAAGAAGAGGATATTATTAATGAAATGAACGCTTTTGAAGCGGTTTTAAAAAAGTATGGCGTTGAAGTACTGCGTCCCAGCATCATCAAAGATTACAATCAGGTTTTTTCAAGAGATGTAGCCTTTGTAATTGATGATAAAATGATCATTTCCAATGTGATTGCAGACAGAGCAGACGAGCAGGAAGCCTATAAAAGCGTTTTTGAAAAAGTAGCATGGAGAAAGATCATCAATCTTCCCGAAACTGCACATATCGAAGGAGGTGATGTGATCGTATGGAATGATTTCCTTTTCATCGGAACCTGCTTCAGTGAAGATTACAGAAACTATAAGACGGCAAGAACCAATGAATATGCCATTGAAATATTAAAAGAATATTTTCCGAAGAAAAGAATCATTGACCTGGAACTGAAGAAAAACGATAAGGTTCCTTTTGAAGGCATTCTTCATTTGGATTGTACATTTAATCCGGTAGGTGAAGACAAATGTATTATTTATAAAAACGGATTTGTAGATGAAAGCGACTATCGTTTAATCATTGATATTTTTGGAGAAGAAAACTGTTTCCATATCAATGATGAAGAAATGTTTGAAATGTTCCCGAATATTTTCTCCATTTCTCCTGATGTTGTCGTTTCGGACAAAGCATTCACAAGAATGAATGACCACCTGAGAAACGAGTGGGGAATGACTGTTGAAGAAATTCCTTACAGAGAAATCTCTAAAATGGGAGGCTTGCTGAGATGCTCTACAATGCCACTTGTGAGAGAGTAATTGAGTTGGAGAGTTTTAGTGTTTGGGAGTGGGGGTTTTTAATCTTTCAATCTTTTAATCTTTCAATCTTTTAATTTTTAAATCAAAAAAATGCAAACAACAGATACAGTATTAATGATAGAACCGATTGCATTCGGTTACAACGCTGAAACAGCGAAAAATAATTATTTCCAGGTAGAACAGACAGGCTCTGACATCCAGTCAAAAGCGTTGGCAGAATTCAACACCTTTGTCGGAAAGCTGAGAGAAAAGGGAATTAATGTGATCACTATAAAAGATACGTTGGATCCCCACACTCCGGATTCTATTTTCCCGAATAACTGGGTAAGTTTCCATAAAGACGGAAAAGTGGTTTTGTACCCGATGTTCGCTTCCAACAGAAGAGTGGAAAGAAGAGAAGATATTATCGAAAGTATCAAAGATCAAGGGTTTGAAGTGGCTGAAATTGATGACTGGTCTTTCTCTGAAACCCAGGGACACTTTCTGGAAGGAACAGGAAGTATGATTTTTGATCACGATAACAAAATTGCTTACGGCTCTGTTTCTTTGAGGCTGGATGAAAAACTGTTCAGAGAATTCTGTACAAAATACGGATTTACTCCCGTTGTATTCCATTCTTTCCAGACTGTAGGCACAGAAAGACTTCCAATCTATCACACCAATGTAATGATGTGTGTAGCCGATAAATTTGTTGTAATCTGCCTTGACTGTATTGATGATGAACTTGAAAGAGGAAAAGTATTGGAAGTTATTAAAGGATCCGGAAAAGAAATCATTGAGATTTCTGAAGAACAGATACAGCAGTTTGCCGGAAATATGCTTCAGGTTCAGAATAAAGAAGGAAAAAAATTCCTGGTCATGAGCCAGACTGCTTACCATTCTTTAACTCCGGAACAGGTAGCTGCTATTGAAAAATACTGCGAAATTATCTATTCAGACCTGAATACCATTGAAGTAAATGGCGGAGGAAGCGCAAGATGTATGCTTGCTGAGGTTTTTCTTCCAAAAAAATAATATATTTACCAAAAAAAATTAATTGAACCCATTATCAAGTAAAGGTTTACATATTCTTCTGACTTTGGAAACAGAGTCAGAAGATTTGTTATTAGACAGCAAAGGTTTTCTGCTGTTTACAGAAGAAATTCTGAAAGCCAGGGAGGTGGAAATTGTAGGAGTAACCAATCATATTTTTGAGAACGACAGCTTTACTTCCGCAGTGATCCTTAAAGAATCTCACCTTTGTATCCACACGTGGCCGGAATTTAAACAGCTTACCTTTGATGTATTTCTTTGTAATTATACTCAGGACAATACGGAGAAAGTAGAGCAGATTGCAGATGAGGTGGTTCAGTATTTTAAAGCTAATACCATTCAAAAACACAAAATTTACAGATAAAAATGCACTATGTCTGCCCAGCATGCGAATCCGAAAATACATTAGATCTCACCTTTCCTGTTGAAGAATATGTTTGCGATACCTGTTCTTATCTCATTGATGTAGCCTGGAACAAAAAAATTAAACATCTGAAAGTCCCAACGGAAAATGTTGTATTGGATATCGGACAAAAAGGAAAAATTGACGGTACGGAATATACAGTCGTTGCGATTACTGTTAAAAAATACGGAAACAGTATTTTCTGGCGGGAATATTCTTTAAAAGACAGCAAAGGAAATGATGCTTTCCTGAGTGAGAGTGATGGACATTGGGTTTTCCTGATCTCTATGCATCCTGATGATTTTAAAGGCAAGGATTCAAAATTTCCAACCTATCTCGGACGAACCTACCGTTGGTACGAAAATACTCCATGCACTATTGATGCGGCTGCCGGATTTTTTGATGAACATCTGGATTTCAGCATTGCGACCTACAAAGAATATGTCAATGGAACGCGTATGATCTCTCAGGAGAAGACCGGTAAGAAAAGCCAGTATTTTTATGGAGTTCACATTTCAAAATATGAAGTTAAGAAAGCTTTTAAAATAGCTAATCTGCCCAATTATACAGGAATAGGGATTGTTCAGCCCTATTATTTCGATATCAGGCAAGCCGTGAACATCTTTTGTGTGGCTGCATTAATGATTTGCCTGCTCCAGATGTACGTCTACACTTCAAGAACGAACGAAACCGTTTTTGCAGAGACCATCAATTTTGCAGATGTAAAAGACAAAGAAATGGTCAGCAAAAGTTTTACCCTTTCAGGAGGTTCTGCACCATTAAAAGTGAATGCATTTTCAGGTGTTGATAATTCCTGGGCGAATGTTCAGCTAAGTCTTGTAAACGAGAATACCAACGAAATTATCTATACCTCCAAAGATATCGAACAGTATCATGGGTACGAAGGCGGAGAGAGCTGGACAGAAGGAAGCCAATCCGAAGATTTTAACCTGTGTGGAGTGGGCTCCGGGAAATATCATTTCATTATTTCCGCCGAAAAAGAAGGAGGCTTACCCTCATTTTCAGGTCTTACATCTCCTGATTCGAAGGTCGTGATTTCATGGGATAAATCAGGAACAATTGAGGTTACTGATATATTCAAGGTGCAGACCAAAACTTTTACAGACGGACAGACGCTGGAAAAAGATACATCAGAAGTAATCAGACTTGCCAAAGCATCGTTCGGAACTCAGAAACTGGATTCCCTGATTAATACTGAAGCCCTTAGACTTACTACAGACCTCATTTCAAGCAACACCTATGTACAGCTTAAAGCAACCTGGCTTCCCGTTTCATTCTGGAACTTCGGAATTATTTTGTTTATAATGATTGCTCTGTTTGTGGCGATGTGGATAGGAAAACATTACTTTAATGTAAACAAATGGAAAAATAGTTCAAACTCACCTTATCCTGCCAATGATAACTAATATAACCAATTACATAAGACAAAACTGGATACTCTGCCTGATCGGAGGATTTTTCCTGACCTGGTTTGTATACCTTACGTACCGGGGAAATCAGGTCTGCGACTGTGCCAAAACGGAAACATACCGCGACGGAACCACAAGAAGTCATTCCAGAGTAGGATTCTACAGATACTATCACAAATAAAAATATAAAACTATGGACAACATCAATTTCTTACCCATACTAAACTCGGTTCTTTATTCATTTTTAGGAATCGCCATTTTACTTGTATGTTATTTCATTATTGAAAAACTGACTCCTGAAAAAACATGGCACGAGATCGCCCAGAACAAAAATATAGCCATTGCTATTGTTTTCGGGGCATTTATTATCGGAATTTCAATGATCATAAGCGCAGCAATTCATGGATAAGAAGAGGATTCCTCTTGAGCTGCTTTTATTGTTTTCAGTATTCGTCATTGCTACATGTGGATTGATTTATGAGCTGGTGGCCGGAGCCTTGGCGAGCTATCTTTTAGGAGACTCTGTAAAGCAGTTTTCTTTCATTATCGGAGTGTATCTCTTTTCAATGGGAGTAGGTTCCTATCTTGCGAAATTCATCAAAGGAAATCTTATTGATAAATTCATTGAGATCGAAATCCTTGTAGGAATCGTAGGCGGAATCAGCTCTGTAGTGCTGTTTATTCTTTTTAATACACTCGCACATTTTGAAAGCGTTCTCTATCTCTTTGTATTCTTCACCGGATGTCTTGTAGGAGTGGAAATCCCGCTTCTGATGAATATTTTAAAAGACAGGGTACAATTTAAAGATTTAGTTTCAAATGTCTTTGCATTCGATTATATCGGGGCTTTATTGGCATCGATTCTTTTTCCATTGGTTTTGATTCCAAAATTAGGAATTGTCAAAACCCCTTTATTTTTTGGATTAATCAATATTTCCATTGCAATATTCCTCTGCTATTATCTTACAAAGGAATTATCAAAACCCTTATCCCTGAAAATAAAATCTATCGCGGCATTTGCCTTCTTGCTGGGACTTTTCTTTTTTTCAGATACGATTCTATCTTATTCTGAAGAAAAACTATATGGCGAAAATGTGGTTTATACTAAAAGTTCACCCTATCAAAGAATCGTTTTAACGAGGAATACGCACGAGTTTCGTTTATATTTAAATAATAACCTGCAGTTTTCTTCCACAGATGAATACCGTTATCATGAAGCTTTGGTACATCCTGCTATGTCGATGGCGAAAAACATTGATAATGTCCTGATTTTGGGAGGAGGTGACGGCTTCGCAGCAAGAGAAGTTTTAAAATACAAAGATGTTAAAAAAGTAACCCTTGTAGATCTTGACGGGGAAATGACTCAGTTTTTCAAGACCAATGAAACCATGCGAAGACTGAACCAAAGCTCACTTTCCAATCCTAAAGTGGAGGTGATCAATAAAGACGCTTACATCTGGGTAAAAGACAGCAAAAAGAAATTTGACGTCATCATCATCGACTTTCCTGATCCGTCGAATTACAGCTTAGGAAAACTCTATTCCCTGCAGTTTTATAAAGAACTGGAGAGATTGACAACTCTTGATACCAGGATTGTGGTACAAACCACTTCTCCTTATTTTGCACCAAAATCTTTCTGGTGTATTGAAAAAACGATCAATCAGATCTTTCCATTCACAGCAGCGTATCACACCTATGTTCCATCTTTTGGAGAATGGGGATTCACGATGGCTTCATTTGAACCCATCAACAACAGGATCTACAGAAAGCTGCCTGGATTAAAATATTATGATTACAATTTTTCACAGATGTCTTATTTCAATAAAGATATGAAAGTGAAAGAAGTAGAAGTTAACCGTCTGGATAACCAGATACTAGTCCGTTATTTCGATGAAGAGTGGGGGAAAGTACAGTAGAAAAGATTTTCTTACAACTATATTTTTAGGTAGCCTTATGCTTCCTTTTTTGCAGTATTGCGGAAAGAAAGTAAAAGCTTTGCTGTTAAAGATCACAGGGACCAATCATGTTCTCGGGCATAGATTATGGGCAAAAGATTTTCCACAGTTTTCAGAAGTTATCCACACTAAGTATCTTATTGTCGGGGGAGGGATTTCCGGACTTTCAGCGTGCAGGTTCTTCAGCCAGCATCATGAACAGAATTATCTTATTCTGGAAATGGAAAACCATCTTGGCGGCAATTCTTCCAACGGACAGAATTCATTTTCAAAATTTCCTTTAGGCGCTCATTATTTACCATTACCGAACAAAGAGAATACAGAAATCATCGACTTTCTGAAAGAGTGTGAAATCTGCTTAGGAACTGAGGATAACGGAGAACCCATCCTTGATGAATATCAAATGACTTTTCCACAACAGGAAAGACTGTTTTATAAAAATGCCTGGCAGAACGATATTGTTCCGCAAAGAGGAATTTCAGCGCAAACCCAGCAAGAGCTTGCCCGCTTTTTTAAACTGATGGATGAATTTCGTGCAAAGAAAGACATTCAAGGAAGATATTGGTTTGCTATTCCGGTACATGACTCCAGCAGAGAAGATGAGGTGGTAAAGCTTGAAAAAATCATTTTTAAAGACTGGCTCACAGAAAATAACTTCTATTCGGAAGAACTTCTCTGGCTGCTGGATTATTCCTGCAGAGACGATTTCGGCCTGGGAATTGGCTATGTTTCAGCATGGGCAGGCATTCATTATTTTGCAGGAAGAAAAAATAACTGGAGCACAAAATATAAAGATCAGGTATTCACCTGGCCGGAAGGAAATGCAAGACTGGCAAAGCATTTTTCAAAATATACGGAGGGAAAACATTTGCCGGGAAATCTGGTTTTTGATATTAAAATCAATGATAAAGTCGAGGTTTTAAGTTTTGATAATACCCAAAAGAAAACGAAGAAGATCATTGCAGATAAAGTATTGTTTGCAACCCCACAATTTGTGAATGAAAGAATTTTTAATCAAAAAAGAGGATCATCATTTCGTTATGTTCCGTGGCTTTTAAGCACCATTACGCTGAAGAATGAATTCGGAGGAGATGAAGAGCTGGCCTGGGATAATGTGATCTACGGGACTTCCGGATTGGGGTATATTTTTGACCAACATCAGAATCTGGACCAGATTATAGGTGAAAAAGTAATTACCCACTATAAGAGTTTTTCAACTGCAGATTGCAAAAAAGCGAGGAAAAAGCTGTATGCCATGAAAGAATCTGAACTTAAAACTTTAGTTTTGGATGATTTGAAGAAAGCCCATCCATTGA
The DNA here is from genome assembly GCF_005503635.1 of Chryseobacterium sp. 2VB. Taxonomy (NCBI): domain Bacteria; kingdom Pseudomonadati; phylum Bacteroidota; class Flavobacteriia; order Flavobacteriales; family Weeksellaceae; genus Chryseobacterium; species Chryseobacterium sp. 2VB. The sequence continues at coordinate 122,787 of NZ_SCNC01000009.1, forward strand.
TAGAAGATTTCATTCTGGAAATGCAGTTCCATAAAATAGGACATGCAATGATTGCTCCGGTTCCCAACCAGATTTTTGGAGAAGAAACTCAAAAAGCGAAAGAACCGATAGGAAACAAAATTTTCTTTGCCCATTCCGATCTTTCGGGAATATCTATTTTTGAAGAAGCTTTCTATCAGGGAATCCGGACTGCAGAACAAATGATGTAAAATACAACAATGAAACAACCGTGGATACATAATGCAAAAACAGACTGGTGGTTTATTTTATCACCGCCTTTTCTGGTATTGATGATTATCTTTCTCTTTCAGAAACAGATTCAGGGGCTGGAAAATCATTATTCCTTTTACACATGGCTTTTCCTGATCGTTTTTGTGGATGTGGCTCATGTATATTCTACGCTGTTCAAAACGTATTTCGTAAAGGGAGAAATACAGAAAAATAAACTGCTGTATCTGGGAATTCCTGTTTTGAGCTGGATCTTGGGAATGATCCTGTTCCAGTTGGGTAGCCTGACATTCTGGTCAGTACTGGCATTGATTGCCGTTTTTCATTTTATACGGCAGCAATACGGTTTTATGAGAATCTATGCGCGCTTTGAACCGAATAACTGGAGCAAAAGAATAGATGAGGTAGCCGTTTACTCCGCAACGATTTATCCGATGCTGTACTGGTTTAAAACGCCCCGTGCCTTCACCTGGTTTGTCAACAATGAGTTTGACTGGCTTCAGAATCTTCCGGATTATGTTCCTATAATTACCGTTATCTATTTTGCCATTCTGATTATTTGGATTATTAAAACTGTTGTTGAAGCCTTTAAAACAAGAAAAATTAACATTCCGAAAACAGCACTGATCACGGGAACTTTTCTTTCCTGGTATTTCGGAATTATCTACTTTAACAATGATCTCCTTTTTACGTTTCTGAATGTAGTTTCTCACGGGATTCCTTATATCGCATTGATCTATATCCGGGAAATAAAGCAAAAAGAAAATCATCAGCTGAACCGGATGCAGATTTTTAAATCCTTTTCAGGAATCTTCCTATTTGTCGGAGTCATTTTATTGTTTGCCTTTCTCGAAGAATTTTTGTGGGAAACGCTTGTCTGGAATGAGCACTTTTCCCTGAATATGGTAATCTCAGAAAATCTCTTTCAGTTTCTGGTTCCTTTATTGGTTGTTCCGCAACTCACTCATTATCTTCTGGACGGCTTTATTTGGAGAAAACCAAAAAAAGTTAGTTAACTTTGTCCGGAACGTTTAAAATCTGAAAATGAGACAATATTTTTTATCATTAACAATTTTTATGGGAATTATTGTTGGAGCCCAGCAGAAAACTTTCTGTAATCCTATCAATATCGATTACGGATATACCCCTTTTGAAGCCTTTTCCAAGCAGGGAAAGCACCGTGCTACAGCAGATCCGGTAATTGTCAATTTTAAAAATAAACTTTTCCTTTTTTCTACCAATCAGGAAGGATACTGGTACAGTGATGATATGCTGGATTGGAAGTTTGTAAAAAGGAAATTCCTCAGAGATAACAAATACATCCATGATCTTAATGCCCCGGCAGTCTGGGCAATGAAAGATACTTTGTATGTGTATGGCTCTACCTGGGAACAGGATTTCCCGATCTGGAAAAGTACTAATCCCACCAAAGACGACTGGAAAATTGCAGTGGATACTTTAAAAGTAGGAGCATGGGATCCTGCATTCCATTATGATGAAGACAAGAATAAATTATATCTGTACTGGGGTTCAAGCAATGAATGGCCATTGCTGGGAACAGAAGTGAAAGTAAAAAACCTTCAGTCCGAAGGCTTTGTTAAGCCTATTATTAAGCTAAAACCTGAAGACCACGGTTGGGAAAGGTTTGGGGAATACAATGATAATGTTTTTCTGCAGCCTTTTGTAGAAGGAGCGTGGATGACGAAGCATAACGGGAAATATTATATGCAGTATGGTGCTCCGGCAACAGAATTCAGCGGCTATTCCGATGGAGTATATGTGAGCAAAAATCCTTTGGAAGGCTTCGAATATCAACAGCATAATCCGTTCTCTTATAAACCGGGAGGCTTTGCAAGAGGTGCAGGGCACGGAGCGACATTTGAAGACAATTACAAAAACTGGTGGCATGTTTCGACCATCTTTATTTCAACTAAAAATAATTTTGAAAGAAGACTGGGAATCTGGCCGGCAGGATTTGATAAAGATGATGTGATGTACTGTAACACGGCTTATGGCGATTATCCGACTTATCTTCCGCAATATGCACAGGGAAAAGATTTTACTAAAGGTCTTTTTGCCGGATGGATGCTGTTGAACTATAATAAACCGGTGCAGGTTTCATCTACTTTGGGAGGGTATCAGCCCAACTATGCGGTAGATGAAGATATCAAAACCTACTGGAGTGCTAAGACAGGAAATTCCGGGGAATGGTTCCAGACGGATCTTGGGGAAGTTTCGACAATTAATGCTATTCAGATCAATTATGCGGATCAGGATGCAGAATTTATGGGAAAAACGTTGGGGAAAATGCATCAATATAAGATCTATGGCTCCAATGACGGGAAAAAATGGAATGTGATTGTGGATAAAAGTAAAAACATGAAAGATGTTCCTCACGACTATATAGAACTTGAACAGCCTGCAAAAGCCCGTTTCCTTAAAATGGAAAACCTTAAAATGCCAACAGGAAAATTTGCATTAAGCGGTTTCAGAGTATTTGGAAAAGGAGCAGGAAAACAGCCTGCTAAAGTGGAAGGGTTTGTTCCTCTGAGAGCTGATCCAAAGAAGTATGGTGAAAGAAGAAGTATCTGGATGAAGTGGCAGCAGAACCCTGATGCAGACGGCTATGTAATCTATTTTGGAAAGTCTCCCGATAAATTATACGGAAGCATCATGGTATACGGAAAGAATGAGTATTTCTTTACCGGAGCAGACAGAACGGATGCTTACTATTTCCAGATTGAAGCTTTCAACGCGAATGGTGTTTCTGAAAGAACAGCCGTTGCAAAATCCGAATAAATTTCAAATTAAATATAGAAGAATAACACGTTTTGAAATATCAGGACGTGTTATTTTTTGTGTGTTTTTGGAGAAATGTTTCTATTTTATTGATAAGGAATTGATCATTTGGATGTTTATCCCAGTCCAGATGTCCTCCATTAAATTGATAAGATTCATGGATAATATGGTTGGCAGTCAATGCTGAATCCAGCCTTTTTTCCTGTGTAGACGGAATTACACGGTCCAAACTTCCATAGTAAGACAAAGTAGGAGGGGAATCGCTTTTTATCCATTTCACAGGACTGGCAAAACCTATCTTTGATATTTCGGTTTGAATTATTTCAGGAGCCACAAGTCTGCTTTCCACAAAAGAATATTCCTGATAGTTTTTAAACCCCGGATCAGACAGATCTGCCGGACCCACAATATTTATCACTGCTTTTACTTTTTTATCCGCATCAAACTTGTAGGCATACAACATCGATAAATGGCCTCCGGCGCTGTTGCCTGATAAAATCAAATTGGGATTGTAGCCCAGTTTATTTTTTAATAATTCAGTTACCTTTTTAATATCATTAGTTTGATTTGGAAGTCCAAAGTTCGTAACTGAAGCAAGTCTGTAGTTCATATTAACAAAAATATGATCAGGAAATTTCTGCATCATAGAGAGTGTGAAAAAGGTGAGCTGCGATTTATCTCCAGCCCTCCAGCCTCCACCATGAATCATAATAAAAACATCCTTTTCTTTATTCGTTCGTGCAGATGGAATATATAGATCCATAACCTGCTCTGGATTGTTTCCATAGTGAATATTTTCCTCCTTATCAAAGTGGATATCTTTACCAAGCTTTATCTTTTTTTCTTTGCAAGCTGTCCATAGAAAAAAGAGGCTGAGGGATATCAAAATAATTTTTATATCTTTTTTCATAATGATTAAATATATAAAATCCGCTGAAAAGAATCAGCGGATACCGTAAGAATAATTAAATATGAAGAAAGATAATTCTCTATCTTGTTCTGCTTTTGATGGCATCTGATGCCCCTTCGATGTCTCTTACCTTTTTCACTTTCTGGTTTCCGAAATTGTAGGTAAAGCTTACGATTAAACTTCTGTTGTAACGGTTCTGGTGGATATAATTATAATTTCCGTTCTCCTGAAAGTCTTCAATTTTAACAATATTAGTATTCAGTACATCATTTACATTCACTGCAAAAGTCCAGTCGTTCCACATTTTTTTAAGACTGAGATCCATACTCATTAAGTTTTTCAGTGAACCAAGCTCAATCTGCTGTTTGTCAACAAAGAAATAATTAAGTCCGAAGAACCATGTTTTCTTTTTATCAAGACGGATGGTATTATTGGTCTGGATCAGAAGACTGGTAGAATTGGTTTTATTGGTGTAGGTAATAAAGTTTCCATTAGGCCCTTTTTGATCTTTGAAGCGGTCTCCGGTTGTAGGATCAGTATCAAGACTTCCGTTGTTGATATTATGCTGCACTCCGATATTGAAATTGGTTGTCCAGTACTGTTTGAAAAACGACTTCTGGATACCTACCATGGCCGACATTTCCTGCTTATTTCCAAAGTTGGTTCTGATATATCGTAATGCAGGATTATCACCAATTTTACCATCAGGCGATACCGGATATCCCTGAAGCGGAACCTGTGTAATGACGTCCTGAATGTAAGAATGGTTTAAAATCAGGAAATACGAATTTCTGTACATATAGGTAAGTTCCTGATTGTAGTTGGAAGAGGCCTTTACAAACGGATCGTTCTGAGTATAATTGTCATCGGTCAGAATATTTTTGACCGGATTAAGTTCCCAGAAACTTGGCCTTCTCATTCTGCTTGAAAAGGAATAGGAAATATTGTTTTTGTCATTAATCGCGTAATTCAGACTTAGATAAGGAAGAATGTTTTTGTAATTTCTCTCAATTCTTCTAAGGGCTTCTGTGGGAGCGTTGTCAGACGTTCCAAGACTGTTGGTGATCTCGTATCTGGCACCTACTTTTCCTGAAAGCTTGTCGGAAATTTTTTTCTCAACGGTAAGATACATTCCGTAGATGTTTTCATCATAGATAAAATGGTTGGGTCTTGAATCCGGAGCTGTTACGGGATTAAATGAATAAGTGATGTTTTTAGAATCGTTATCTGTTTTAGTCTTGTTATAATTTCCACCGACGGAAACGGTAAGATCATTTTTAAACTTTTGATTATAATCCACCATTCCGGAGAAATTATTAATGATCTGCGGAAGGTCCTGAATAACTTGTTTTGTTCTTGCTCCTAACACTCTGTCAATATCCGAATTAAAGGTTTGGTTATCCGTGAACTGAAATCTTCTGTAGTTGAGATAAGCCGCATTTACATTCAGTTTACTGCCCAGAGAATCTGTTTTTAATTCATAGTTTAAATTCACAGAATTGTTATAAGATCGTGTATTCTCTCTGTTTTTAGACCACGTATATTCCGTATTCGTTTTTTTTATGGTATTAAATAAATCTACCGTTGAATTATAACTTTTATTGGCCCATGTATTCCATGATAAGGCAAGGTTGCTTTTGTCGTTCAGCTGGTAATCAATATTCAGATAACCTCCTATGTTTTTATTCGGATCGTCAATATCTCCGGTAGATTCGTTGGAAGTTGTTGAAGTTCCGTTTCTCAGGGTATAGGTTTGTGCTTCGATATTTTCACCGCCGCTAAGACTGGCACTTACTCCCAGTTTATCTTTTCTGTAATTGGCTGAGAAACTTGCCTGGCTTCCGTTATACTTATTGGTTGTGTTAGACATTCTCATGTTTCCATTGAGACCGTCACTCATTTTTTTCTTTAAAACGATATTGATGATTCCATCAGAAGATTCTACCTGATACTCGCTGCCGGGAACAGTAATCACTTCTATTTTCTGGATATTTTCAGCCGGAGTATTTTTCAGAAACTGAGCCAGTGACTCAGAGTCCATATTGCTTTTTCTTCCGTTGATATAGACCAGTGCATTGTTTTTTCCTGCTATTTTTAATGTTTTATCATCTGTAGAAGATAATAAAGGAGTTTGTTTTAAAAGGTCAAAGGTGGTGTTTCCTTTGGCAACTGGTGATGCTGCCACATCGTATACAAAACGGTCACTTTGCTTTTTGAAAACCTGCTTTGTGATGGTAACACCTTCTATGTTTTTTGTTTTTGCCGTATCAGATTTCTTCTCTTGTGCAAATGCACAGGTACCGAATACAATAGCCATTGACAAAATTATACGTTTCATGTTGTTTTTATTTAAGAGTGGATTTAGTGAAATAAGTGGTTATAGATTAGGTTCTTGATTTTACTGCATCATTAGCCGATTTCATTTCCCTTGCCTTTTTCAGTTTCTGATTTCCGAAATTATAAGTAACCCCTAGGCTCATCAACCTTGGATAATTGAAGTTGGTGATATTGTTAAATTTCCCATCGGGCTGTACGCCTCTAATGCTGTAGAAACTTTGATTGAATAAGTCACTCACTTCCGCTACAATAGTCCAGTCTCCTGCAATTTTTTTCAGACTGAAATCGAAACTTTGTCTTGCTCGGATCATACCTCCTTCCATGGCAGTCTGGCTGGCAAAGAAGTAATTCACTCCCAGGAACCAGTCTTTTTTAGAAGACAGTCTGATCACATTATTGATGGTTGCAGACATATTATAGTTTTTAACATCAATGATATAAGGATCCACTACTTCAGTTTCTCCCGGAACCGGCATGGAAGTAGGATCTTCAAATACTCCGCCTTTGTAGGTAACATATCCCAGATTGACAGAATAATTGGTTGTCCAGATGTCTTTGAACCAGGACTTGTTCATTCCTAGAGTCAGAGCAATTTCCCTGTTTTTACCATAATTGGTTCTGATGTATCTCAGAAATCTGGTAGTTTCCATAATTGGATTTCCTTTGATATCCTTGATGATTTTCCCGTCAGCATCTTTTTTAGGAGCTGTAACCGTTCCCTGCAATGGAATCAGGTCTGAAGCTGCAGCATCTTCCACCATATTAAAACTAAGATTGGCATAGAATGCATTTTTGTACATATAATTTAACTCCTGATTATAATATTTGGAAGCCAGTATAAATGGATTGTTCTGCGTATAATTGGTTGGAGTAAAGTAGGTTCTTGAAGGATTCAGTTCCCAGAATCTGGGTCTTCTGATTCTGCTGGAGAAAGTATAGCTCAGATTATGATCGGTATTGATGGCGTAGTTTAAATTCAGATAAGGCAGAAGGTTGTTGTAATTTCTTTCAAAACCTGTTTTATCTACAATATCCCCGGTGCTTCTGGTCATTTCGTAGCGGGCACCAATCTTTCCGGATATTTTCTCAGTCAGTTTTCTTTCATAGTTCAGGTAAATTCCAAGAATATTTTCTTTATAAATGAAGTGATTAGTTTGGTTGGGATCGATGATAAATTCCCCCTTTATTAGTTTATCCTGTTTGGTATCGTTATCTGTATTGGTGTGATTGTAGCTGATTCCCATTAACCATGTTGCGCCTTTTGCTGTCTTTTTCAGATAATCAATATTGGCTGCATAGTTGTTGATAATTTGGGGTACCGCCTGATGCAATGCAGAATATTTATTGATTGTATCATTCGTTAGAGGAAAACTCTCATTGAAGCTTACTTTATCTCTGTTGAACCACAGGTAAGAAACGTTTGATGTAAGTTTACTTCCCAGAGAATCTGTTTTCATCTCATAATTTAAATTGAAAGAATGATTTCTGGTCTGTGCATCCTCGTTATTCACTGTTCTGTTGTTTAAGACTCCGTTTTGCCAGTTGGTAATATCCAGTACAGAATTGAAACTTTTATTGTATCTCATGTTGTAGGAAAATCCAAGACTGTGTTTTTTATTGATTTCATAATCAACATTGAAGCCTCCACCAAAATTTTTGTTAGGATCATCATTGAAGCCAAAGGATTCATTTTTGAAAGTAGGATCACCGTTGGACAGCGTATATCTTTGTCTGTCTGTCCAGCTTCCCGTTCTGAAATTGGAATTACCAGACCATTTACCTTGTCTGAAATTAAAAGAAGCTCCTGCATTAGGGTTATTGTAATAAGCCTGCTCGTTCTGCATTTTCAGCGTTCCGTTGTAGCCGTTGTTTTTGCTTTTTTTCATCACAATATTGATCACCCCTTCTTTGGATTCAACCTGGAATTCACTTCCTGGAACTGTAATCACTTCTATTTTCTGGATATCCTCAGAGGGAGTAGACTTCAGCATTTCAATCAACGCCTCAGAATCCATATTGGTTTTTTTGTTGTTGATGTAAATGATTGCATCATTTTTTCCCAAAATCTTCAGCGTCTTTCCGTCAATGCTGGAAATCATCGGTGTTTGTTTCAAAAGAGTAAAGGTGTTGGTCCCTTTAGCAATAGATGAAGAAGCTACATCGTATACCAAACGGTCACCTTGCTTTTTGAAAACCTGCTTCTTGAGAGTCACTGCATCAATAGCATTGACTTTCAAACTGTCTTTTTTCTGCTGGGCAGTGATAAGTCCACCGAAAAATAGTGCTGCAATAAGAATTTGAGTCTTCATGATTATTCTTTTTTAATTAATAGCTTGTATGGTTTGTTATTCAACATTACAAAGATATATAATAAATTTAGTATTATGCAATACAAAGTACTTAAAAATATTTTTGAATCATCGCAATTGATTGATTGTCAGTTGATAAAAATTTAGTTTAAAATATTGATTGCTTGACCTTTCTGTATAATAAGACAAATAAATGATGCTAAATGTTACATCGATGAAAGAAATTATGAAAGAATTTTTAAAAAAATGGATAATTAATACCTGGAATTTATCCCCATGGTCCAGGAATTATGCTCCGAACAAAGGTATCTGTGAAGCGGGGCTGTAATATCCGTAAAATAAAAAAGGACCGAATAGGTCCTTTCATAATATTGTTTATTCTCTGTCGAATCGGGCCAGCTTTTTATCTACCCAAACCGTTGCAAAGGGGAAGAATGCCGATAATAAGGCAAAAACAAAATCTTCATCATCCCAATTATAAATTTTTCTGGCAGGAAGGCAGAGTAAAAGGTAAAGGGTAAAAAATAAACCATGTAAACTACCAATAACACTGATGAAGATGATAGAGTACACATTTTCATCATATCGGATCCAGATCATCGCAACACCATACAACAAAAGACATGAAATGGCTTCTGCAAGACAAATCTGCTTAAACCATCTGATGATTTTTTCCTGAGAATATTTTGAGAATATTTTTTCGATGAAGTTCATTTCTTAAGATTGAGGTGAGAGTTAAAAGGCAAGAGTCTTTCTCCGGCTTTTGGTTTTAGCCTCTCATTTCTGATTTACAAAATTACTTATAAAAACTACTACCATCCAAATATTCAAAAACTTCTGGTGGCAGCATAGGTCTTACATTTTTACCATCCTTTATCATATTACGGATTTCCGTAGCTGAAAGTTCTATTATGGGTGCTTTTACCAGAGAGATATTTTCATGCTGTAAATATTCAGAATCTTTTTTCTCACCTTCAAATACTCTTGGGTAAACAATAATATGATGATTTTTGATCAGGATATCAGCATTTTTCCATTTGTGAAGGCTTTTCAGATTATCTTCTCCCATGATCAGACTAAAAGAATAATCAGGATATTTCTCATGCAGATACGTTAAGGTATCAATAGTATAACTTGGTTTCGGAAGAGAAAACTCCACATTGGAAGCTCTCATATTAGGATAATTCTTTACCGCAAGCTGTACCATATCAAGTCTGTTATGATCATTCAGTAAAGACTTTTTGTCCTTAAATGGGTTTTGCGGGCTTACCACAAACCAAAGCTCATCCATATCAGAATTTTCCAGAATATAATTGGCCAGGATAAGATGCCCAATATGAATAGGATTAAATGATCCGAAAAATAAACCGATTTTTTTCATTTGTTCAGGTAGCAGGTAGAAGATTATAGGTACTAATAATTAATCCCTGAATTTTACATCCTTGATATTAAGATAATGGGTGACATTGCCTTTCCAGTGGTTTTCTTCCAGGGTAAACGCAAGATCAAAGTTTTTATTTTTAAAATCGTCAACAAACTGTCCCAGTTTGAATCCGACACATTCAATATTTCGTCCCGTAGATTCCTGCTTGATATAAAACTTCAGGTGATTATTATCTTTCCCCATTGTTTTTACATATCCGGAAAGCTTCTGATTGGTTAATGTAAAAATAGGCTTCATATTATGAGGCCCGAATGGAGCCAATTTTCTGTGGAAATTGATGAACTCTCTGTTGATTTCGTCAATTCTTATTTCCGTATCAATCGTAATAGAAGGTTCTTTCTGGTGCTCCTGGATTTTTTCAGAAACAATTCTTTCAAATTTTTCCTTGAAGGCATCAAACTTATCTTTTTCCATCGAAAGTCCGGCAGCAGCATGGTGGCCCCCGAATTTAAGGAAATATTCAGAACACATATCAAGAGCTTCATGTACATCGAAATCAGAAACAGATCTTGCGGAAGCTACCATTTCCCCGTTATTACCATCGGTAAAAACAAGCGTAGGTTTATAATAGGTTTCAATAAGCCTTGAGGCTACAATACCAATCACTCCTTTATTCCATTCAGGATGATAAACAATAGTAGTATGCTTGGTTTCCTGCTGGGATTCTATAATCTGATTCAGAGCGGAAAGGGTGGAATTCATATCCAGTTCACGCCTTTCATCGTTGAGGTTCATGATATCATTCACAATCTGGTTGGCATGTTTCAGATTGTCGGAAACCATAAGTTCCACGGCTGCTTTACCATGAGAAATTCTTCCGGCAGCATTAATTTTGGGAGCTATTTCAAAAACGATATTGGAAATTTCGAAATGAGAAAGTTTATCCTCAGGAATCAGTAACCTTAAACCAAGATTTCTGGTTTTCCTCAGGGTTTTTAATCCCATTTTAGCCAAGACCCTGTTTTCTCCCGTCATCGAAACAATGTCTGCTGCAATGGAAATGGCGAGAAGATCTGTAAGTTCAAATAATTCTGCTTCCGGTAATTTATAAATCGTATTCAGTCCCTGGCAAAGCTTAAAGCCAACACCGCATCCGGAAAGTTCTTTGAAAGGATAACGGCAGTCGCTTCTTTTAGGATCAAGCACCGCTGCAGCATTAGGAATCTCTTCACCTGGAAGGTGATGATCGCAGATAATAAAATCTATACCCAGATTGCTGGCATAGTTGATCATATCAAGTGCCTTGATTCCGCAGTCCAGAGCAATGATTAATGAGAAACCATTTTCTTTGGCAAAATCAATTCCTTCCGTGGAAATTCCATATCCTTCAGAATTTCTGTCCGGAATATAATAATCTAAATATTTTTTCTCAACAATTTTGCTGAGATACAGGTACATTAAAGCAACCGCCGTGGTTCCGTCCACATCATAGTCACCATATACCAATATTTTTTCACCGTTTTCAATGGCGGTGGCAATACGCTCTACAGCTTTTTGCATATCTGCCATTAAAAAAGGGTTGTGGATATCGTTAAGGTTCGGTTTGAAGAATTCTCTGGCCTTTTGATAATTGTCAATTCCCCTAAGAACGAGGATTTTAGATTCAAAAGTACCAAAACCAAGTGACGAACTTAGTCTGTCCACAACTTCCTCATCGGGTTCAGGCTTGTAAATCCATTTTTGACTCATTTCACAAAAATAAGGAAAAAAAATAGCATTCAGGGAAGAACTGAAACGAAGTTTTGACTTAATAATTGTTAAAAAAAGGCTATCTTCGTGCTCCAAAATTTTAAATGACTATGAAAAAAATTACTCTATGCTTCCTGTTACTGGGAACAGCATGTTCGATCAACGCACAGAAAATTAATCTTGGCAAAGCAGCCGGAATGGTTTCAAATGGTGCAAAAGCCTTAACATTTACCAACGAAGATGCTATTAAATTATCCAAAGAATCAGTAGAGTGGATGGATAAAAATAATCCTGTAGCAGGACCGAAGGATCCTTACACTGTGAGACTGAACAGGCTGTTTGGAAAACACAAATCTCAGGATGGTCTGAACCTTAATTATAAAGTTTATAAAGTAAAAGATATCAACGCGTTTGCCTGTGCAGACGGGAGTGTACGTGTGTTCTCTTCTTTAATGGATATTATGACTGATAATGAACTGCTTGCCGTAATCGGACATGAGATCGGGCACGTAAAGAATCAGGATACCAAAGATGCTATGAAATCAGCTTATCTGAAGGCAGCTGCATTAGATGCCGCTTCCTCAGCTTCGTCAGATGTAGCTGCTCTAAATGATAGTCAGGTAGGGAAGATGGCAAATGCATTTTTAGATGCTTCGCACAGCAAAAAGCAGGAATCTGAAGCAGATACTTATTCATATGATTTCATGAAAGCCAATAAGTATGATGTGGTAGGAGCATATACAGCTTTTAAAAAGTTAGCCTTACTTTCACAGGGAAGTACACAGACTAATTTTGAAAAAATGTTCAATTCTCACCCCGATAGCAACAAGAGAGCTGAATCTATCAAAAAGAAAGCAGAGAAAGAAGGTTTATGGAAAGATCCGGGAACGGTTACTTTACCTGCTGTAAAATTGACGAAATAAATATTATTTATTGTTTAAACGAAAACACCTCAAAGCACTGCTTTGAGGTGTTTTTATATAGATTTTAATGTTGTTCAGATTAAGAATACATTTTCTCTCTTAATTCTTTTACTTTTTTATCCGCAAGATACTCGTCGTAAGTCATTTCTCTGTCGATAATTCCGGAAGGAGTCAATTCGATGATTCTGTTACAGACTGTTGAAAGCATTTCGTGGTCATGAGATGCCAGTAAAAGATTTCCTTTGAAGTTGGATAAAGAGTTGTTCAAGGTTGTGATACTCTCCAGGTCTAAGTGGTTGGTAGGTTCGTCCAATAAAAGAACGTTCGCTTTTTGAAGCATCATTCTACTGAACATACATCTCATTTTTTCACCCCCTGAAAGTACTTTACAGGATTTCAAAGCTTCATCTCCTGAGAACAGCATTCTTCCTAAGAATCCTCTTACGAATTCTTCATGACGCTCTTCGTCATTTTTTGTAAACTGTCTCAACCAGTCAACTAAACTAAGGTCTTCCTGGAAGAAGTTGGTGTTGTCCAAAGGCATGTGAGACTGGTTGGTTGTTACTCCCCATGCAACCGTTCCTTTATCTGCTTCTACATTTCCGGCAAGAATTTCGAAGAATTCTGTAATAGCTAAAGAGTTTTTGGAAAGGACAGCTACTTTATCTCCTTTTTTAAGATTTAAATCAACATTAGAGAATAATAATTCTCCGTCTTTTGTTTTCTCAAGACCTTTTACATCAAGGATCTGATCTCCTGCTTCTCTTTCCATTTCGAAAATAATAGCAGGATATCTTCTTGAAGAAGGCTTAATATCATCAATATTTAATTTGTCGATCATTTTCTTTCTTGCAGTAGCCTGTTTTGCTTTCGCAACGTTGGAACTGAATCTCGCAATGAAGTCCTGAAGCTCTTTTTTCTTCTCTTCAGCTTTCTTGTTGGCCTGAGCTCTTTGTCTTGTTGCCAATTGAGAAGCCTGGTACCAGAAAGAGTAGTTACCTGTATAAAGGTTAAGTTTAGAATAATCAAGGTCGCCGATGTGCGTACAAACCGTATCAAGGAAGTGACGGTCGTGAGATACAACGATTACCGTGTTTTCATAATCTGCAAGGAAGTCTTCCAGCCATGAGATCGTGTCGATATCAAGGTCATTGGTAGGCTCATCCAGAATCAATACATCAGGGTTTCCGAAAAGGGCCTGAGCCAAAAGAACTTTTACCTTGTCTTTGTTCTCAAGTTCGCTCATCAGCTGCCAGTGCATATCATCAGAAATACCTACGTTAGAGAGCATAGTCTGAGCATCAGATTCTGCAGTCCAGCCACCCATTTCGTCATAAATTACACCTAGTTCACCGGCTTTAATACCGTCTTCGTCAGAGAAATCTTCTTTTGCGTATAACGCATCCATTTCCTCTTTTATCTCAAATAATTTCTTATTACCTCTTAAAACAGCTTCAAGAACTGTAAACTGATCATAAGCAAAGTGATCCTGTTCCAAAACTGACATTCTTTTCCCTGGCTCCAGAGATACATGTCCTGTTGTAGGATCCTGCTTTCCTGTTAGTATTTTCAGGAATGTAGACTTTCCCGCACCGTTTGCTCCGATGATTCCGTAGCAGTTTCCTTTGGTAAACATAATATTTACCTCGTCAAAAAGAATTCTTTTCCCGAATTGTAAAGATAAGTTAGATACTGTTAACATATAGTTTTGTAAATTTGGCGCAAAAATACGAAAAGAATTTGGGTATTTTGTAATAATATAATAGTCAAGTTTTTAAATGTACGGTATTTTTTATATATTTCATTAACGAAATTTTAAAATGATGAAGATTGAGAAAACAGTTAACATATTAAACAAAAGAGCCCGTTTTGAATATGAAATTCTTGAAGAATATGAAGCCGGAATGGTTTTAACGGGTACCGAAATAAAATCTTTACGTTCATCCAAAGCATCTATCACAGAATCGTTCTGTCAGTTTATTGATGGGGAATTGTACATCATCAACATGATGATTGATGAGTACAAATTGGGAACTTTTTACAACCACAAAACAAAAAGGGAACGGAAATTGCTCTTGCACAAAAAAGAATTACAAAAACTTGAAAAAAAGTTAAAGGATGCCGGGAACACCATAATACCTTTAAAATTATATATCACTGATAGAGGGAAAGCAAAGGTGCTCATAGCGCTTGGTAGAGGGAAAAAACTTTTCGATAAAAGAGAGGCGATAAAAGATAGAGAAAATAAACGGAACCTCGACAGAATATTAAAGAAAAGTTAAAAATCATTTGAAAAACTTTGTATATAAAGAAAAATTATATTTATTTTGCATTATCAATTATTTAATCATTTAATTCTATGAAAAATCTAAAATTAGGAATTTCAGCATTGGCGCTTACTGTTGCCTCTACTGTTTTCGCACAGACTACCAACAATCCGTGGTTAATCGGAGTTGGTGCTCATGCTGAAAACCACGTAGCAGCAAGAAGTAACTTCAGTAATACGTTCTCTGCTAACAATTTGACAAAAAGTATGTTCAATGTGAACAACTTTTCTATTACACCTCCACTATCTAAGTTAACAGTTGCTAGAAACGTTGGTAAAGGTTTAGTAATTGACTGGCAAACTTCTGTTGGAAATGTTGAAAACAAAAGATTCAACATGGGGAAAGAATTTTTCCTAATGACAGGTCTTGGTTTCCAGGCTCACGCTGCAGGTCTTTTATGGAACGAAGAATCTTGGTTTGATCCATATTTAAGAGTTGGTGCTAACTACTTAAGACATGACTATACAGCTCTTACTTTCCCTAGAACATCTGTTGATGATAACGGTAACCCAATCGAAACTGTAACTAACGGTAAGGATGGTAACGAAAACGGTAAAGCTAATCACTTTACTGTAGCTACAGGTGCTGGTGCTAACTTCTGGGTAACTAAGAACTTCGGTCTTGGTGTTCAGGGAGATTATGTATCAACTCCAGGTGACAAATCTACTGTTGCTAACTTCTGGCAAGCTTCTGCTTCCATCTTATTCAGATTCGGAAACAGAGACAGAGATAAGGATGGTATCCTAGATAAAGATGACCTTTGTCCAGATACTCCAGGTTTACCAGAATTCCAAGGATGTCCTGATACTGACGGTGACGGAGTTCCAGATAAAGACGATCAATGTCCAGAAGTGGCTGGTCCGGTTGAAAACAACGGATGCCCTTGGCCAGATACTGATGGTGATGGTGTAATCGACAAAGATGACGCTTGTCCTACAGTAGCAGGTCCTGCTGAAAACAACGGTTGTCCTTGGCCAGATACAGACGGTGACGGTATCTTAGATAAAGATGATGCTTGTCCTACTGTTCCAGGTCTTCCAGAATACAACGGATGTCCTAAACCAAAAGAAGTAACAGCTACTGATGTTGAGAAAAACCTTAAGAGTGTATACTTCGATTTCAACAAAGCTACAATCAAGCCTGAATCTAAAGGAGCTTTAGATACTGCTGCTGAAATCATTAAGAAAGACGGAGGTAGATTCCTATTAGTTGGTGAAACTGACAAGAAAGGAAGCGATGCTTACAACTTGAAATTATCTAAAGAAAGAGCTGCTTCTGTAGTTGCTGCTTTAGATGCAAGAGGTGTAGATATCAACGCATTAAAATCAGTTGGTATTGGTGAGCAAAATGCTAAAGTTGCAGAATCTGCTTCTGATGCTGAAAGACAAGCTGATAGAAAAGTAACTGTTAGATACATTGGTGATGACAGTGAGTGGAACAAATATCAGAAATCTGATGTTGTAGCTCCAGCTAAAAAAGCTACTAAAAAAGCTACTAAAAAAGCTCCAGCTAAGAAAAAAGCTGCTGCTAAAAAGAAAAAATAATTAATTTTTCTAAATAATGAATACCTCCAATTTGATTGGAGGTATTTTTTTTTTGTGGACTTTTGAGTAATTTTGTTGGAAATTTAAAAATTAAAATGGGAAGAGCATTTGAATATAGAAAAGCTTCTAAAATGGCCAGATGGGACAAGATGGCCAAGACATTCTCTAAAATAGGAAAAGATATCGCACTGGCTGTAAAAGCTGGAGGAACAGATCCTGAATCTAATCCTGCCTTGAGAAGATGTATCCAAAACGCAAAAGGGGCTAACATGCCTAAGGATAATGTTGAAAGAGCAATTAAAAAGGCAAGCGGTGCAGATGCAGAAAACTATGAAGAGATCACTTATGAAGGTTACGGACAAGGTGGTGTTGCTTTTTTTGTAGAATGTACTACAAACAATACTACAAGAACGGTAGCCAATGTAAGAGCTATCTTCAATAAGTTTGATGGTAACCTTGGTAAGAACGGGGAATTGGCATTTATCTTCGACAGAAAAGGTATTTTCACTATAGATTTGGCTCAGATCAAAATGGATTGGGATGATTTTGAAATGGAAATGATTGACGGAGGAGCAGAAGATGTAGAAAAAGATGAAGAAGAAGTAATGATTACCACTGCTTTTGAAGATTTCGGTTCTTTATCTCACAAATTGGATGCGCTTGGAATTGAAGCAAAAAGTGCAGAACTTCAAAGAATTCCAAATAATACGAAAGAAGTGAACGCAGAACAGTTCAAAGCGAATATGAAAATGCTTGAGCGTTTCGAAGAAGATGATGACGTGCAAAACGTTTACCACAACATGGAAATCACAGAAGAGCTGATGAACTCTCTATAAAAAATAATATAGCATTCATATACAGTTAATTTTCAATTAGTTTCTTTGTACAAAACTATGAAAAGAAACGTTGAATTAGTTGTTATATCGGATGTTCATTTGGGAACTTATGGATGTAAGGCTAAAGAATTGCTAAGATATCTCAATTCGATCCAGCCTAAAACTTTAGTTTTAAACGGTGATATTATCGATATCTGGCAGTTTAAAAAGTCTTACTTCCCTAAACCTCATTTGAAGGTAATCAGAAAGATACTTTCACTGGCTACCAAAAACACAGATGTCTATTACATTACAGGCAATCATGATGAAATGTTCCGTAAGTTCACAGATTTTGAACTGGGAAAACTTAAAGTCTGTAACAAGATCTGTCTGAATATCGATCAGAAAAAAACCTGGATTTTTCACGGGGATGTTTTCGATGCATCCGTCCAGCATTCCAAATGGATCGCCAAACTCGGCGGAAAAGGTTATGATCTCCTTATTATTATCAATAATGTTGTAAATTGGTTCCTGGAAAAAATGGGTAAAGAGAAATACTCATTTTCCAAAAAGATCAAAAACAATGTGAAAAAAGCGGTAAAATATATCGGGGATTTTGAATTGACAGCTTCAGAGCTGGCCATTGATAACCAATATGATTATGTGGTATGCGGGCATATTCACCAGCCACAGATCCGCGAGGTTGTTAATAAAAAAGGATCCTGTACTTACCTGAATTCCGGTGACTGGATAGAAAATCTTTCTGCTTTGGAATATCATGATAAACAATGGAAGATTTTTTATTATGATGAACATAAACATTTACTGAAAGATGATGAAGCAGAAGAAATCCCGGAGATGGATAATTCTGATCTTTTAAAAATTGTAACTAATTTTTCCTAAATGAAGATTCTGTATGCATTCCAGGGTACCGGAAACGGGCATATTGCCAGGGCACAGGAAATTATTCCTCTTCTCAAAAAGCATGCGTCTGTGGATACCTTGATCAGTGGTCATCAATCGCAATTGAAGGCTGATTTTGACATTAACTTTCAATACAGAGGTATTTCCCTTCTTTATAATAAAACAGGAGGCTTATCTTACAGAAAAACATTTACCGAAAATAAATTCTTTGAAGCAGCTAAAACAATCAGAGAACTAGAACTGTCACAGTATGATTTAATTATTAATGATTATGAACCTCTGACAGGCTGGGCTTCCAAACTTAAAAAGCTACCGTTGATAGAACTCAGCCATCAGGCTTCCATGAGTTTTCCTGAAACACCCAAACCCAAGGAAAAAGATTTTCTGGGAGAAATGATTTTAAAATATTACGTTCCCAGTGAAAGGAAAATAGGATTTCATTTTGAAAATTACCATCCACAGATCAAAAAACCTGTCATCAGGAGAAAGATCAGAAACCTTAATCCTTACAAACAGGGATATTATCTTGTTTACCTGCCTAGTTTTGCAGATGAGAATATCATCAAGGTTTTAAGAAAAATTCCTGTGGAGTGGAAAGCTTTTTCAAAATACAGCAAAGTACAGGTGAAAATAAAAAATGTAGAAGTCTTTCCCATTGATGAAAACCAGTACCTGAAATATTTTGAAGGCTGTGACGGAATTTTGTGCAATGCAGGTTTTGAAACCCCGGCAGAAGCACTATTTATGGATAAGAAACTATTTGTGATTCCTATCCACAATCAATATGAGCAGGAATGCAATGCATGTGCTCTGGATAAAATGGGAATTCCCAATTCCAAGGTATTAAATCTTCAGGAAATTATGGAATGGGTAGCATCAGATCATCATCTGAAAGTGGATTATCCGGATGATATTGAAGATATCCTGGTAAACGAGGTTTTAATTCTTTAGAAAAATATCGTCCACATCACTCATTTTCATCATCACAGACCTTGCATACGAACAGTGCGGATATACCTTCCAGTTATTTTCTCTGGCAAATCTGATTGCTTCTTCGACTAAAAATTTTCCCATTCCTCTGCCTTCAAATTCGGGATGTACCAATACAAAAGAAATAATAAATTTATGATCTTCAGGGAAAATAGTGTAGGTAAGCCTTCCGACTTCTTTTATTTCGTTATTTAAAGTGATAACTCCGCCGTTCCCGGATTTATTGTTTTCAAATTTCATGATTCTTGACTTTAGTTTATAGATACAAAAATTGAACCGAGCTTTGCATAAGCAATAAGCAATACGCAATAAGCAATAAGCAATAAGCAATAAGTCTTGCTGTCAATCTGGCTCAACATTTTTCAAGTTGACCATTCACTTGCGAAGCAAAATTGACCATTGACCTACCTAATTATCTTTCCCCGTATAATAATTATAATCTTTGATAATTACACCAATGAACTGTCTCTCCGTCATTTTAGTGGGATCTATTTCCAGTTTCAGAATGCTTTTGATTTTTTCGGATAGTTTACTGATGATCTGGCGGTCATCTGCTTTCAATGCTTTGGTATAATTGTCTTTGATAATTCTCATATCATTATCACTCAAAGCAATCACCTGAGGGAAAGAGGGAATATAATTTTCATGGATATTCTCCAGAATGGTATGGGAGATATTAATATTGTTCTTTAAAGAAATAACAGCTGTTCCGGAAGCGATATCACCCAAACGCTGATTGTTTTTAGAAACAATCATAGAAATAAGTCCTACTACTCCGGCAAATGAAATATCTACAATTCTGAAAACCCACCGGATCATATAATCTGCGAAACTGGCCTGGTAGCCGTCAATTTTCACCACTTTTATTTTCATGAGTCTTTTACCGGGAGTCTGGCCTTCCATCAAACTTTCCAATACAAGAGGATAAACGTAAACAGGAAAAGTAAGGACAAGATATACCGCACGTATCGACCAGCCGTCAAGACCATCCAGAAGATATCCCAAATCAAGAATATTGAAGAACAGATACAGGATAGCAACTACATAAGCAATCCTGATCAGAAGATCAATAATGAAGGCAAGCATCCTTTCTCCTACACCTGCAACAGTAAAATTAATATTTACATTTTGTGAGGTATTTATCGCAATTTGAGACATATTTTTTATTATTTTAGCCTTAATAATTATGAGAGAAGTTTATTTCATTAAACAAAATAAAGAAAAATGGTTGGGAATCGAACAGGTTATTCAAGGGAAAATTAAAAAAAATCCTGATGACCTGTCTTCATTGTATATAAACCTGATCAATGACCTTTCTTTTGCCCAGACTTATTATCCCAAAAGCAATACTACCGTTTATCTGAACCATTTATCTGCCCAGATTTTTCAGAAGATTTATAAAACAAAAAGGGTAGAGGAGAACAGGCTGGTTTATTTTTTCAAAACCGAAGTTCCGCTGCTGATGTATCAGTACCGGAGATATCTGATGTATGCCTTCCTCTTTTTCATTTTATTTACATCAATAGGAGTGCTTTCCGCCATTTATGATAAGAACTTCGTGAATATTATACTGGGCGAAGAGTATGTGAATGAAACGATCGAAAATATTAAAAATAATAATGCGGTAGGCGTTTATCAGAGCGGAAGCACCTGGGGAAGTACAATCGGGATCATTTTTAATAATATTCAGGTTGGAGCAAAGTTGTATATTTACGGTATTGCCGGAGGGGTGGGAACATTGTTTGCACTGCTCTCCAACAGTGTGATGCTGGGAGCTTTTCAATATTTTTTCTATGATTATGGAGCATTGAAAGACAGTGCAAGGGGAATATGGCTTCACGGAGTCTTTGAAATTTTTGCCATGGTTGTGGAAGCAATGTGCGGATTGATTCTGGGAGCTTCTATCTTATTTCCGAGAACGTTTTCAAGATTTAATTCATTTAAAAAAGGATTTAAAGATTCATTTAAAATATTTTTGAGTACGGTTCCTTTCACTATTTGTGCAGGGATTATAGAAGGATATGTCACCAGACATGCATTGAAGATGCCTTTAATTTTGAACCTTATCATCATTTTTGGCTCACTGGCAATTATTGGATACTACTATTTTGTATATCCGTCTGTTGTTTACAAAAAAACTAATAAACACATCAATGATACAATTTTATAAAAAAAGAGACTTCGGAACTTTTATCAGTGATAGTTTCAATTTTTTCAAATTATACGGGAAGAATTATTTTAAAAACTATATTCTGATCAACGGCTTGCTTTTGATCTTAATGGTTACAGTTGTTATTTTCGGATATAAGGAAATGTTTTCACAGATATTCGGATCTAATCTTGGAGGTGAAACCTATTATTTTGAACAGTATTTTTCAGAAAATTCCGGAATGCTGATCACAGTAGGATTACTGACTTTCCTGCTTTTCATGGTCCTGATGATTGTCAATTATCTGTATCCTGTTTTTTATTTAAAAAGAATTGCACAGGGAGCAGAAAAAATAAAGACTGATGAAATTCTCGGCGACTTTAAAAACAATGCCGGAAGAATTGGAAAACTATGTCTGGGAATGATCTTTATCGTTACTCCGGCAATCTTATTTGTAGTAGGTTTTTCTTATATCCTGGTTCTTATCATTATCGGTTTCTTCCTTATCCTGCTTCTTTATCCAACGATATTTAATTTTACTACATTTCTGATGTATGATTATTTTAATTCGGACCGAGGGTTCTGGGGAAGCTTGAGCTATGCTTTGCGTTCTCAGTTTTCTTATCCCAATGGAAGTGAAAAATCACCGTTCTGGAAATATTGGGGAGCTGCATTTGTGATGTTTATTATCATGTACATTATAACGTCTATCTTTACGTTTATTCCGATGATGTTTTTTTACGGATCACTGCTTACCTCTACACCGGACGGAAATTTTGAACAGAATCCTTTTACCGGAACTGCCGGAATCATTTTTTTTGTATTCTATGGAGTTTCTATGTTACTTTCATTTTTTCTTTCCAACCTTATGTATGTGAATGCTGGATTAATGTATTATGACAGCAGAACAGATCTTCACCAGAAAGTTGAATTGGCAGAAATAGACACGATTGGAATCAATGAATAAAACTCTTTTTTTCATACTGCTTTTCTTTTCTCCCGGGCTGGTTCATGCTCAGGATAACCCTCCTGCTTCTGATGATCTGGTAGATTCATTGTACACAACCGGGCATTACAGAAATATGCTGCGTGCAGATTCTGTACTGATGAAATATCCGGTATCGGAAAATGAAGTGTACCCGAAAACATTTAAAGAGAATATTCCGTCAAGATACAAAGGAAATGAGTTTGATTATTCCGTTTCAAAGCCGAGAGAATCTTTCTTTCAAAAGCTGATGCGTAAGATCAATCAGATTATACAGGGGATCTTTGGAGATACGGCACTCACGAAGTCGGCAGAACTTACTACTGTTCTTATCAGGCTGTTTGCTATTATTCTTGTTGGATTTCTGCTTTATTTCATCATCAGATATATCATGGGAAAAGACGGGAATTTTATTTTTGGTAAAAAGAATAAAAAACTGGATCTTAATGTGCAGGAACTTCATGAGAATATCCATGAAATTAATTTTCCTGAAAGTATCGCGAAATTTGAACTTGCAGGGGATTACCGTTCAGCAGTACGTTATCAGTTCCTGTTTATTCTTAAAAAGCTGAGTGATAAAAAACTGATCACCTGGAATCCTGAAAAAACCAATAAAGATTATACTGCAGAATTAAAAGCTGCCCACCTGAAAAATGACTTTTTTGATCTGTCTTATATTTTTGATTATGTCTGGTACGGAGAATTCAGTATTGATGAAGAGAACTACCGGAAATTTAAAAATCAATATCAGGCCTTTAAACCATAACAATAATAACCATGAATAAAACTTTCAAAACATATGCTGTAATTTTCGTCATTGTGATGATTGTTCTGGCATTGCTTGAAGTTAACAAAAAAGAAACGACAGACTGGCGGAAGAATTTTGATATCAACGAAAAATCTCCGTTCGGGTTGTTTGTTTTCAATAAAGAAGCCAACAATCTTTTTAAAAATAAGCTGAAGAAGATTGAGCAGGTTCCTTACGAATATTACAGCCAGCACAAAAAACAGGCTCACAATATTGTAGTCATTGAAAATAATCTTGACAGAGAGTCCTGGCATAAAATTCTGACTCAGATATCCGAAGGTTCAGACGCATTTCTGATGGTAACCCGTATGCCTAAAGAAATTTCAGACAGTATTGGATACTACGATTCTGAAATTTCTTTTGAAGAAGAAAATGTCCTGAAACTTACCGATAAAAAATTTCAGAATGATTTTATTAAGCTGGATAAATTCCCGTCGGGCAGAGGATTCTCATTCATAAAACCGGGAGTGGAAGTACTGGGAAAAACGGTAGAGAAAAAGAATACAGATCAGGCTAATTTTATTAAGGTGAAGTTTGGCAAAGGATATATTTATGCTCATACCGAACCTCTTTTCCTGACGAATTATTATCTTCTGAAACCCGGAAATGTAAAATATGCTCAAGACGTATTTTCATATCTTCAGGATAGGGAAACCCTTTGGTTTGTCTCAAACAAAAGCTATGAATCACGCTTTTTTATGAGATTTATATTGTCAAATCCGGCTCTAAAATATGCATGGTGGGTATTTTTAGGAGGGCTTATTCTTTTTATCTTCTTTAATGCAAAAAGGAAACAGAGGATAGTCCCAGTAACAGAACCATTGAGAAATACTTCCCTGGATTTTGTGAAAAGCATTGGAAATCTGTATCTTCAGGAAGGCGATTTCCATGATATGATGGCCAAGAAAGCTCAATATTTCCTGAACAAGGTAAGAATGGATCTGTTGATAGACACCCGGAATTTAGATGAAGAATTCGCGAAAAAATTACAGTTGAAAACCGGGAAAACCATGGAAATGATCAATGAAGCTATGGTACTTATCAAAAAAGCCCAGGATCCTTACGCGAGCGTAATGAAAGAAGACCTTACAAGGATCAATAAGGTCCTTGGTGAAATACTTAAATAATATAACAATAGAAATAACCTAACAATGTAGATTTGCTCAATGCTGTCACCATTCAAAGAGATACATTGTTAGAATGATAAATAAAAATTTTATTATGGAAAACC
Source organism: Chryseobacterium sp. 2VB (assembly GCF_005503635.1). NCBI lineage: Bacteria > Pseudomonadati > Bacteroidota > Flavobacteriia > Flavobacteriales > Weeksellaceae > Chryseobacterium > Chryseobacterium sp. 2VB. The sequence continues at coordinate 147,199 of NZ_SCNC01000009.1, forward strand.
TGGATAACCCCAACATAGAAACCCCAAGCTCTATTAATCTTAATAAGCAGGAAGAGCAGTTTCAGTCGAGAATTGATATGATTGAACTTCGTGCAAGTTTGGAAAAAGTAAAATCTGAGATCGGAAAAGTGATCGTAGGGCAGGAGAAAATGATTGAACATCTTTTGGCAGCTTTGCTTTCAAACGGACATGTTTTGATTGAAGGTGTTCCGGGAGTGGCAAAAACAATCACTGCAAAACTATTAGCCAAAACCATTGACGTAGGTTTCAGCAGAATTCAGTTTACACCGGATCTTATGCCTTCCGATATTTTGGGAACATCCGTTTTCAATGTGAAAAACTCAGAATTTGAATTTAAAAAAGGACCTATCTTCTCCAATTTCATCCTGATTGATGAAATCAACAGATCGCCGGCAAAAACGCAGTCTGCATTATTTGAAGTCATGGAAGAAAGGCAGATCACGATGGACGGTACACGATATACCCTTGAGGAACCTTTCCTGGTGATCGCTACACAAAACCCTATTGAACATGAAGGAACGTACAGACTTCCGGAAGCACAGCTGGACCGTTTTTTATTCAAAATCAATGTAGGATATCCTGATCTTGAGCAGGAAATTGCGATTATTAAAAATCAGCACGAAAGCAAAAAAGAAGATAAAACAGAAGGAATCAACCGCGTGATCACAGCTGAACAATTGAAAAACTACCAGCATCTGGTAAAAGAAATTATTGTTGAAAGCCAGCTGATGGAATATATTGCTAAAATTATCATCAATACCAGAGAAAACCAATTCTTATATCTTGGAGCTTCACCACGAGCTTCATTGGCACTTCTTACGGCATCAAAGTCATTTGCCGCTTTAAGAGGTAGAGACTTTGTGACTCCTGAAGATATTAAAGAAGCAAGCTACGCCGTATTAAGACACAGAGTCATCGTATCTCCGGAAAGAGAAATGGAAGGTCTTACCGCAGATGAAATTATCCGTCAGATTTTAGAGGGAATAGAAATACCGAGATAGAACAATAGGTAGTAGATGGTAGGTAGCCGGTAGCAGTTGATTGTGAGTGAATGTTTAAATATTTACAAAATTATTATGTATGGCAAATTTTAAAGAACTTTTAGTCTGGCAGAGATCTATTGATTTTGTTACTGAAATCTACAGAACTACAGAAGCTTTTCCTAAGGATGAGATTTATGGCTTGACATCACAAATCAGAAGGGCTGCTGTTTCTATACCCTCCAATATTGCAGAGGGAAACTCCAGGAGAAGCAAACCTGATTACGTGCAATTTTTAAAAATATCAAGAGGCAGTTGTGCAGAAGTAGAAACACAATTAATTATTTCAAAAAATCTCAAATTTTTAAATGAAAATGAGCATTTAAAATTAAATGAAAAGATTATAGAAGTATCCAAAATGTTGAACGGACTCATTAACTCATTACAATAATACAACTGTAAGACCTATGGTGCGTTCACATAATCCTCAAAACCTGTAACCTGCAACCTATCATCTGCAACCTGCCACCTAACCAATGAAAAACTTATACATCAATACACGTTTCTTTTTTGCACTCATCGGAGTGGGGATTCTGTATGTCCTTGCATTTTTCTTTCCGGTGCTGATGTGGGTAGCCCATATCACACTCCTGATTTGTTTTTTGGCAGCAATGGTAGATTTTCTGTTGATTTTTAATCAGAAGAATGCATTGCAGGTTCAAAGGATTCTGCCGGAAAAATTGTCTAATGGAGATGAGAATTTTGTAAAAATTGATATCAAAAATAATTACAACTTTACCATAGCCACTAAAATTATTGATGAAATCCCGTTCCAATTTCAGAAAAGAGATTTTCTGATCGAAAAGCAGATTGCTTCCGGAGGAAATACATTTTTTCAATATTCATTAGAACCTAAAGAAAGGGGAGAATATCATTTCGGAGGTTTGAATGTGTACGCATCATCACCAATAGGACTGATTTCAAAAAGATTTATTTTCCAGAAAGATGCGATGCTTCCTGCCTATCCCTCTTTTATTCATCTCCGAAAATATGAACTGATGGCTATTCAGAGTGAATTTTTATTAGGTGGAATCAAGAAAGTCAGAAAGCTTGGACACACCATGGAATTTGAGCAGATCAAAGAATATGTACCCGGAGATGATATCAGAACGATCAACTGGAAAGCAACTTCGAAAACAAATCGTTTAATGGTTAATCAGTTTCAGGATGAAAAATCACAGCGTATTTTTATGCTGATTGATAAAGGACGAACCATGAAAATGCCTTTCAATGGATTAAGCCTGCTGGATTATTCCATAAATGCAACCATGGCGCTGTCTCATATTATTTTGAGAAAAGGAGACAGAGCCGGAATGATGACCTTTTCCAAAAAAGCCGAAAATAAAATTGCTGCTGACAATAAATCCGGACAGCTGAAGAAAATTTCCGAGGCACTTTATAATATTAAAACAGATTTCTTCGAAAGTGATTTCAACAGATTATATCAGGATGTAAAATATTCCATCAACCAAAGAAGTTTAATTCTGCTTTTTACCAATTTTGAAACGTTAGACGGACTAAACCGACAGCTGAAATATCTTCGCGGAATTGCAAAAAATCATTTGCTGGTCGTGGTATTCTTTAAAAATTCAGAACTGCAGACGCTGATCAACAAAAATCCTGAAAGTATGCAGGAAATTTATGACGAGATCATTGCAGAAAAATTTGAGTTTGAGAAGAAACTGATCATCCAGGAACTCCGGAAATATGGAATCTATACCGTTTATACACTTCCGGAAAATTTGAATATCGATGTTATCAATAAATATCTGGAGATAAAAGCGAGAGGAATTTTATAAAATATGTAAATACAAATCACAAAAAATAAATGGAACTAAAAGAAAAAGCAGGTGCTCTGTTGAAAATAGCAGCATTAAATGAAGGGGCAAAAGAATATATTCTTAACAATCCTGAGCTCTTTAAACTCCTGCTTAAAGCAGCTAAAAGATATATAGGAGGCGAAAAAATGGAGGAAGCTATTGCTACTGCTAAAAGAATTAATGCTAAAGGAATTCCCACTTCATTAGAGTTTATGGGAGAAAGTACCCGTTCAGTGAAAGAGTCAGAAGCGGTAACTCAACATTTCCTTCGTTTGATTAATAATGTGAAAGAAGAGAATATTAATTCTATTGTTTCTTTGGATTTATCACATATCGGACTTGCAATTGACAAAGATATCACTTATAGTAATTTAGTATTGTTAGCGGAATCAGCTTATAAAAAAGATATTGAAATAGTGATTAGTGCAGAAGGAGTTGAAAGAACTGATGATATTATTAATACCTATTGTAAAATATCAAACGATTTTTCAAATGTGGGGATTACACTTCAGGCTTATTTAAATCGTACTCCAAAAGACCTTGAACGGATATTGGCTGAAACACAAGGAAAAATAAGAATTGTAAAAGGAGCTTTTGCTGTTCCTCCGGGACATGCTGTAGAAAGAGGAAAACATTTAGACGATTTATATATTAAATATATTGAAACTCTTTTCACTAATAACAGAAAATGTTCAATAGCTACCCATCATAATATCATTCAAAATAGAGTTAAAGAACTTATTGAACAATATGATATTCCAAAATCTAAGTATGAATTTGAAATGTTACTGGGAATACAGGAAGACCTGTTGAATGAAATCCATAAAGAAGGTTACCCGTGCAGGCAGTATATTGTGTATGGTGATGAATGGTATCTGTACATGTGTAACCGAATTGCAGAAAATCCCGATAATGTTTTTCAGGCTATGGTTGATATCATGTCTTAGCCTCAGGTTTAATCCACAAAGTTTTTTATATTTGAACAAGAATATAAAAAGAATTCTGAATTATAAATTCTTACAATGAAAATTACACTCAACAGAATAAACGACGATTTTTTATTTGAATGTACCAATGCTCAGGGAAATTCTATTCTTTTAGATAATACTTCCCAGCCGGGAGCCAAAGGAGTTTCCCCAATGGAAAGTGTACTGATGGCTGTAGCAGGCTGCAGCGGAATTGATGTGGTGTCTATTCTGAAGAAGCAACGTCAGGAAATTAAAAGCTTTCAGGCAGAGGTAGAAGGAGAGAGAGTACAGGTAGAAGATGCAAAACCTTTTAAATCAATTAAAGTTAAATTCCTTCTGGAAGGAGAAATTGATCCTAAAAAAGCATTAAAGGCTGCAGAACTTTCTTTTGAAAAATACTGCTCTGTATCAAAAACGTTAGAACCGAATGTGGAAATCGGATACGAAGTATTTGTGAACGGAGAAAAAATTTAATCTCTTATATAAAACAGGAAAAGCCGGATGTTTCATCCGGCTTTTATATTACTCATTACCAACTACTCATTGCTTATTAAAAGGTGAGCCTTGGTTTTATCAGTTTTGCTACAGTGGCTGTCCATCCTGTTTGATGGGAAGCACCCACACCACGGCCGTTATCACCATGGAAATACTCAAAGAAGGTAATATAATCTCTGAAATGCTCATCATAATTGAACTTTGGATTCCCTCCATTGAACGCTCTTTGGCCATGTTCATCCTTTAAAAATATTGAGCAGAGTCTTTTGCTGATATTCTGGGCTACTTCATCAAGGTTTCTTTTATCGCCGCTGCCTGTTGGAAGTTCTACTTTCAGACTGTTTCCATAATAATAATGGAAGCGCTGCAGGCTTTCCACAATCAGGAAATTGATCGGAAACCAGATGGGGCCGCGCCAGTTGCTGTTTCCGCCAAACATCCGGCTGTCACTTTCGGCAGGTGTATAGTAGACCATATTTTCCGTTCCGTGCACAGAAAAGACAAAGGGATTTTCTTCATATACCTTAGACATGGCGCGGATTCCGTAAGAACTCAGGAACTCGTTTTCATCAAGCATTCTGGTCAGAACTTTTGTCAGTCTGTTTTTACGAAGTATGCTCATCAGGTGTTTTCGTCCGTGTCCTTCCTCGTCCCAATGGGAAACGAGTTTGGTAAGCTCCGGTTTATTTTTTAAGATCCACTCCATTCGGGTTCTGAAGTTCGGCATCTTTTCCAGTAAGCGGTGGTCTACAATTTCAACAGCAAACATTGGGATCAAACCAACAATACTTCTTAACCTCAAAGAAACACTGTCTCCGTTTCCAAGCTGCAATACATCATAGAAAAATCCATCTTCTTCATTCCAAAGCCCTTTTGTGCCTTCGCCAAGATTTTCCATAGCCTCAGCGATGTAAAGATAATGTTCAAAAAACTTGATGGCCATATCTTCATACACCTGGTAATATTGGGCAAGTTCCATCGCAATACGCATCATATTCAATGCATACATGGCCATCCAGCTGGTTCCGTCTGCCTGTTCGAGGTGCTGGCCATCCTTTAAAACCATGTTACGGTCAAAAGCTCCGATATTATCGAGACCCAGGAAACCTCCACCGAAAATATTTTTTCCGTTTTTATCCTTTCGGTTCACCCACCACGTGAAATTGAGCAGGAGTTTCTGGAATACTTTTTCTAAGAATAATAAATCCGGCTTTCCGTTATTTTTTTCATCAATTTTAAAAACACGGAAACAAGACCATGCGTGCACCGGCGGATTCACATCACTCATATTCCACTCATAGGCAGGAAGCTGTCCGTTAGGATGCATATACCATTCTTTCGTAAGCAGCAAAAGCTGCCCTTTGGCAAACTCTGCATCGATGATGGAAAACGGAACACAGTGAAACGCCAGATCCCATGTGGCATACCATGGATACTCCCATTTATCGGGCATAGAAATAATATCCTTATTATGGAGATGATTCCATTCCGTATTTCTTACATATTCGTTGAAATTTCTTGGGGCTTCAAAGTTGGGATCACCTTTCAGCCATTTTCCGATATTATAATGATAAAACTGTTTGTTCCAGAGAAGTCCTGCAAAAGCCTGTCTCTGTACATTTCTCTCATCTTCGTTAACGGTATCGCTCTGAATTTCCTGATAAAACTCTTCAGCTTCAGCCTGCCGGGTATTGAAAATTTCATCAAAGTTTTCAAAAGGCTCATCGGCTTCATCCGGGCACAATCTGAATTCAAAAACCTTTGATTCTCCGGCTCCGATAAGCTCATCAATCAGAAAAGAAGCCTTTGTTCCTCTTTTTTCGGGATTTACCGTATCCGTTTGATGGATAATATAATTATTGATTCCGTCTTTGAAATAGGTGTTTTCAACTGCAGGAGCTCCGTAAAGCTTAGAAGTATTGGTTTCATTATCACAAAATACACTTTGTGCATTTGAATTTCTGGAATACAGCTTCTTTATCGAAATACTGTCGTGGGCAATATTGATACTTCCGTCATGAGAAGCATTAAGTTCTGCCTTATAGGTGTTGTATCCCCATTTCCAGTTATTTCTGAACCATGCTGTAGGTGCCACCACGATAGGTGCCTCATGCTGGCTTCGGTTACAGACTGTCACCCTGGCCAGAATATCATTGTGATCGGCTTTACAATATTCTATGAAAATATCAAAATATTCATCATTATCAAAAATCCCGGTGTCGAAAAGCTCATACTCAGGTTCCTTTTTGCTGCGTTTTCCATTTTCAGCAAGAATGTCATCATAAGGAAACTCATTGATCGGGTACTTGTACAGCATTTTCATATAGCTGTGGGTAGGCGTATTATCCAGGTAATAAAAGATTTCTTTGATGTCTTCCCCATGGTTTCCCTGAGGATTGCTCAGGCCAAAGAACCGTTCTTTTACCATTTTATCTTTCTTGTTCCAGAATGAAAAAGCAAAACATAAAAGCTGCTTTACATCGGAAATTCCGGCAATGCCTTCTTCACCCCAGCGGTAGGCATAGCTTTCGGCATTATTATGATTGGTGAAATTCCAGGCATTCCCGTTCGGGCTATAATCTTCACGTACATTTCCCCACTGCCGGTTGCTTACATAAGGTCCCCAGTTTTTCCATTTGGTATCTTGTAATCTATCTTTTTCGGCGGTCATATGGCATCATTTTTCAATACGAAGTTAGTTTTTTTGAGAAGTAATTCCAATTTTTTTCATCTGAACAATTATTAATATGGTCTTGGAATACTTGTATTTAAGGGCTTTTTTAAATATTAAAATAATTTTTTTTTGAAATTAAAAGAAAAGAACTACCTTTGCACCATTCGTTCATTCAAATATTGAAAATGTTATCAAGAAAGGTTGAGGGATTAGACCCTATGAAACCTTAGCAACCCTTTGCGCAAGCAAAGAAGGTGCTACGTTCTACCAAATAATTTTGGACAGATAACTCACTGAAGTTCTTTTTCAGCCATTTCCTGTGGCATTTTCAATTGTATTAAAATTTAATAGAATTGAAAACAGAACTAAACTATATTAATCTTACGTATCAAACTCATTCCCAAAAGGAATACCATATCCCGTTGAGCTATCAGCTCTTTGGGAAAGATCTGTTTACAGCCCCTGTTATCTTAATCAACCATGCTCTCACCGGAAACTCAAATGTATCCGGAGAAAAAGGCTGGTGGAAACAGCTGGTAGGGAAAAATCAGATTGTTGATACCGATCAGTATACCGTTCTGTGCTTCAATATACCAGGAAACGGATATGACGATTTTTTAATTGAAGATTATGAAGACTTTACTCCTTCAGATATCGCTGCGATATTTCTGAAAGGGCTTGAAGTTTTACAGATCAAAAATTTATATGCCATTATAGGAGGCTCTCTGGGAGGAGGTATTGCCTGGGAAATGCTTGCCCAGCAGCCGGATCTTGCTGAGATTTTTATTCCTATTGCCTGCGATTACAGAACGCACGACTGGCTTCATGCACAGTGTCTGGTTCAGAAATTTTTATTAAATGATAAGGAAGAACCATTACAGAAAGCAAGAATTCATGCCATGTTGTGCTACAGAACACCGCAGTCGCTCAATGACAGATTTCAAAACCAATATAACCAGGACAAACAACGCCTGGAATCAGAAGACTGGCTGGTTTATCATGGTAATGCGCTAAACGAAAGATTTAGTTTGAAAGCGTACAAACTGATGAATCATCTCTTAATGAATATAAATGCTGCTGATACAGCACTGGAGAACATTCAGGCACGAATGCACATGATCTCCGTAGATACAGACTTATTCTTCCCGGCTTCTGAAATCCGAATGTGTTTTGAAAACTTAAAAGAGAAAAATAAGGATGTTTCTTATCACGAGATCCAATCTATACACGGGCATGATGCCTTCCTAATGGAATATCAACAATTAAATAATATCATTAAAAACATTTTATAGAAGTAATGAAAAATGCTAACGAAATAAAATTTTTGAAGAACAGATCAATCGTCAAATTTGAAGGAGAAGATTTCCTGGGAGAAATCGGGATTGACGGACGAATTTTTAAAGCGCTTACTTTGGCGCGTATCAGTGTAGGAGTAATCTCTCAGCAGGCCATAGAAAACGGAATTTCTATTCTGGTTCATGAAAATGATGCAGAAAAAGCAGTTGCCTGTCTTATTGATGAATTTGAGGCAGAAAGAAAATCAGGAAAAGTTTCTCAGATTTATAGTATCAATAATGTTTCTGTGATTGGTTTTGTTGCAGAAGATTTCAATAAAGTTTTTGCTGAGCTGGCAAGAAATAATGTTTTCCCGTTACTTTTAAATCAGGTGGCAGGAGAAAACAGAGTCAATATCGTAGTGACCTCTTCGCAGGATGAAAAAACAAGAAATATCATAGAATCTGAAATTTTCAAAAAGCCAAAGACCGTTCATCTGGCCATTATTGGTCACGGAAACGTAGGAAAAACCTTGATAGAACAGGTACTTGAATCTGCAGAAGAAATTAAAAAACGTAAAAAAATAGACCTTAAAGTAGTTGCGGTAGCCAATTCAAAGAAAATTGCCTTCAACAAAAAAGGGTTTGATGCCAATTGGGGAGATGAGGTTTTAACAGCTGAAAGACCGTCAAATGTTGAAGAACTGATTAATTTCTCCAACGAAAATCAACTGGAAAATCTGATCGTTGTGGATAACACAGCAAGCAAAGATTTTGTTAAAAACTATCATGCCCTGGCAGAAAACGGTTTCGATCTGGTTTCTTCCAACAAGATTTTCAATACCCTTCCGATAGAAGAATACAGAAAACTAAGATATACGTTGAATAAAAATAACAGACGTTACTTGTATGAAACCAATGTTGGGGCTGGATTACCTTTAATTGATACCATCAAATTACTGCACCTTTCAGGAGAAAATATCACAAGAATCAAAGGCGTATTCTCAGGAACATTGAGCTATGTGTTCAATAATTTTTCTTTGAGAGACGATAAATTTTCAACCATCATCAACGAAGCCTTGGAAAAAGGATACACCGAACCGGATCCGAGAGAAGACTTATCAGGAAATGATGTTGCAAGAAAACTATTGATCCTGGCGAGAGAATTAGACTTAATCAACGAGTTCGGAGATATCAATATTCAAAATCTTGTTCCGGAAAGTCTGCTTGAAGTTTCAAAATCAGAATTCCTTTCAAGACTGGAAGAACTGGACGAAGAATATCAGAAAATAAAAGAAAATCAGGAACCGGGACATGTATTGAGATATGTAGGTGATCTGCACGGAGATTTACAGAAAGATAAAGGTGAACTGGATGTAAAACTGGTTTCTGTTCCTGCAACTTCAGCATTGGGACAACTGAAAGGTTCAGACTCCATCTTTGAAATTTATACAGAAAGCTATGGTGAAAATCCAATCGTGATTATGGGAGCCGGAGCCGGAGCAAAGGTAACCGCAAGAGGAGTATTCGGAGATATTTTAAGAGTAAGTGAAACAAAATAATATTTAATATAACAGTGTGTCATTCTGAACATAGTGAAGAATCTCATTGATACACTGTTAAATTGACAAATTAAAACTATATGGAAAATTTTGAAACATCAGCAATAAGAACCCAGACGGAAAGAACTCAGTTTGATGAGCATTCTACGCCGCTCTATCTTACCTCCAGTTTTATATTTCAGGATGCGGAGGATATGAGAGCAAGCTTTGCAGAAGAAAAACCTAAAAATTTATACAGCCGTTTTTCCAATCCTAATGTAACAGAATTTACAGATAAGATCGCTAAAATGGAAGGTGCAGAAGCAGGATATGCTTTTGCAACAGGAATGGCAGCCATCTATTCTACATTTGCAGCTTTGTTAAACGCTGGAGATCATATTGTGAGCTGCCAGTCAGTATTCGGGTCTACCCACACTTTGTTTACCAAATATTTCCCGAAATGGAATATTGAAACCTCTTATTTCAAAGCAGAAGATGCAGCGAATGTGGAGCAATACATCAAACCTAATACAAAGATCTTATACCTTGAAACTCCTACCAATCCCGCTATTGAAATTCTGGATCTTGAGTTTTTCGGTCAGATCGCCAAAAAGCATAATCTTATATTTATTGTAGATAATTGTTTTGCAACACCTTATCTTCAGCAGCCCATCAAATATGGTGCAGATATTGTGGTACACTCAGCAACGAAACTGATTGACGGACAAGGAAGAGTTTTAGGAGGAATCGCAGTAGGAAAAGAAGACCTGATCAGAGAAATTTATCTTTTCGCAAGAAATACAGGGCCTGCATTGTCTCCTTTCAACGCCTGGGTATTATCAAAAAGTCTGGAAACATTGGCTATCCGTGTAGAAAAGCATTGTGAGAATGCCTTGAAGGTAGCGGAGTTTTTAGAAAGCCATCCTAATGTAGAATTGGTAAAATATCCATTCCTGAAATCCCATCCAAGCTATGAAGTAGCCAGAAAGCAGATGAAGCTCGGGGGAAATATCGTAGCCTTTGAAATAAAAGGAGGAATAGAAGGAGGAAGAAACTTTTTAGATAAGATACAAATGTGTTCATTGTCCGCCAACTTAGGTGATACAAGAACGATCGTTACGCATCCGGCTTCTACAACGCACTCCAAACTGTCAGACGAAGAAAGAAATGAAGTAGGTATTACTGCAGGACTGGTACGTTGTTCAGTAGGATTGGAAAATGTGGATGATATCATTGCAGATTTAAAACAAGCTTTGGATTAATCCAAATAGCAACTGGTTTTTAGCCAAAAAAGATAAAAATGAAAAATTCAGAACAATTATATAAAGCTTTATCCGAAAGAATTTTAATTCTTGACGGAGCGATGGGTACCATGCTTCAGAGATACAAATTCGAAGAAGAAGATTACCGTGGGGAGCGCTTCAAAGACTGGGAACATCCGGTAAAAGGAAACAATGACCTGCTTTCTCTGACACAGCCTCAGGCGATTGAAGAAGTTCACAAGAAATATCTGGAAGCCGGAGCAGACATCATTGAAACCAATACGTTCTCAGGAACTACGATTGCCATGGCAGATTATCATATGGAAGATCTGGTATACGACCTGAACTATGAGTCAGCAAAAATTGCCAGAAAAGCCTGTGACGAGTACACCGCAAAAAATCCGGACAAACCGAGATTTGTAGCAGGATCTATCGGACCTACCAACAGAACAGCAAGTTTAAGCCCTGATGTGAATGATCCGGGATACAGAGCCATCACTTTTGAAGAATTGAGAGTAGCTTACAAACAGCAGTGTGAAGCTTTGCTGGATGGGGGTTCAGACATCCTTCTGGTAGAAACCATCTTTGATACTTTGAATGCAAAAGCTGCTTTATTCGCTATTGATGAACTGCAGGATGAAAGAGGAATTAAGATTCCGATTATGGTTTCAGGAACTATTACAGATGCTTCAGGAAGAACATTGAGCGGACAGACCGCGGAAGCTTTTCTCATATCAGTGTCTCACCTGAACTTATTAAGTGTAGGATTCAACTGTGCATTGGGAGCAGATCAGCTGACTCCTTACCTTGAAACACTGGCTCATAATTCAGGATTCTATGTTTCAGCATATCCGAATGCCGGTTTACCGAATGCTTTTGGAAAATATGACGAAACTCCGGAAGATATGGCAAGACAGATCAAAGAATATGTAGAGAAAGGATTAATCAATATTATAGGAGGATGCTGCGGAACTACCCCTGAGCATATCAGGGCGATTGCAGATCTGGTGAAAGATTATCCGCCTAGAGAATTGAAAGAATTTGTCTGATTTGATAGATTTTTTTAATTAAAATCAAGAATGAAGGCTCGGTTATAAATATTATCTTTAAATAAACCACAAAATTTAATGTAATGGAAAAGCCGATTTACTTAAAAGATTCAGAAGATGTTAAGCTTTTTAATGAGTTGAGGAAGAAAGTAAACCAAAGGGTGGAAGGGATTTCTGAAAACAGAGATATCTACATTCAGATCAAAGCAGTCATCCTGCCATTGGTCTATATTGGTTTATATTTTCTCGCTGTTCTTAATGCCGAAAAGCATTGGATCTATATTCTGAGTTTTGTTTTAATGGGAATTTCTCTGGTTTTGATTTATTTAAACTTAATCCACGAAGCGGCCCATAATAACATTTATAAGAGTAAAAGACTCAATGGGCTGATTCTTCACATTTTTGATTTTATAGGAGCCAACTCCTATATCTGGAAAAAAAGACATATCGCAAGCCATCACGCCTATCCGAACGTAGATGGATGGGATACGGATATCGAGCAGAGCGGACTGCTTTTAATTGTACCGTGGATTAAAGCGAAAGGAGTACAGAAGTATCAGGACAAGTTTTTCTTTTTAGTCTATCCGTTGTATTTGTTCAACTGGATGTTTATAAGAGACTTCAGAGACTTTTTTGATAAAGAAAGGGTGATTTTAAAAACCCAGGGAAAGATACCCACCATTGAAAAAGTAAAAATGATAAGCTATAAGCTGTTCTATTTCTTTTATCAGATCGTTGTTCCTGTAGTGTTCTTTAAAGTATCAATAGGATTGGCTTTAGGAGCGTGGTTTTTACAGGTGATATCAGCAAGTATTTTTGCATTGTTTGTGTTACTGCCTTTGCATCCGCTTCCTGATAATGCCTTTCCAAAATTAAATAAAGAGAATGGTCTGCCGTTTAGCTGGCTTCGCCACCAGCTGGAAGTAACCAATGATCTCAAAGAAAATAACTGGTTTGTAAGAAATGTGTTGGGAAATTTCAATTTTCACGTTGCTCACCATCTGTTTCCCAATTACAGTTATATGTATTATAATGAAATTACAGAGGAGATTGAAGAATTTGCTAAAGAACATGGTTTAGCATACAAAAGATTTCCGCTGATTACAGCTTTAAGTAAGCATAGGGATTTATTGAAGCAGAATGCCAATAATGCCTACTATATTTTAGAAGAATAAAATGAAGTATTTAAGATTATCAGGCCTCGAGCCTCTTATCATAACCCCGGAAAGTAATTTCATCAACGTTGGTGAAAGAACAAATGTTGCCGGATCCAAAAAGTTTTTAAGACTGATTAAAGAGGAGAAATTCTCAGAAGCCTTAGATATTGCCCGCCATCAGGTAGAAGGAGGTGCCCAGATTCTGGATGTTAACTTTGATGATGGTTTGATTGATGGAAAAGCATCGATGATCAAATTCCTGAACTTAATTGCCTCTGAACCGGATATTGCAAGAATCCCGATTATGGTAGATTCTTCCAAATGGGAGATCCTTGAAGCAGGTCTTCAGGTAGCTCAGGGAAAATGTGTCGTGAATTCCATTAGCTTAAAAGAAGGCGAGGAAGAATTTATCAAACATGCCAAGGCCATCAAAAGGTATGGTGCAGCTGTCATTGTAATGGCATTTGATGAGGTAGGACAGGCAGACAGTTTTGAACGAAGAATTGAAATTTCAAAACGTTCCTATGATATTTTGGTGAACCAGATTGGCTTCCCCGCAGAAGATATCATTTTCGACTTAAATATCTTTCCGGTAGCAACTGGAATGGATGAGCACAGAAGAAATGCCATCGATTTTATTGAAGCGACACGCTGGGTAAGACAAAACCTTCCTTACGCATCCGTGAGTGGAGGCGTGAGTAATGTTTCTTTCTCTTTCCGTGGAAATGATACGGTGAGAGAAGCCATGCACTCTGTATTCCTGTACCATGCGATTCAGGCAGGAATGAACATTGGTATTGTAAATCCGGCTATGCTGGAGGTTTATGATGAAATCAATAAAGAATTGCTGGAGCTGGTAGAAGATGTCATCCTGGATAAAAGAGAAGATGCTACCGAAAGGCTTTTAGATTACTCTGAGAAACATAAATCGGTAAAAAAGGAAAAGACTGAAGACTTAGAGTGGAGAAATAATCCTCTACAGGAAAGGATTACCCATGCTTTGGTAAAAGGAATCGACCGTTTTATTGAAGAAGATGTAGAAGAAGCAAGGCTATTGGCCGAAAGACCCCTTCACGTCATCGAAGTGAACCTGATGACAGGTATGGGAGTGGTTGGAGATTTATTCGGAAGTGGAAAAATGTTCCTTCCACAGGTAGTAAAATCCGCAAGGGTAATGAAAAAGGCAGTAGCTTATTTACAGCCTTTCATTGAAGCAGAAAAAGACGGAACAAAACCTGCCAACGGAAAAATATTAATGGCAACCGTAAAAGGGGACGTTCATGATATCGGCAAAAACATTGTGAGTGTTGTTTTAGGTTGTAACAACTATGAAATTGTTGACCTTGGAGTAATGGTTCCCGCCGAAAAGATTATTCAGACTGCCATTGAAGAAAAAGTAGATGTTATTGGGCTAAGCGGACTGATTACCCCAAGTTTGGATGAAATGGTGTACATCGCTTCAGAATTAGAAAGACAAAATTTGGATTTCCCTCTATTAATCGGCGGTGCTACAACGTCAAAAGCACATACGGCCGTGAAAATCGATTTGAAATATAAAAATGCTGTCGTTCATGTGAATGATGCTTCAAGAGCGGTAAACGTTGTAAGCTCATTGCTGGGTGACAGAAATAAAGAATATGTTTCGGATTTAAAGAATGACTACTCTGATTTCAGAGAAAAATTTCTGAACAGACAGGTGGATAAAGATTATGTTTCAATCAAAGAAGCAAGGGAAAATCACTTTAAAATTGACTGGGAAAATGAAGAAATTTTCACACCGAATAATCTCGGAATAAAAGTAATTGAAAATCAGGATCTGAGAGAGCTTCTTCCTTTTATCGACTGGTCTCCGTTTTTCAGAAGCTGGGATCTCCACGGAAAATACCCGAATATTCTGGAAGATGAGGTGGTAGGAGTTCAGGCGAAAGAACTATTCAAAGATGCTCAGGTTATTTTGAATAGAATTCTGGATGAGAAACTGTTAACCGCAAAAGCCATCTTCGGAATCTTTAAAGCCAATTCCAATGAATCTGATGATATTTTGATTTTTGATGGAAATAATAATGAGCAGGCAAAATTTTTAACTCTAAGACAGCAGGCTCAGAGATCAAAAGGCAAAGATTATCTGGCGCTAAGTGATTTTATTGCTCCTCAAAGCTCTGGAAAAACCGATTATGTAGGAGCATTCTGTGTAACCACCGGATTTGGTACCGATGAACTGTCTGCGGAATACGAAAAAGCCAATGATGATTACAATTCTATCATGGTCAAAGCTTTGGCAGACCGTTTTGCAGAAGCTTATGCCGAATTCTTACATAAAAAAGTCAGAACGGAATACTGGGGATACGCCAATCAGGAAAACTTAAGCAACGAAGAGCTTATTGCCGAAAAATATAAAGGAATCCGTCCGGCTCCGGGATATCCGGCTTGCCCGGACCATCTGGAAAAGAAAACCATCTGGGACCTTTTAAAAGTAGAAGAGAATACTGGGGTTTTCCTTACAGAAAGCCTTGCCATGTTCCCAACAGCATCTGTTTCCGGATATTATTTCGGAAGCCCGCATGCCAAATATTTCGGATTAGGTAAAATTACAGAAGACCAGCTTGAAGATTATGCAGCAAGAAGAGGTTGTAGCATCCAGGAAGCGAAAAAATGGTTGTCACCCAATTTAGCAGATTAACATTAACATGAAGATAACAGAACACATTAAAAACGCAAATGGAAAAACTTTATTCTCCTTAGAAGTTGTTCCACCACAAAAGGGAATAGGTATTGAAGATCTTTATACGAACATAGATCCGTTGATGGAGTTCAAACCTCCTTTCATTGATGTTACCACATCCAGAGAAGAATACATCTATCTGGACAAAGGAAACGGGCTGATGGAACGCCGTATTACAAGGATGCGCCCCGGAACCTTGGGTATTTGTGCAGCCATCCAGCATAAATATAATGTTGATACAGTGCCACACCTTCTTTGCGGAGGTTTTACAAAAGAAGAAACAGAATATCTGCTGGTAGATTGTATGTACCTTGGAATAGATAATGTAATGGCCTTAAGAGGTGACGCCATGAAAGGGCATCAATATTTTGAACCTACTCAGGGAGGGCACGCCAGTGCAATGGATCTTGTCAATCAGATTAATGATCTGGGAAGAGGAAAATATCTTCATAACGAAGAACAGGTTTGTGATGAACTGAACAAATTCTGCATCGGTGTTGCTGGATATCCCGAAAAACATATGGAAGCGCCCTCCATGAATTATGATCTGAAGTGGCTGAAACAAAAAGTAGATGCCGGAGCAGATTACATCGTTACCCAAATGTTTTTTGACAATAAAAAGTATATTGAATTCGTTCAGAAAGCAAGAGAAATGGGAATAACGGTTCCAATTATTCCGGGAATCAAACCTATTGCAACAAAGAAACACTTGAAAATCCTGCCACAGGTATTCAAAATAGATCTTCCTGAAGAACTGATCAATGAGGTGGAAAATGCAAAAAATAATGAAGCGGTAAAACAGATCGGAATAGAATGGTCTATTGCTCAGTGTAAAGAACTTCTGGACTTTGGAGTTCCCGTTCTCCACTTTTACTCAATGGGGAAAAGTGATAACATCAAAAAAGTAGCCGGTGAGCTATTCTAATAAAAGTACCAAAATGAAGGAACCCCTGTAAATTTCACAGGGGTTTATTTTTTTATTGATTTAAGAACTTAACCAGTTTGATGAGGTCTTCTTCTTTGTTGATTTTAATATTATTAGATTTTACAAAGTTTTCAATCTCATCCTTTTTTGCAGGGAAGGCCTCTGTGATATCTTTTATTTTCTTCGGTTTTTTAATATATCCTGATTCTGTTTTGATATAGTAAACAGGGTCTAATGTTTTAAAAAAAGCCGCTTTATCAGTTGCATATGAATTGGCTGCAGGGATGGCATCTTGAAATTTAACCTTTATTTTTTTGAAAAGCGGGATTTTACCATTAACTAATTCAAAAAAATAACCACTCAGATCATCATCAGTTTTTAATAATACCATTGTGCTTTTTGGCGATGAAATTTCAATTTTGGAAAACTGTTCTTCTTTAGGCAGGACCAAAGGTTTACCTTCTTTCTGAAATTCTACTTCATCCTTGTAGCTATTGTATCTTACAGGTACTTTTTCAAAGTTTTCACCTACTTTAGCAAGATGAAACTCTGAATTGTAATAAGGAGAACCTGCTATTTCATCATACTTTAATGCTCTCCCATAGTTTTCTGATCGTACTCCGAATACTGCGTGATCTCCTCCGAGGCTGTTTACAGATATTGTACTTGAGTAGCCGGATGAGTAGTTATCAGGAGTAAAATCCTGTGCAAATACAATGCATGAAGTAACCAGTAAGGCGCTTATAATTACTTTTCTCATTTTGTTAGTTTTATTAAAGTTTTCAAAAGTTATTTTCAAAAATACGATTATTATTCTTAAAATGATGAAATTTTGTTAAAGTATTTAGCTATAGTATTGTGTGTCTCTCAAACTCCTTATTTCTGTCAAACAAATACCGGTAAGTAGCAAGTCTACGTGTTACTGTAGTATCAAGAGTTTCTGCAATCTTAATCATTTTAGGGTTAAAATCACCAATCCACTGAAGTTCCGTAATGGTAAAATCCGTATGTTTTCTTAAATGCTGAGTTCCTTCCCAGATCATATATCCGTCAATACCTTTCTTCTGCCATTCGGGGACAACACCAAAAACAAGCCCCACCATTTTTTCATTCTTTTTAAAACGTTTTAAAAACAAAAATTTAAGCTTTTGAAAAATCCCGAATTTCCCGTTCAAATATTTAAACCACTGGTTGAGATCAGGAATATTGATCCACATCGCAATCGGTTTTTCGTTTTCGTATACAAACCAGGAAATATGCTCATTGATGATAGGTTTCATGGTATTGAACATCTTCAGAACTTTTGCTTCTTCAAGATGCTTTCCTTCTCCATGAGATGCCCATGCTTTATTATAAATCTCTGTAAAATCCTTTGCAAACTTCGGCAAATTATTCTTTTTCATAGGTTGTGCTGAGATCGCAGGGTTTCTTCTGTTCTTTTCATGCGCAATGGTAAAGATCCTCGACACTTCCGCAAAAACAGGTCTGGTAAAACATAGCTGCTCAAAATAAATCTGAAAACCATAATTTTCAAAAAGATCTTTGTAATAAGGGAAATTGTAGTTCATTCCAAATAAAGGCTCAATAAAACCTTCAATTAGAAGCCCCCAGAATTTATCCCGTTCTCCAAAATTGATAGGTCCGTCCATTGCTTCCATTCCTTTTTTTTGAAGCCAGTTTTTACAATGGTCAAAAATAAAATTGGCAGTTTCCTGATCATTAATACAGTCGAAAAAGCCAATTCCTCCCGTAGGCTGCTTCTGTTCATAACAGCCGTTCACAAAAACAGCTACTTTCCCAACGGTGTTACCATTTCTTTTAAACAGAAACCTTTTACATTCTCCGTTTTTGAAGAATTTATTCTTGGCAGGATCAAAAATCTCCTCAATATGTTTATCTAAAGGGCGGATATAATTTTTGTCGTGTTCATAAAGACGGGCCGGGAATTCCAGAAATTCCTTTTTATGGAGTTGGTTTTGTACTTCTTCGACAATAATCATAGGCTTTTTAATCTGAGCTGGTTATAAAAGATAATGTTTTTCACCCTAATTGAATATAGATGAACAGATATTATCCGTATTTTTGCTGCAAATTAAATAAAAATGGTTGATTTTACTGATAACGACGATGATATTTTCACTGGAAAAGAACATACGCCTATAAGGGAAGATGCTTTTGATAAATCGCCACAGGAAAAAATTGAAAAAATTACTGAGCTTTTTGGTGAGATTATGGAAACGTTGGGATTGGATATGACAGATGATTCTCTGAAGGATTCTCCAAGACGTGTTGCCAAAATGTATGTGAACGAGATTTTCGGAGGACTTCTTCCTGAAAATAAACCAGGAATCTCCACTTTCTCCAACAAATACAAATACCGCCAGATGCTGGTGGAAAAAGATATCACGGTATACTCTTTCTGCGAGCATCACTTTTTACCAATTATAGGTAGAGCACATGTTGCTTATATTTCCAATGGAGAAGTAATCGGTCTTTCAAAAATTAACAGAATTGTTGATTATTATGCGAAAAGACCACAGGTTCAGGAAAGACTTACCATGCAGATTGTAGATGCTTTGAAAGAAGCTTTGGGAACTAAAGATGTGGCGTGTATCATTGATGCAAAACACCTTTGTGTCAACTGCAGAGGAATAAAAGATACAGCAAGCTCCACAATTACTGCGGAACTCAGTGGTATTTTCAGAACAAACCCTATCACAAGACAGGAATTCTTACATTACGTAGGAAGTCATGCAAAACTGGATTAATAAACAATGAACTACCAGATCCTTAAAAATATTATTGATACACAGCTTCAGAGATTCCAAAATATCACTGAAGAAGAATGGATATATAAAAATTCCTCGGAAAAATGGTCCAAAAAAGAAATTATTGGCCATCTTTGTGACAGCGCTTTTACAAATATCCGTAGATTTGTTGTGACACAATATAAAGAGAACGAAAATATTGTATATGATCAGAATTTTTGGGTAAAAGCTCAGAACTATCAGAATGTTCCTACTTCAGATCTTATTGACCTGTGGAAATCTTTGAACTATCAGATTGTTCATATCGTAGAAAATATCCCGGACGAAGCATTACAGAGAACCTGTGATACGACCAAAACAGAACCACGGGTCTATACATTGGAGTTTATTATCGATGATTATGTAGATCATCTGCAGCATCATTTAAAAGCGATTTAATTATGATAAAATTTAAAAAAGTTTCAGATAAGATTTTTATCACGACAATTATTTGTTGTGACAAAAATATTTTTTAACTCAATTTTGAATCTTAAAATCATTAAATCTTTAACTTAAAAATAAATGCAATTAAAATTATATAACTCCCTTACAGCGGAAAAAGAAATATTCAAACCTATCTTGGAAGGAAATGTCGGAATGTATGTCTGCGGACCTACCGTGTACAGCAATGTACATTTGGGAAATGTAAGAACTTTCCTTTCTTTCGATTTTATCTACCGTACCCTGATGCATTTGGGATACAAAGTAAGATATGTAAGAAATATTACCGACGCAGGACACCTTACCGATGATGGAAATGTAGATAACGACAGATTCGTAAAACAAACCAGACTTGAAAAACTGGAGCCTATGGAAATTGTACAGAAATATACCGTAGATTTCCACAAAGTACTGGATATGTTCAATCTGCTGCCACCCAATATCGAACCTACCGCTACAGGACATATTGTAGAACAGATCGAATTAACTCAAAAGCTGATTGAAAGAGGTTTTGCCTACGAAAGCAACGGTTCAGTATACTTTGACGTTTTGGAATACAATAAAAGAGGATTGAATTACGGTGAACTTTCAAAACGAAATATAGAAGAACTTTTTGCCAATACCAGAGACCTGGACGGCCAGGGAGAAAAGAAAAACCCACAGGATTTTGCATTGTGGAAAAAAGCATCCCCAGCCCACATCATGAGATGGAACTCCCCTTGGGGAGAAGGTTTTCCGGGATGGCACCTTGAATGTACTGCAATGAGTACAAAATATCTTGGCGAAACATTCGATATCCATGGAGGAGGAATGGATCTTAAATTTCCCCACCACGAATGCGAAATTGCACAAGGCAAAGCCTGCAACGATGCCGCACCGGTGAATTACTGGATGCACGCCAATATGCTGACGATGAATTCTCAGCGTATGAGCAAATCTACAGGAAACTATATCCTGCCCATGCAGCTGGTGACAGGAGATAACGACTTCTTTGAAAAGCCGTTCCACCCTTCAATTGTACGCTTCTGTTTCCTGCAGGCGCACTACCGAAGCGTTCTGGATATTTCAAACGATGCCATGATAGCGAGCGAAAAAGGATTTATCAGATTAATGGAAGCTGTGAAAGTATTGGCTTCTATTACCCCTGATGATTCAAAACAATCCGGTTTCAGCCTGAAAGAATGGAAAAATAAAGCCTATGAAGCATTAACAGATGACTTTAATTCGCCAATACTGATTGCCCACCTGTTTGAAGCGGTGAAATATATCTTTGCGCTGAAAGATGGCAAAGAAACAATTGCAACAGAAGATCTTGAAGACTTAAAATCAACACTGAATGCATTCATCTTCGACGTTCTGGGATTACAGACCATAGAAGAAAATAACAATGAAAAACTTGATCAGACCTTAAAAGTTTTGATCGAATTGAGAAACCAGGCAAGAAAATCCAAAAACTTCGAACTTTCAGACCAGATCAGAGATAAACTGCTTGCAGAAGGGATCGAATTAAAAGACGGAAGAGACGGAACATCATACGTTCTGAACTAGAAATATAACTTCGTTTTATCCCCATTCCGTAGGAGTCCCACATATTTAGGATTCTTACGGAATGTTTTTTGTCCCTTTTAGAGAATATATCCCTATTTCAGCTTATGTCTCTTTGTGCTTCACTTCCCCTCTCTAAACTCTCTTACCCACTCACCCTCCAACCTTCCAACTCTCGAACTTTATTAGGAGCTATTTCCTGCTATCCATTCATACTCCTCGCGCCGAGGCTTTCCCACGCTCTCACCCTGAGCGAAGCCGAAGGGCCCCCACACCTAAA